>MIEI01000026.1 GCA_002095305.1 Pantoea brenneri
GAAAGGTAAGTCATTAGTCGGACTTATTAATATCCCTCCCCTCAATAGCCTAATCGCCGGTTTTTTTACTTTCCGAAGCGGTAAAACCGCGACATTCATCACAAAAAATTAACCAATCGGCTGAATGAATCGCATCTTTTGTTCAAAGCTGTGGATTTAATAGACAAGTTACGCTTCAGCAATGCGGCGCGGCAAAGTCGCTTAAGCCTTTTTCAACTGACAAAATATCGTAATCAGAAATCACGGGGCTGACTGCGATAAATCTTAACCCAGCCACAGAATAAGCAGCGCTTATTTTCATATTTAGCTCAGGCGGTCTGAAATAGAGCCTCTGAACAACAGGTTAACTCTGCCCGACCCGCCAACCTTTAATTGAACGCCATTTTTCTGTTTAAAACGTTTGTTTATCCCGCACCCGATAAACCTGATTAAATATTAACAATGCTGTTAACTCATCACGCTAAATAGCTTTAAGATATTCCTCATCCTGGCAACTTTTAGGCGATGTGATATAGATCAGGCACAGCTTTAATTCCGTTAATGCGGGCGCAGCTCATTTATCGCCGGCAAAATAAAACAGGCAGGCTAATCATGTCGGCAGTAAATGCGATTTATCGTAAGATTCGTTTTCCCTTTAAATTTATCAATGCAGCGCTTCGCTATCCGGCCGCCCAGGCCAGAGTTAAATCTTATTCAGTCATGTCGATAGAAGAGACTATTGATCGGCTATTAAGCGATCCGCAGTTATCGCTGGCCCGCTACGGCGATGGTGAGCTGGAGATGACCTATTATAAGAACATCGGTTTTCAGCCCTTTGATCCGCGCCTCTCGGCCAGGCTTAAGGCGCTATTACAGCAGGGCCCGCAGGCCAATCCGCACTGCCTGCTCTGCCTCCCGGACGCCTTTCGCACTACGCGAAATATGCGCAATGGATCGGCCCTGTTCTGGTTCTTTCACAAGTCGTTTTATTTTAAATATTATCACTCTCTGCTGAATAAGCAGTACCAGTACGGTAATACCTCGGTAACCCGACCTTATCACGATTATAAAACCAAGCAGTTATCCCGTACCATTTTTGATAAATTTAAACTGCTGTATAAAGACCGGCGGGTATTAATTGTCGAGGGCAGCGGAACGCGGCTGGGATTAGGCAATGATTTACTGGCGGGCGCGCGTGAGGTTAAACGGATCACCACGTTAAACCGTAACGCCTTTTCAATTTATGACCGCCTGTATGCCGCCGTTTTATCCCACGCGGCTGATTTTGATCTGGTCTTAATTTCACTCGGTCCAACCGCAACGGTACTGGCTTACGATCTCAGCCAGCAGGGCATTCGCTGTATTGATAGTGGTCACGTTGATATTGAATATGAATGGATGCTGGCCAGTGCCACCGATAAAATTAAAGTGGCGGGCAAAAACGTTAATGAAGCTGGCGTGCTGTTGAGCGAACAGAGTGCGGTGGCCGATGCCGGTTATCAGCTACAGGTACTGCAACATGTCGGCGAACTGGCCGAGCCGCCGCAAATGCCGCTGCCTCACGCCAGTCGGGCGCAGCACAACGCGGCCTGAGCCAGAGCGCTCCCTGTTATCAGGCATTCGCTGCACCGGATTGATGCGCAGGCGAATAATTAGCCGGGTAATTCTTCATCACGGCTCGCCAGTCAGGCGGGCCGCAGCGCCTGCTCCCGCGGCTCCCTCCGCCTTTTCAGCCCTGTCCGCGTTTCCGGCACTCATTTTGCTTCATCGATCCTGTTAACCCCATTCAGGAGAAGTGAGATGAAGGCCAGCCGTTACCGTTACACCATATTTTCACTGTTGTTCCTGATCGCCCTGATCAACTACATCGACCGCGGCGCGCTGTCGTTTGCCGCCAACGCGATTGCCACCGAGTACCACTTCAGTAAAGTTCAGCTGGGTGCTGTGCTGGGCTACTTTGGCTTCGGCTATCTGTTTGGTTCACTGTGCGGCGGCTTTCTTGCCGATCGTATCGGCACCAAAAAGGTCTGGTTACTGGCGGGCGTACTCTGGTCGCTGCTGGAAATCGCTACCGCCTGGGCCGGTGAACTGGGTATGGCGCTGTTTGGCGGTTCCGCCATTATGGGCTTTGCCGCCCTGCGCATCCTGTTTGGCTTCTCGGAAGGTCCCGCCTACGCGCTGATGAACAAGGCGATTGCGCACTGGCGCCGGATAACGAACGCGGCTTTGCGCTCGGCATTGGCCTGCTCTCGACCCAGGTTGGCGCGTTGCTGACCGCGCCAATTGCGGTCGGGCTGCTGCTGCTGACCGGTGACTGGCGGATGATGTTTATTCTGCTGGGCGTGTTTTCGCTGCTGGCGATGGCGCTGTTTGCCCGCACCTTCAGTGACGGTCCGGAGAGCAGTCCCGCCACCAGCGCCGCAGAACGCAAGCTGATCCTTGACGGCCAGCGTCAGCGTGCGGCCGATGGCGTGGCGCTGCCGTGGTGGCGCTTCTTCACCAGCCGCACTCTGGTATGCAACGCGCTGGGCTACTTCTCCTTCCTCTACATCACCTTTACCCTGGTGACGTGGATGCCAAAATACCTGCAGGATAATTTCCATTACGACCTGCATTCGCTGTGGTACGTGGCGATGATCCCGTGGAGTGGTGCCTGCCTGACCGTGCTGCTGGGCGGGCGCATCGCCGATACCCTGCTGGCCCGTTTCAATAACCTGCGGCTGGCGCGCAACCTGTTCGCCGCGGTCACGCTGTGCGGCACCGCCTGTTGCTTTATGGCGATCCCTTACGTGTCATCAGCCGCCGGGATTATTGCCCTGATGACGCTGGGTAATGCGCTCAACGCGCTGGTGAATAACGTCTACTGGTCAGTGGTGATTGACGTCACCCCGAAAGCCTCGGTCGGCACCTACAGCGGCATGACGCTGGCGATTGCCAATCTGGCCGCGATTATCTCGCCGATGTTATGCGGCTGGCTGGCGGAATATTACGGCTACAACGCGATGTTTACCGTCACCGCGCTGATTGCGTTTGGCAGTATGCTGGCGATGACTCTGCTGCAACCGGAAAAACCGCTGGTCGCTGATACCGCGTCGTCTGAGGTGGCGGAGACGTCGGTGGCGTGATCGTCGTCGCCCCGGTTCGCGCCGGGGCGATCGTTATGCGCTCCGCAAATCGTGACGATCGCAGAACAGTTCAATATCGCCCTGCTGAAAATCCGCCAAGTTAGCCAGCAGTTTCTCCAGTGGCCAGTCCCACCAGGCAATACGCTGCAGCCGGGCGGCAATCGCGGGGTAAACCGCAGCCGCAGCGGCCTGGCCGGTACGCCGCCGACCACGCTGTAAGCCGCCACATCCCTGGTCACCACCGCACCTGCCGCCAGTACCGCCCCATCGCCAATGGTGACGCCGGGCAGCACGATAACCCCGTGGCCAATCCAGACATCGTGACCGATGGTCACCCGATCGGCACGCCGCGCGGCATAGAAACCGCCATCGCGCTGGGCGTCAGGGTGGTAATACTCCGGGCAGTAGGTGAAGCGATGCTGAGAGGCGCGATCCATCGGATGATTAGGCGCGCCGATGCGCACCTGATTAGCGATGGCGCAGAAGCGGCCAATCTGACTATCGGCGATGCTGCAATGCTCCCCGACGTAAGAGAAGTCCCCCAGCTCGCAATATTCCAGCGTGCTGTGGGCCAGAATTTCACACTGCTGGCCGATGCGGGTTTCACGCAGGCGCACACTCTCATCAATCCGGGTGTGCTGGAGTCTGGCGGGCATAAGGGTGGCAACTGACATAACACTCCCAATCGCGAAAGGTAACGCCAGGCTGGCGTCACGCTGTCGCGCCACTCTACCCGGCCAGCATGACAGGCAATTGACAGCGAAAAAAGGCGGAGTGGTTAGCCCCGCCTTGATTCAAGTTCCGGTTAACCTGCGTGACCGGTCAGTTGCATAAGGGCAACGATGATCTGCAAGATGACCCGGATGAGATCCAGAATCAGCTTAGTCAGTTCCATCACTTTCCTTCTCCTTTAACAGGAGCGCGCTGTTCGGCAACCGAGGCTTTGACTCTACCGCCGGGCGCCTAAGCACATCTTTGTGGAGAGGGCTGAGCGGCACTCATGGTTAAAGCCACAGGCCAGCACCACCTGATGCCTGCCGGGATTTTGGAAACCGTGCCCCTGGGAGCGGCCAGTCGACAATGAGGCTTCGCTCAACACCCAACACATGTATAAACATACAGTATTTTGGCGAAACTTGAAATCCTTAGCCGCACATTTTACAATCTGCTGTGTGGAGAGTGCTGAGCACCTCGTTCGCAGCGCGGTTACCAGCCGGGTAGCGAACAAAAAAATAAAGGATTTGGCATTACGCCAAATCCTTTTTTTATGCCCGTCATAAACCGGTTAGTTGGCGGCGCTGATCCGCCAGACGGTATTGCCGGCATCATCGGCGATTAATACGCCGCCCTGCTGATCGCTGGCCAGGCCAACCGGCAGACCCCGCACCTGCTTCTCATCCTCCGTCAGAAAACCTGATACCACCGTCTGTGGCTGCCCGACCGGCTTGCCGTTTTCAAACTTCACCCACACCACTTTGTAGCCGTTGAGCGGCGTGCGGTTCCAGCTGCCGTGCTCACTGATAAAGGCACCCCCGCGATACTGCGGCATGTTATCGGCGCTGTAAAACAGCAGTCCGAGCGGCGCGACGTGCGAGCTGAGCGCGTAATCCGGTTTTATCGCCTGCTCAACCAGGTCAGGACGCTGCGGTTCGGCACGGGTATCGACATGCTGACCATAGTAGCTGTAGGGCCAGCCGTAGAAGCCTTTATCCTGCACCGAGGTCAGATAGTCTGGCACCAGATCGGAACCGATTTCGTCACGTTCGTTGACAATGGCCCACAGTTTGCCGCTTTGCGGCTCCCACTGTAAGCCGGTCGGATTGCGCAGCCCGCTGGCGTAGATACGACTGGCACCGCTGGCAGCGTCCACTTCCAGCACCGCTGCCCGCCGGTATTCGGCCCCGATGCCGTTTTCGGTAACGTTACTGTTGGAGCCGACGCCGACGTACAGTTTGCTGCCGTCCGGGCTGGCTAACAGCGATTTAGTCCAGTGGTGGTTAATCGGCCCGCCCGGCAGTTCGGTCACCTCTTCCGGCGCGGTGCGGATTTCGGTTTCCCCTTCGCGATACGGGAATTTCACCAGGCTATCAGCATTGGCGACGTAGAGCGTGTTACCAATCAGCTGCATACCAAACGGCGAATGCAGGTTTTCGATAAAGCGATGCTGCTCCCATTTACCGTTGACGTTACGCAGCAGCGTGATGCGGTTGCCACCGGCACCGCCTTTGCCTGAGGCTTTCTGCACGATGCCCATAATCAGCTGTTTAGGTCGGGTGGTCGGCTTTGCCGGCCCGTTTGATTCCGCTACCAGCACATCGTTATTCGGTAACACATAGACCTGGCGCGGATGCTGCAGATTCTCGGCGATTTTCTCGATTTTCAGCCCCTGCGCCACTTTTGGCATTTCGCCCGCTTTCCACGGCGTGCCTTCCGGCACCTGCATTGGCGGCATAAAGAAGTTCTGCGCCTGCGGCAGTTCCGGGTTGGGTCCAATCTGCTTCTGCGGATCGACCAGCGCGCCATCATCACAGCCCACCAGCAGGGCTGTCAGGGTGAGCGCAGGATAGATTTATGCTGCATTTTCATGGTGGCTCCTCCTTAAGCGCTACGCTGACGTAACGCAAGTTGCACATTCGCCAGCAGCAGCAGCGCCACCACCAGCGTGGAAAGCGTTACGCCAAGCGGGATCACAGCGGCAGCGTCGCGACTGTGGATAAACGCATTGACGATAGCGATGACAATCGCCACCAGCCACAGCCAGAAATGGCTCTTTTCTGCACTGTCGCTGCCGCGGAACAGATAAACCAGCGCGATGAGTCGCGGCACAATAGCCAGCACCAGCCCCAGCGCGATCAGCCAGCCGGCGGCGTCGGTCCAGAACTGGACAAAGGTCTGGCTATAGAGGATATCGAACAGCCAGGCCGCGACAAAAAAGCCCAGCGGCACCGGCTCCAGCAGAGCGTACAGCGTCACGGCGAATGCCGATCTTCCCGAGGTATTGCGCATGTTTCTCTCCATTTCAACGATGAATGTGGATCAGGCCAGACGTCAGGCTGCCAGTAGCAACCGATCTCGCGCCTGTAAAAGATTAGTAAACATGAAGAAAAGCGAAGGGTTAATTCGGCAGGAAGTGAAAATCAGGGCGGTGACCGCCGGGTCACCGCCTGGGGATCAGGACTTATCGGCGGGCAGCGTCACCCAGTAGCCGGGCTGATACGGCAGCGGCAGGAACTGCTGATAAAACTCACGGAAGGTCGCGTCCGGATCGAGATCGGCAAACAGATCGGGATGCAGCCATTTGGCCAGCGCCTGAATCGCAACAAACTGATACGGGCTGTCATAGAACTGATGCCAGATGGCGTGCGCGTTGCCGTTGTGCGCCACCGGCAGGGTTTTGAACGCGTCACGCATCATCAGGGCTTTCAGCCGTGCGCTGGCGTCTGTCAGGTTGGCACCCGGACCGACGCCGACCCACTTACCGACGGTGTTGTAGTTCTTCCAGTTGGCACCGGTCACCACCACCACATCCGGCTGGCTGGCAATGATCTGCTCCGGGTTAACCGTGCCAAACGTGCCGGGGATCAGATCCTTCGCGATGTTGCGTCCGCCGGCCATCTCCACCATCTGACCAAAGTTTTCATTACCAAAGGACATGCAGCACTCATCGCTGTAGCCGCCGGCCCGATCAATCATCACTTTTGGCCGGTAGCCGCTAAAGTTCGCCAGCTTCGAGGTCACCCGGTCAATCTGCTGCTGACGAAAACGAATAATCGCCTGCGCCCGCTCCGGCTTGTTCAGCAGTTCGCCCATGATGTGGATGCTTTTCTCTGCATTAACAAACGGCGATTCACGGAAATCGATAAACACCACCGGGACGCCAACAGCCTGAAGCTTCTCGATCAGCTTGCCTTCGTCAGTTGCCGCTTTCGATTCGAGGTTCATCAGCACCAGATCGGGCTTCAGGGTGAGCGCCTGCTCAACGTTGAAAGTGCCATCTTTTGCGCCGCCAAAGGTCGGCAACTGTTTAATCTGCGGATAGCGCTGCTCATAAGCCTGGTAACCGTCCCAGTCCGCTTTAGGAAAATCATCGCGCCAGCCGATCACCCGCTTAAACGGCGCATCGGTATCAAACGCTGCCAGCAGGTAAATCTGCCGTCCCTCACCCAGAATGATGCGTTTTGCCTCCTGCGGCACCTCGACCTGGCGTCCGGCCACATCGGTAATGGTTTTGGCCGAAGCCATCCCTGTCAGCGTGATTAGCCCCAGCGCTAAAAGCCATTTTTTCATAGTCAAAGTCCACAGTAATGATAATGAGAATTATTAATATAAAGCGGCGTTACTATCACCTAAAAACAGAATCGGGGGAAGTGATGGCGCGAAATGTTTTTCCGCTGGGTCGCAGCGCAGCAGAGCCTGCGCAATCGCCGGGTTTGAGGTTTGAGGTTTGAGGTTTGAGGTTTGAGGTTTGGGCTTCGCACAGAGCTATCGACAAGCACGCTACGACCTGCGGCAAGCGGCTGTGTTACTGCTCACAAAATGGTCAACATTCGTGAATATGCTCACAACGCCCTGGGCGATTGCACACATATTAGCCAGCAAGATGCGCCCTTTGGCTAATGCGTTAATAAAATGTTACGGCTAGATTGAAAAATGAAACGACGTTTTAATATTTTGTCAGGATAGTCAGCCACAGGAGCTTAGCCGTGAAGATTAGCGCGATTGATGTCACTCTCTTTACCTATCCGACCCAACGCTGTAGCGACAGCGCCGGGCATTCCCATCCCGGTCCGGAAAATGAGGCGCAGATGGCGCTGCTCACCCTGACCAGCGAGGACGGTGACTGCGGTTACGCCTTTGCCCCGCCCGAAGTCATCCGTTCGCACGTGGTTAATGCCTTCTTCCGTAAAGTGCTGATCGGCCAGAACGCCTTTGATCGTGAGCGTTTATGGCAGGATCTGGTGCACTGGCAGCGCGGCAGCGCCCATCAGCTTACCGAACGGGCGCTCTCAGCGGTGGAACAGGCGCTGTGGGACCTGATTGGCCGCAAACTTAACCAGCCGGTACATAAGCTGCTGGGCGGCTATCGCGAAAAGATCCCGGCCTACGGCAGCACCATGTGCGGCGATGAGCTGCATGGCGGACTCTCAACCCCGGATGAATATGCGCAGTTCGCTGAAAAACTGGTGGCGCGCGGTTATCAGGCGATAAAGCTGCACACCTGGATGCCGCCAGTGTCGTTTGCGCCCAGCCCGGCGATGGATATCAAAGCCTGCGCCGCAGTGCGCGAAGCGGTGGGTCCGGATATCGCGCTGATGCTGGATGGCTATCACTGGTACAGCCGCAGCGATGCGCTGACCATTGGCAAGGCGCTGGAGAAGCTCAACTTCGCCTGGTTTGAAGAGCCGATGGAGGAGGAAAGCATGGCCTCTTACGCCTGGCTGGCGGACAACCTGTCGATTGACGTGCTCGGCCCGGAGAGTCTCGGCGGCAAGCATCACAGCCGCGCTGACTGGGTGCGAGCCGGAGCCTGCGACATTCTGCGTGCCGGGGCCAACGGCGTCGGCGGCATCTCAGCCACCCTCAAAGTGGCTAACCTCGCCGAGGCGTTCGGCATGGACTGTGAAGTTCACGGCAACGGCGCTGCCAGCCTGGCGGTGGTCGGGGCGATCCGTAACTGCCGCTGGTATGA
This sequence comes from Pantoea brenneri, assembly GCA_002095305.1. Lineage (GTDB taxonomy): Bacteria > Pseudomonadota > Gammaproteobacteria > Enterobacterales > Enterobacteriaceae > Pantoea > Pantoea brenneri. The sequence continues at coordinate 8,794 of MIEI01000026.1, forward strand.
GCGCGGTCTGCTGCATCCGTTCCTCGATTACGACACGCCGCCAGCCTATCTCAACAGCCTGGTCGACCCAATGGACCCACAGGTTTTGTCACCCTGCCGACCCGCGCCGGGCTTGGCGAGGACATTAACTTTAGCTGGATCGAGACCCATACGCTGAATCGCTGGTAAGTCGCGATCGTCCCCTACAGCAAACGATAATAATTCCGAATCGCCACCGGCTTAACGCCACCCTGACCGCCCTGCGGTCAGCGGGCAGACAGGCTGAAAGACGATCGGGCAACCTCTGACCTGCCGGACCCGACTTATGAAACTGTTTCAATCGTGTGGCAGCTGGCTGATCGCGCTGCTGCTGCTGACGGGCAGCCCCGCGCTGCAGGCACAAACCCCTGACGATCAGCTGATCGTCGGTATGAACATGAATAATCTGCTCACCCTTGATCCGGCCGCCATGACCGGCAATGAGGTAGTGGGCATCGTGGTCAACCTGTATGACGGACTGGTTGAACTCAACCCGAAAAAGCTGACCGAGGTACGTCCGGCGCTGGCTGAACGCTGGGCAGTCAGTGCGGATAACAGCACCCTGACCTTTCATCTGCGTGACAATGTCACCTTCCATTCCGGCAATCCGCTGACCAGCGAGGATGTGATCTGGTCAATGCGGCGGGTGCTGCACCTCAACCTGGCGCAGGCCTCGGTGTGGAAATCCTACGGTTTCAGCCGCGACAACGTTGACCGGATGATCACCGCTCCCGACGCCCGCACTGTCGTGATCACTCTGCCAAAACCCAACGATCCACAGCTGGTGATCTACTCGCTGGCGGCGCTTGGCAGCATGGTGGTGCTGGATCGCAAAACGGTGCAGCAGCATGAGGTCAACGGTGACTGGGGCAACCGCTGGCTCAGCACCCACGAAGCCGGTTCCGGCCCGTTCCGGCTGGATATCTGGCAGGCCAAAGATGTGCTGCGCATGAGCCGCTCGGCCGGCTACTGGCGCGGTGAAGCGAAAATGTCGCGGGTGGTGTTCCGCCATCTGCAGGAGTCGCAGACCCTGCGCCTGATGATGGAGAAAGGCGACCTCGATATCGCCAGCAACATGTCGATTCCCGACGTGCGCGCGCTGCGCCACGATCCCGACCTCACCATTGATGCAGTGCGGCGAGGCACGATCTACTACCTGGCGATGAGCATGAAGGACCCGCATTTTAACGACAGCCGGGTACGTGAAGCGGTGCGCTATCTGGTCGATTATCAGGGGATCAATAAGAGCCTGATGACCGGCTATGGCGAACTGCATCAGCGGCCAATTCAGGCGGGGATGCCCGTCACGCTGCCTGATCCCGGTTACCGACTGGACGTGCCACGCGCCCGGGCGCTGCTGGCCGAGGCGGGCTATCCGGACGGCTTCGACACCTCGCTGCGGGTGCTGGCCGATCAGCCGTTCCTGAATATCGCCATCGCCATTCAGTCGACGCTGCTGCAGGCCGGCATTCGCGCCCGCATCATCACCGGCACCGGTAACCAGATCTACGGTGCGATGCGTGACCGTCAGTTCAGCCTGCTGGTCGGACGCGGCGGTAGCGGCGTGGAGCCCCATCCTCATTCCAGCCTGCGCTCGCTGGTCTATAACCCGAACAATGCCGACAGCGCCCGTCTGACTAATTTCCAGGGCTGGCGCACCGGTTTTTACGATGCGCAGCTCAACAGCATGATCGATCGCGCGCTGGTGGAACGCGACAGCGCCAGACAACAGCAGGCGTACTTCGCTATTCAGCAACGCTACGACCAGCTGGTACCGGCGCTGATGCCGATCTCCCAGATGCTTGATTCGGTGGTGGTTAACAACCGGGTGCAGGATTATCAGCCACACCCTTCGGCAACCACCTTTCTGCGCGACGTCTGGAAAACGCCGGATAGCCTGGCAGGAGGACCCCAATGACCCTGACGTTTACCCGCAGCCACTGTCGCCGCATCAGCAAACGCGGCTTGCAGGTGCTGATCACCCTCGCAGGTCTGCTGATGCTGACCTTCTTTATCGGGCGGGTTATGCCGCTCGATCCGGTGCTGGCGATTGTCGGGCCAGATGCCGATCAGGCCACCTATCAGCAGGTTTACCACCAGCTCGGTTTTGATAAGCCGCTGTGGGTGCAGTTTGGCCTCTACCTTAATGCGCTGCTGCACGGCGATCTCGGCCATGCGCTGCTGACCGGCCAGCCGGTGGTCAACGATATCCTGCGCGTCTTCCCGGCGACGGTGGAACTGGCAACGCTGGCAATTGTGATCGGAGCCGGTCTCGGCGTGCCGCTCGGGGTGCTGGCTGCTGCCCGCCGCAACAGCGTGATCGATTATCTGGTGCGGATGATCAGCCTGGCCGGTTATTCAACGCCGATTTTCTGGGTCGGGATGATGGGTCTGCTGCTGTTTTATGCCCATCTCGGCTGGGTCGGCGGCGCGGGCCGGGTGGATTTCAGCCTTGATGGCATCGTGCCACGCCGCAGCGGCTTTATGCTGATCGACGCGCTGCTGGCCGGTAACAGTCAGGTGTTCTGGAATGCGCTGAATCACCTGGTGTTGCCCGCTTCCCTGCTGGGCTTTCATTCGCTGGCCTACATCAGCCGCATGACGCGCAGCTTTATGCTGGCGCAGCTGTCACAGGAGTTCATCCTCACCGCCCGGGTAAAAGGTTTAACCGAGTGGCAGGTGATCTGGCAGCACGCCTTCCGCAATATTCTGGTGCAGCTGCTGACCGTGGTGGCGCTGGCCTACGGTTCGCTGCTGGAGGGCGCGGTGCTGATTGAAACCGTCTTCTCATGGCCGGGCTTTGGTTCCTATCTGACCGGCAGCCTGATGCTGGGCGATATGAACGCGGTGATGGGCTGCGTACTGGTGGTTGGCCTGATTTTCGTGCTGCTTAACCTGCTCTCCGACCTGCTCTATCAGGTGTTCGATCCGAGGACCAAAGTATGACCCTTTCCTTTGATGCACCGGCTGCCAGCCCCACCCGTGAGCGACTGGCGCGCTGTCGCCGTTTCGCTGCCCGCAGCGGTCACTTTATCTGGCGCATGGCCCGTAATCCGCTGACCGCCATCGGCGGCGGCATTGTGTTGCTGCTCTGCATTGTGGCGCTGTTTGCCCCGTGGATCGCACCGTATCATCCGCTGATTCAGGATCTGAATAATGCGCTCTCGCCGCCGGGTGCCGCCCACTGGTTCGGTACCGATGAGTTTGGCCGCGACATCTTCAGCCGTCTGGTGTGGGGCGCTCGCATCACTCTGTATATCGTGCTGCTGGTGTCGGTGACCGTCGGACCGCTCGGCCTGCTGCTCGGTGTCACCGCCGGCTATTTTGGCGGCTGGGTCGACAGCGTGCTGATGCGGGTCACCGACATTTTTATCTCGTTTCCCAGCCTGGTACTGGCGCTGGCGTTTGTCGCCGCGCTGGGGCCGGGACTGGAACATGTGGTGATCGCCATTACCCTCACCGCCTGGCCGCCGATTGCCCGTCTGGCGCGGGCAGAAACCCTGTCGCTGCGTCAGGCTGATTTTATCTCTGCGGTGCGTTTACAGGGTGCCTCGCCGCTGCGGGTGCTGTGGAAGCACATCATCCCGCTCTGCCTGCCGTCGGTGATTATCCGCATCACCATGAACATGGCGGGCATTATCCTCACCGCCGCCGGACTCGGCTTTCTCGGGCTGGGCGCGCAGCCGCCCGATCCGGAATGGGGCGCGATGATCGCCAGCGGCCGCACCTACATGCTGGAGTGCTGGTGGGTGGTTACCGTACCTGGTCTGGCGATTCTGATTAACAGTCTGGCATTCAACTTTTTAGGAGATGGCCTACGTGACCTGCTCGATCCCCGCAGTGAGTAACGCCACGCCGTTGCTCGACGTGCGCGATTTGCACGTAAATTTTGTTAACGGACGCCAGAGCACCCCGGCAGTACGCGGCGTCTCGTTTCAGCTTGGTCAGGAGAAGCTGGCGATAGTCGGTGAATCCGGCTCCGGTAAATCTACCGTCGGTCGGGCGCTGCTGCAGTTACTGCCGTCGAAGGCGCGGGTTGAGGCCAGCCGGATGCAGTTTGGCACTGTCGATTTGTTACACGCCAGCCCGGCCCGGATGCGTGAAATCCGCGGCAAACGGATATCGATGATCATGCAGGACCCGAAATATTCGCTTAATCCGGTGGTGCGGGTCGGCGAACAGATCGCTGAGGCGTGGCGCAGCCACCATCGCGGCCAGCATGCCGCCGCCCGTCAGCGGGCGCTGGCGATGCTGGAGGAGGTGCAGATCCGCGATCCTGAGCGGGTTTATCAGCTCTATCCGCATGAAATTTCCGGTGGTCAGGGGCAGCGCGTGATGATTGCCATGATGCTGATTACCGAGCCGGAACTGGTGATAGCCGATGAACCGACCTCGGCACTGGATGTTTCGGTGCGGCTGCAGGTGCTGACGCTGCTGGATGAGCTGGTGAAGGCGCGCGGGCTGGGGCTGATTTTTATCAGCCACGATATCAACCTGGTGCGCAGTTTTTGCGACCGGGTGCTGGTGATGTATGCCGGTCGGGTGGTGGAGTCGCTGGCCGCCAGTGAACTGGATCGTGCGCAGCATCCCTACACCCAGGGCCTGATGGCCGCGCTGCCCGACATCGATCACCGTCGCAGTCGCCTGCCGGTGTTACAACGTCACGCAAGCTGGTTAACCGAATAAGGAGTGACGATGATTGAAGTGAACAACCTTAACCTCAGTTTTGGCGACGAGAACGCCCGTAATCAGGTGCTGTTCGACGTTAATCTGCGGGTCAACCCGGGCGAAATTTTTGGCCTGGTCGGCGAGTCAGGTTCGGGCAAAACCACGGTGCTGAAGTGCCTGGCCGGCCTGTTTAATCACTGGCAAGGTTCGCTGTCGATTGATGGCGAGCCGCTGGCGCATCGCATCAACCGGGCGCGCTGCCGACGGGTGCAGATGGTCTTTCAGGACCTTACGGGTCGCTGCATCCGCGTCACACCATCGGCGACATCCTGGAAGAACCGTTACAGATTCAGGGCATCGGTCAGCGCCAGCAGCGGGTGATTGCCATGCTGGAAAAGGTTGGCCTGAACCGTGCCTGGCTGACCCGCTATCCCCATCAGTTGTCGGGCGGACAGCGTCAGCGGGTGGCGATCGCCAGGGCGCTGATACTGCAGCCGACGGTGCTGCTGCTGGATGAACCGACCTCGGCGCTCGACGTTTCGGTGCAGGCGGAGATCCTCAACCTGCTGAGCGATCTGCAGCAGCAGGACAACCTGACCTATCTGATGGTGACGCACGACCTGGGCGTAGTGGCACATCTATGCCATCGCGTTGCGGTGATGCAACAGGGAAAAGTGCTGGAGACGCTGGATGTGCCAACGCTGGTGGGCAATCAGGCGAGCGTGGCCTATACCCGGATGCTGGTGGAGGCCAGCCGACACGCAGCGCCAGCGCGGGTGCAGACGCACTAAATGGGTGTTAACGCCGGATACGCCGCAGCGTTTCCAGACCGCACAACCGATCACGACCTAAACGCTAGCGCGGCAAAATTAACACGCCGCGTTGCGTTGCGTTAAGTAGACGATGTTGCGGGCAGTCCCTGCACCTGAGGCGCGTTGCCGGGACGATCGCGGGCAGTAATTATGCCTGCACCACTTAACGCGCCTGGCCCGGACAGAAGCCGGGACATTTATCCGGGCCAGACGCTATTCCGCCGCTTATTCAACGATAAACTTGTCCACCAGACTGCTCATCGCTTCGGATTGGTCATGCAGCCGATGACTGCTGGTCGCGGCCTCGGCAACCATACTCACATTCTGATCGGTCACCTGGCCCATCTGGTTTAGCGCCAGATGAATTTGCGCAATGCCAGACGACTGTTCAGCTGAAGCATTCGCAATATCATCAATAAACTGCTTCATCTGCTCCGCATTTCCCACCACGCTACGCAGAATCTGCTCAGAGGAAAGTACCCTTTCCGCGCCCTCTTCAATCTTATTGATATTCTGAGCAATCAGTTTCTGAATCATATCGGCTTCATTTGCGCACAGCCGCGATAAGTTGCGGACTTCGGCGGCAACCACGGTAAACCCCTTCCCTAAGTCACCCGCCCGGGCTGCTTCGACGGCGGCGTTTAACGCCAGCAGGTTGGTCTGGGAAGAGATGTTGTTGATGGACGACACAATCCCGGCAATCTGCTCACTGAAGGTCCGAATCTCCTGCATAGAAAGGTTAGCCTCGCCCACACTCTTACTGGCCGACTCAACATGGTCGACCATATTCCTGGCTAACGTTTCTACACGTCGGGCGTTATCCGAGTTTTGCTCTATGGCGGTAGAAATCTGCTCGATACTGGCCGCCGTCTCTGTCAGAGAAGCCGCCTGCTCTTCGGTTCGCTTGGCCAGCTCATCATTTCCTGAGGCTATTTCTGAACTGACCTGGCGCACAACCGCTGCATTATTTTTAATTTCCAGCACCATCGACTGAATATTTTCAATCGAATGATTATAAAACTTATTTAATAGCGATATTTCATCGGTTCCCCGGACTGCCAGACGCTGGGTCAAATCGCCGTCCATATTCTCAATAATATTAATGGCAGAGCGCAGTTGTGAATTGATGGTCCGAATAACCAGCCATGCCACCAGCGCCGACGTGAGAAAAGCCGTCAGGCAGATAAATAAAAATACCATCTCCTCACGACTGGCCTGTTTATAGTTGTCGCGCGCCGCGTATTTAATATCCCTGTTAATGCTTTTTTCAATATCGTGCAGTGCTTCAATACGCTGTGATTGCGCCTCGTACCACTCTCTTGGGCTAATCTGCCAATCGCCACTCTCCGCCTGATTCAGCGCGGTGTTGCGCAGCGATAACGCCTGAGTGAAATTCGGGGAAAGCGAGGTCTGGGTAAACAGTGCTGCCTGTTCCGGGGTGGCTTTCATCAGAAAATAGTGCTGCCAGACCGCCTGGCCCGCTACCAGCGCGTTCAGCGCCGCTAACTGCCCGGGCTGAAAGCGGTTCAGCACAAAGACGCCGGACATAAACGCCCGCTCGCTGCCCATCAGATTTTTTAAATTCAGCAGAGCGTAATAAGCGCCAAGCTGGCGGGCAATTCCGCCGTTCTGAACCAGCCTGTCGCTTTTACCAATAACGTCAAGCAGCGTGCTGATAGACTCATTGTAAAATTTTATGCCGGCGGCAGCGGAGACGCGGAAATTAAGCACATCCTCACGCACCGTTTTCAGCTGCTGCGATCGTTGCTCATTATAATCAAGTAACGCAATTTTTTGCCGGGCCAGGTCCGTGCGCTTTTTTTGCTCCTCCAGGTCGGCGGAAAACTCTTTTCCTTTACTCACCAGAAATCCCGAGGTTAATCCCCGCTCTTTTTGCAATTCATTAATTAATCCGCCGACCGCCTGTGCTAGCTGTACCTGTTGTTCAACCGCCCACATCTGCTTTTTTAGTTGATATTTCCCATAAACACTGCTGTAACTCAGCCATATTGTCGTGACGACCAGCGGTAATAATAACAGCAGCAACTTCTGTTTAAGCGAGGTCCGATATAACAAGCACATATGGGTTATCCCTTTGTTTAGTATATTAAATAATATAATCGGTCGGAACCGCGATCGCTTAATACCTCTAAAGAGGTATGCCACATGAGAGCTTTTCCCATTTATCAATCAGTTACTGCTCACTAAAAACTCTCAGCCCGGTGCTGGCTGGCATCACAGCCATAACGCCGCAATCACCGTTAGCCGAAACCGGTTAACACTCTTTTGAGATTTTTTTATATCGGTTGCGGTAAAAAGCCGCGATCAGCGGGGAAACAGGCAGTGAAGCATTGGTGGGATAACGGGCGCAGTCAGGGCCAGACAGAGGCAACAGAGGCAACAGAGGCAACATTGGCAAGGCTAACGCTAAGCCGGGGATAATTTGCGCGGGGTTATTAATTCTCCTCACCTACGCGGTGTAAAGAGGGTCGTGAGTCTGGCATCGCCCGCGCAGCGGGTTGTTATTTTCGGGGCTGTTATTTCGGGGCTGTTATTTCGGGGAAATAATTCTGCGCAGCACGGGCAATAAAAAGGCCAGGTTTCCCTGGCCTCGCGTCACGCTTGCGTGATTACTGCGTCAGCTGGCGTACAAAGGAGACGATCTCCTGGTTCTGCCCGTGCTCAAACAAACATTGCTGGAAGCGCGGGCCGCTGACCGCGGTTTGCACCAGCTCAGGATCGATGGCGCGCAGCGTGTCGAGATAGTTCTCTTTAATCACGGCGGCTTTAACCTGATTCAGCAGGCCGGCATTACGCACCTGAGGCTCTTTACGCTCTGGCGGATAGCCCATGCCTTTTTCGCCGGTAAAGGCTTTTTCAAAGATAAAGCGCAGGTTGAGTTCAGCACCCCAGCCGAAGCCTTTAGCAAACGGCAGCGCCAGGGCATTACCGTTGTTGATCTGGGCGAACAGGTAAGCATCGGCGGGATCGATACAGTAACCGCAGTTGACGCCAGGATGAATGTTGAGCGACATCAGCGCGCCCTGCCCGGTGCCACAACCGGCCACCACGAAATCAACCGCCTTGCTGTTCAGCAGCAGGCTGGCCTGAATACCGAGGTGAATATAGGTCAGATGGTGATCCTGTTCGTCGCTCATTCCGACGTTGAAGACCTGATGGCCCAGCGGCTGCGCCACGCCTTCCAGTTCTTTCAATACGATAGCGTTTTTAGCCGCCTGGCTGTTTTCCATCATTAACGCGATTTTCATGATCTGCCCTTAGAATTTAATTGAAACACCGTTTCATTTTAATGAAAAACCACTAAAGTGCATGGACTAATTCACCTTTGCGCTGTGAGTAGCGTCACAAAACGACTACCCTGCGTCCAACCACACACCGGAGATGAGATGTTTATCTATAAAAAAGAGCGTCCACTGGAGGATTTAGGTCAGGGTGTCACCCGTCGGGTTCTGGCTTACGGCGGCACGATGATGGCGGTCGAAGTCAGCTTCGAAAAAGGCGCCATCGGCCCGTTACATCACCATCCACATGAACAGTTAACCTACGTGCTAAGCGGCCGTTTCGCCTTCACCATCGGGGACGAGACGCGTGAGGTCGGCGCTGGCGATACCCTCTATAAAGCGCCCGATGTGGTACACGGCTGCGTCTGCCTTGAAGCCGGTATGCTGCTGGATACCTTCACCCCGCAGCGCGAAGATTTCCTGCCTGCCCGCTAACCCCCGATCCTGACGCCGCCGTGTTGCCGATCAGCACGGCGGCCGTTCGATCGCCGCGCACGTCAGCCAGAAATAGCCGACCTCAGCACCACTCTGGCTATCGCTGGCTGGCAGGCCGGCTATTTTTTCAAAAAATTTTCACCTGCCGGTAGTTCGCTAACCAAATGATTAGCAGGCTTTTAGTCAATAGCGGCTACCTGTTAACTGGCTGGCACCGCGCTGCAACCCGCGCCAACCGGGCCTGGCTCAACTATTCTTAATTTGTTCACTCATCCCCTTACGCCCGACTCAGCGAAAAAAGAAGCCCGCCAAAACTGTACAAAATCCACTTTCGTGTATAAGTTTAAACCATCTACCAGGCCATTTTTTAACCCAACACAGGATAATTCTATGAATCACTCAGAGAGCGCCACCCTGGCCGTGAAGGAAAATGTCCACCTGATCAATCCGGCGTTTCACGCCACCGAGCGGGAAAAAATGAATTTTCTGGTTGAGGAGCTGATGGAAGCGGGCAAAGAGCACAGTTGCATGGCGCTGCTGCGTCATCTGGCGGCCGCAGACAGTGCTGAAGAAGAGGCGTGCTGCCGGGAACTGCTGACGTTACTGATGGCGAAACAGGCATAATGGCGACACCCTGCGGCGAGGTGGTGGTCCGGTGAGCTGGCAGCTTACTGACAACTGACACCACCGCGCCCGCACATCCCGCATTGTGCTGCACCCGGGCTTATTTCGCCGCCAGCCCAGCCACAGATTTGCGGATAGCACGACAATATTCTGCTGGATAATCCCGCCCACTTTGCTAGTCTCACCGGATGAACCGATACGCAGCTTGCCAGCCAGAGATGATTATTAACACCGTCTGTTTCGCGGTGGGATAAGCTGTCTCTTTTCCCGCCGGTAAGGCGGGCCTTACCGGTGTTAAATCGTTAAGGACGCCTATGCATCATCACACCGTTACCCCTGCTACCCTGCATCTGCTGTGCGGTAAAATCGCCTCCGGCAAATCCACCCTTGCTGCCCGGCTGGGCGCCGAACCGGGCTGCATCATCCTGAGTGAAGATCAGTGGCTGGCGGCACTCTATCCGGATCAGCTGCACTCGGTCGCCGACTATGTGCGCTGTGCCGCGCTGCTGAAAAATGCCGTCACTCCGCACCTGCTGGCGCTGCTCACGGCGGGCGTTTCGGTGGTGCTCGATTTTCCTGCCAATACCCAGGCGAATCGCGGCTGGATGATGTCGTTGATCACACGCTCGGCGGCACAGCATCAGCTGCATTATCTCGACCTGCCGGATGATTGCTGTAAAGCCCGCCTGCATGCCCGCAATCAGTCGGGTGAACACCTCTTCGCCGCCACCGAACAACAGTTCGATTTAATTACCCGCTACTTTGAGCCACCGCAGGCAAGCGAAGGCTTTAACCTGGTCTACCACCGCTGAGGCTGTTGACGGCAGAGAAACGCCGGCACGGCACGGGGGTCAATGCCGGGCGGAGCCGATGGCCACCGCAGCAGGCCACCGGCGTTGCAGCAGGCAGGTTATGACCCGCCTGCCGCGCCGGCTACGCCAGCTCCAGCGGGGTCACAACCTCAGCGATCTGCTGATAATCGGCCCCGGAGAGCGATAACAGCGGGCGCGGCAGATTGTCTGCTGCTGTCAGGCCCAGGATGGCGGCCGCCGCCGCCATCACCCGCAGGCTGCCGCCATGCTGACGGAACAGCGCCCACAAGGGTTGCAGTTGCGCATCCAGCATCGTGACGCGCCGATCATCGCCCGCCTGCGCCGCCTCAGCGATCGCCTTCGCTACCCGCGGAAACAGCCCGCCACAGACCGAGTACCAGCCATCACAGCCCGCCAGCAGGCCGGTTGCGGCAAACGCATCGCCGCTGACGCCGATTGAGACAGTTTCAGGCAGCAAGGCCCGCAGTTGGGCGATGCGCTGAACAGCCGCCGGCAATTCTGCCGGTACACCGGGAATTTTTATTGAGGCGATGCCAGGCAGCGCGGCGATGCGGCCGATCAGCGCATCGGAAAAGGTAAAATGGGTGGTGCCCGGATTGTCGTAGACGCAGATCGGCACCGAAGCGTAACGCGCAACCGTCTGGTAGAGGGTGAACACCTCTTCATCCCGCAGCGCCTGATAGCCAAGCGGCGGCAATAGCAGCGCCGATGCGCCCGCCTGCTGGGCATCTTCCGCCAGATGCAGCACCTCAGCACTGCTGACCGCACCGATACCGATCATCACCGGGACAGCGCCAGCATGGGCGACCGCCAGTTCGGCGATACGCCTGCGCTGCGTGCGGGTCAGGTAAGCGTAACTGCCGGTAGAGCCCAGCACGCCAAGCGAGTCCACTCCGGCCTCAGTCAGCCGCTGCAACAGCCGTAAAAATGCCGCTTCATCCGGCTTATCAGCCGTAAACGGGGTCAGGGGAAACGCACTCAGTCCGGTGAACATATTACCTGCTCCATGATAGTGAAATGATGGTCTGGTTGATTAGCCGTACAGGCATATTTCGTAGCAGGCCGAAGCATCACGCCGCCCCGCCCGCTACTGTGCTGCTGACACCCTAAGGAGACAACCGATGATCGCTGTACTGTTTGAAGCCCAGGCCCGACCCGAACACCAGGCTCGCTACCTGCATCTGGCCGCAGAACTCAAACCGCTGCTGGCGCAGGTCGACGGTTTTATCGCGATTGAGCGCTTTCAAAGCCTGACCGATGAGAAAAAGATCCTCTCGCTGTCCTGGTGGCGCGATGAAGCGGCAGTGCTGGCCTGGAAAAACAATCCACAGCATCAGGCTGCCCAACGCGAAGGCCGTGAGACCCTTTTCGCCGGTTACTCGCTGCGCATTGCGACACTGGTCAGAGAGTATGCATCGAAACCGGAGACAAATTAAGATGTTCGATATTCATGTGATCCTGCAAAATAGTGCTGGCACCCTTTCCCGTCTCACCGGCCTGCTGGGCCAGCACGGCATTGGACTGGAAGGCGGCGGCCTGTTCTCGGCTGGCGCGCAGAGCCACGCGCATTTTCTGGTGGTGGAGGGCGAGCGGGCGCGGGCCGTGCTGGAGGCGGAAGGAATCGCAGTACAGGCGGTGACCGCTCCGCTGATCCGCAAATTACCCCAGCAGCGCCCCGGTGAACTGGCTGAGATAACGGCGCGGCTGGCCAGCGCCGGCATTAATATTCTGGTGCAATACAGCGACCACGCTAACCAGCTGATCCTGATCACCGACGACAATCACTCAGCCGCGAGGCTGACAACCGCATGGGCAGTCCCGGCAGATGACAAAATCACAACCGCATGAACGCCCCGACGACAGCGTCGCTCTTGAGGCGGCGATTGTCGCGGTCGCCGCCGCCATGGCCGACACCTCGCGCGTGAGGATGCTGTCAGCGCTGATGGATGGCCGCGCCTGGACCGCCACGGAACTCAGCGCCGTCACCGACGTTGCGCCTTCGACTGCCAGCGCGCACCTCAATCGTTTAATTAACAGCGGGCTGATCGTCTGCCTGGCGCAGGGCCGCCACCGTTATTACCGGCTGACCGGCAGTGACATCGCCGATCTGATTGAAAGCATGATGGGCGTGTCGTGGCGGCGGGTTGCTGCCCCGGACAGTCGCACGCCGGCAGCGCTGCGTACCGCCCGCACCTGTTACGATCATCTGGCGGGCGAAATTGCAGTGCAGATCTATGCTGCAATGCAGCAGCAGGGATGGATAACGGCGGACGGCAGCGCCATCACGCGTTCTGGCCAGCAGCAGTTTGCGGCGTTACAGATCGATCTCTCTCAGCCGGGACGGCGCAAAGCCTGCTGCGGCTGTCTGGACTGGAGCGAGCGCCGCTTTCACCTCGGCGGGTATGCCGGTGCGGCGCTGCTGAGCGCCTTCGAACAGCAGGGCTGGCTTACGCGCAACCCCGGCTACCGTGAAGTGCAGTTCAGCGCGGCCGGTTTACAGCGGCTGCAACAGACGTTTGGCGTGACGCGCTCCTGACCTGCCGGCCAGCGCCGCAGCGGCGCTGTTACACAGTTATGAATTCTGTCACATTTCCGCAAACTCGTGGCGCGGGTTAGCCGCAACGCCGCCGCCCGCACCTTTACGCTAACGCGCTGATATTAATCGACTTAACCCACAAGCTTCGCCGAGTCATGCAGGCCACGCATCAATCCATGCCCTTTTTGCACTTATTAACCGCCGGTCGCTGATCCACTCTTCAGTCACAGGCGCGGCAAAAAGCGTCAATCACCGACTGGAGCTCACTGATGCAGACCCCCTCACCTACTACGCTTTCCACCCGCGCCCGGATCGGCGCGATATTCCGTGTGACCTCAGGTAATTTTCTCGAGCAGTTTGATTTTTTCCTGTTTGGATTTTATGCCACCTACATCGCTCACACCTTCTTTCCGGCCAGCAGCGAGTTTGCCTCGCTGATGATGACCTTTGCGGTATTCGGTGCCGGTTTCCTGATGCGCCCGATCGGCGCGGTGGTGCTCGGCGCTTACATTGACAAAGTGGGCCGCCGCAAAGGCTTAATTGTGACGCTGTCGATCATGGCGGCAGGCACCTTCATGATTGTGCTGATCCCTTCTTATCAGAGCATTGGCCTGTGGGCACCGCTGCTGGTGCTGACCGGACGCTTGCTGCAGGGCTTTTCGGCGGGAGCCGAACTGGGCGGCGTGTCGGTTTATCTGGCCGAAATCGCCACCCCAGGCCGCAAAGGTTTTTATACCAGCTGGCAGTCAGGTAGCCAGCAGGTGGCGATCATGGTGGCCGCAGCGATGGGCTTTATCCTGAATGCGCTGCTGGCCGAGAGCGCTATCCGCGAATGGGGCTGGCGGATTCCGTTCCTGTTCGGCTGCATGATCGTGCCGTTTATCTTCGTGCTGCGCCGCAAACTGGAAGAGACGGCGGAATTCAGCGCCCGACGCAACCCACCCGCGCTGAAACAGGTATTTAAAATTTTGCTGGCTAACTGGCAGGTGGTGATCGCCGGAATGCTGATGGTGGCGATGACCACGACCGCCTTCTACCTGATCACCGTTTATGCCCCGACCTTTGGCAAAAAAGTGCTGATGCTCAGCGCCTCTGACAGCCTGCTGGTGACCCTGCTGGTGGCGGTGTCGAATTTCATCTGGCTGCCGATTGGCGGCGCACTGTCGGATCGCTTCGGCCGCAAGCCGCTGCTGATCGCCATGACGCTGCTGGCGCTGACCACCAGCTACCCGGCGCTGAGCTGCTGGCGGCGGCCCCCAGCTTTTCGATGATGCTCGGGGTCCTGCTGTGGCTGTCACTGATTTACGGCCTGTATAACGGCGCGATGATCCCGGCGCTGACCGAAATTATGCCGGGTGAAGTGCGGGTTGCGGGCTTCTCGCTGGCCTACAGCCTGGCCACCGCGCTGTTCGGCGGTTTCACGCCGGTGATGTCGACCGGACTGATTGAACTGACCGGCGATAAAGCGTCGCCCGGTTACTGGATGAGTTTTGCTGCCGTCTGCGCCCTGCTGGCGACGCTCTACCTCTACCGCCGGACCGGCAATCCGTTGCCTGTCGCCAATAATGCCGTGAGCTAAGGAGATTGATATGAAACGCTATTCTCTGTTGGTCGCTCTGCTTATCAGCGTGGCGGGCAGCGCCAGCGCCCAGGCCCGGGAGCTGACCGTGATGATCTCGGGCGGCTTTAAAGCGGCGTGGGACCAGTTATCTCCTCGCTATGCGGCGCGGGAAGGGATCCGCATCAATACGGTGGCCGGTCCGTCGATGGGCAAAACGCCGCAGGCGATCCCGGCCCGGCTGGCGCGGGGCGAACGCGCCGATCTGCTGATTATGGTGGGCGATGCGCTGGGCAATCTGGAACAACAGGGCCGCACGCTGCCGGGTTCGCGGGTTGAACTGGCCGATTCACGCATCGGAGCGGTGATCAAACAAGGCGCAACGCCGGTCGCCATCGACAGCGAAAGTGCCCTGCGCGCCACCCTGCTCAGCGCCCGCTCGATAGCCTACTCCGACAGTGCCAGCGGTCAGTACATCAGCAGCCAGTTGTTCACCCGGCTGGGCATCGCGGATCGGGTCAACGCAAAGGCGTTTAAAGTAGAGCGGATTCCGGTCGCCTCACAAGTCGCGGCCGGCAAATATGCGATCGGGTTCCAGCAGGTCAGTGAACTGTTGCCGGTGCCCGGCGTTACCTTTGTTGGCGAGTTACCTGACAGCCTGCAATACACCACCCGCTTTGCCGGCGCGGTGGTACGGCAGTCAGCACAGCCCGATGAAGCGCGCCGGCTACTGCGTTGGCTCGCCTCGTCCGAGGTCCAACAGGTGGTACGTCAAACCGGGCTGCACCCGATCGGCCAGCCTCAACCGGCTGGCGCGTCACAGCCAATCAGACAGCCTGATACTGTTCAATAATCAGCGCTTCCAGCTCACCGGCGACGTGTGACAGCGTGCGGCCGTTTTTTCGCAGCAGACCCACCGTGCGTTTCACCGCCGGGTCGGTCAGCGGCACCGCCGTCAGCGCGGAGTGACCGGCGGTCGGCATCGACATAGCGGGCACGGCAGCAATGCCGAGGCCCGCTTCAACCATGCCGAGCATCGTGGTGACATGCCGGGTTTCACAGATGCAGGCTTTCTCCGGCACGATATGCTCCAGCGCCTGATCGAGCAGATTGCGGTTGCCGGAGGTCTTGTCCAGCCCCACCCACTCCTGCTGATAAAACTCCCGCCAGCTCAGGCTCTGTTTTGCCGCGATCGGATGTTCATGCCGACAGGCCGCCACGTAGGGATCGTCGATCAGCGGCAGAAAATGGACATCGGGCTGCGCCCGGCCGGAAAAGCTAAGGCCGAAATCGGCCTGACCGCCAATCACCGCGTCATAGACATTGGCGGCGCTGCTGTCGATTAACTTGACCCGCACCCGTGGATAGCGCGCCTGAAACAGCCGGATGATGTTGGGCATAAAATAATAGGCGGCGGAGGGCACACAGGCGACGGTGATCAGCCCGGTCCGCGCCAGACTGACCTCACTCAGATCGGCCATCACCTCTTCAAAATCTACCAGCAGCTTGTCTGACCGTTCGGCAAAGGCGTGGCCTTTTAGCGTCAGGGTGACCCGGCGGGTGGTGCGCTCAAACAAACGGATCCCCAGCGCCGTCTCCAGCTTGTCTATTCTGCGGCTCAGCGCCGACTGTGACAGGCAGATTGAGTCCGCCGCGAGACGAAAATTGCCATACTCCACCAGCGCGCGAAACGCATAGAGATCGTTGAGATCGATATTAACCGGCATGGTTGCGTCCTCCTGTCACCTGCATCACGCGTCGTCCCTCTCATCGCCCTGCAAAGCGCTAAAGTCGCTCACAAATTGCTGCAACAACTGTTCCAGTGTGGCACGATCGCTCTGCGGCCAGTGGTCGAACACCCGCTGGTAGATCTGCGCCCGTTGCGCATCGATTTTATCGGTCATCGCTTTACCGGCCTGGGTAATTGCCGCCTCGTTGATCCGCTTATCCGCGGCATTTTTTTGTCGCTGCACCAGGCCAGTCTCTTCCAGCTTCGCCACCTGTCGGCTGACGGTGGTGTAATCACGCCCGACCCGATCGGCGAGCTCTCCGACCCCGATCGGTCCGAACCGGCCAACCTGCACCAGCAGCGGGAACAGGGCGCGATCAAGCTCAATGCCCGCGCCTCTGATCATCGCCAGATCGCGCTGTGGCCGGTTAAAGGCAGCCACAATGGTGAGTAAGCTGTTATGCAGCGCATCGAACGATGAATTATGTGTATTTTGCACTTTTTTCATTGACGCCATCCAGAGGCAGGAATAATGTGTGTACTCTACACCTATTTAACCGCAGACAGAAGGCCGCAATCCATGAAAGCAGCAATAATCGATCGGGCAGGCGCGACACCCTACTACGGTGATTTTCCCGAACCGCAGGCAGCAGCAGGCCAGCAGCGGGTGACGGTGAAAGCCGCCGCCATCAGCCAGCTGGCAAAATCACGCGCGGCTGGCACCCATTACAGTGGCGCGGCAGGCTATCCGTTGATTCCCGGTATTGATGGCACCGGCTACCTCGATAACGGCGATGCGGTCTATTTTCTGGCGTTCGACGCAGGCTGGGGCAGCATGGCGCAGCGCACCCTGGTGCGAAGCGAGTGCCTGATTGCGCTGCCGCCAACGCTTGATCCGGTGGTCGCTGCGGCTATCGCCAATCCGGGGATGTCATCCTGGACCGCACTGACCCGTCGGGCGGCGCTGCGGCCCGGTGAAACGGTGCTGATTAACGGCGCGACCGGCACCTCTGGCCGGCTGGCGATCCGCATTGCCCGCAGTCTGGGCGCGGGAAAAATCATTGCCTCCGGCCGCAACAGTGAAACGCTGCAACAGCTGCAGCAGGAAGGAGCCGATATCACCCTGACGCTGGCGGCGCTGGCGACCGACCTGCCCGCCCTGATGGCAGAAGGCATTGATGTCGTGCTGGATTACCTGTGGGGAGAGAGCGCGCTGGCGATCATGACGGCCGCAGTCAGCGGCGGCGACAAGGTGGTGCGTTTTGTGCAGATTGGGTCGCTGAGCGGTCAGGAGATTCCGCTGCACAGCAAATTGCTGCGCGCCTCCGGGCTGACGCTGATGGGCAGCGGCCTTGGCAGCGTCGCCGACAGCGAGCTGATCGCCTCAATCGGCGAAATGCTGCAGGCCGCCGGGCCTCACCACTTTTCGGTGCCCTTCCGGGCGCGTCCGTTAAGCGAGGTTGCGCAGGCGTGGGATGAAGACGACAGCCGCTGCCGGACGGTGTTTACCCTGTAATGTGCCTGGCCGCTTCAGCGCGACGGGTCCAGCGGATGCAAAAAGCGCTCTGGATAATCGGGGGTAATTGCCTGCTGACTGTCGTAGCGGCCAAACAGCTTGTAGCGATTCAGGGCGATACGATCGTAGGCAAAATTACTGATGGCATCCGGAAAATGGCGCAACACGCTGAGGCCGCGCCACGGTGCCGGCATATGCTGCATCACGCGGAATACCGCCTGCGCCCGCAGCCAGTGCTGATTATCGGCGATATAGACAATGGTGCTGACGTTCTCCTGCGGTAATCCGGCCCAGCACAGCAGCGCCTTGCCCTGCTCGCTCTGTACCGCCGCAAAACGAACCTGCCGCGCCAGTCGATGGCGCAGCAGGAACCGGACCCAGCCATTGCACAGCTTACAGACGCCGTCATACAGCACGGCGCTCTCACCGGTTTGCAGATAAGGGGGTGATGACATGCTGCAACTCCTCACTCGTCGGACATTGAGGTGAAGTGTAGCTGTTTCTCTCCAGCTGTTGCTGTAACCAGCGGGCCACCGCCAGCTCATCCTGCGCGCTGGCGTTGACCCGCAGCACCGGCCCCAGCGCCATTGGCTCTGCCTGTTGCGCCAGCTGGCGCAGTTCGGGCAGATATTCCGCGCCGGGATGGCCGGGCAGCCGCTGCGATAGCCGCGCCTGGTAACGCGCCACTGCCGCCTCCGGGGCGATCTGCATCCACAGCTCCAGCACCGCGCCGACGCCAGCCTGCTGCAGGCCCTGTTCCAGCACCGCGCGTGACTGAAAGCCAAACCAGGCGTCAATCAGCCAGATCTGACTGGCCGGTGCCTGACCGACAATGTTCCAGATCGCCTGATAGGCAGCGCAGCCGAGCTGCCGGTTACGCTGCCGGTCGACCGGCGCAAAGCAGGCCATAAAGGGTTCCTTCAGGCTGTCGAGCGTCAGCACCGGCCAGCCGAAGCGGTGCGACAGCGCACGTGTCAGGGTACTTTTTCCCGAGGCCGGGATTCCGTTTACCAGCACCACGCGTTTTAACGGGGTTGTTGTCGTCATAAGATATCAATGACCTCCGCGGCGCTGCGGGCCTGACGTAATCTGACCAGCGTCTCTTCATCTTCCAGCAGCGAGACAATGGCGCGGATGCCCTCTTCGATATGCGCATTACTGTCGCGCGCGCCGAACATAATCACGATGTCCGCTTTTTCACTGCCGGCAAACGAGATCGGCTGCGCCAGTACAATCAGGCTGAAGCAGTCGCGGATCACACCGGCTTCCGGCCGGGCATGCGGCATGGCGATGCCTTCGTCAAACACGTAATACGCGCCGTGAGTCAGCGTATTGGCGATCACCTCTGCCGGATAGCGCGCCTCAAGGTAGCCGCCGCTGACCAGCGGTTCGGCGGCCAGCGCGATCACCTGACGCCAGTCCGTGGCGTCAATTCCGACCTGAATCGCGTTAGCTTGTTGCAATAGCTGCTTAATGCTCATCCACTCTCCTTAAATCGACTGGCGAACCACATTGCGTAATTCATCGATTTTGACAAACAGCGCATCAATTTCATTTCGGTAGCGACGGCTTTTGGCAAATAAGCTTAATGCCCGGTTATATTCCAGCATTAATTGCTTCTGCGTCTCGCCATCACGCGGATTGGCAGCCAGTTTATTTTCCAGTTCGGTAATTTTCTCGCGGCTGGCTTGCGCCTGCTGGTCCTGCTGTTCCGCATCCGGCTGTTCAGCTGGCGGCGACTTTTTTAAGAATCCAAACATAGCGTCTCCTGCCCCGACCGGCGCCGGGGCACCTCAGGTTAATACTTAATAAAGAACCAGATTCAACAGATCGACTGACCGCTGATTCAGGTCGGCCGCGCCCTCAGACCGGGCGATTAACGGAACAACTGCATCTTCTCAACCAGCACGCTGGTCACCGCATCATTGGCCGGTACCAGAAAATTACGCACGCTGTCGTTGACCTTGCCTTTTTCAAAGCTGGTTTTGCATTGTGCGACCCACTGCACATTCATTTCCGTGCCGACGTTGACCTTTTCAATGCCGCTGCGCACCGCTAAACGCATATCTTCGTCACTGACGCCGGTCCCGCCGTGCAGTACCAGCGGCGTGTGGGTGGCGGCGGTAATGTCCGCCAGCCGCTGATGCTGAATATGCGCTTTACCGGTATACAGGCCATGCACCGTGCCGATCGAAATCGCCAGCATATCGACGCCGGTCTCCTCCACGAAGCGTCTGGCATCCTCTACCGGGGTGAAGGCAATTGCCTCCATTTCGACGCATTTGCCATCTTCTGAACCGCCAATCGCCCCGAGTTCCGCCTCTACCGAGACGTTGTGCGGCCGCGCCATGTCGATGACCCGACGGGTGTTGGCGATATTCTCCTCAATCGGCAGATGCGATCCGTCATACATCACCGAGCTAAAACCGGCGTCGATGGCGGTCTGAATCGCCGCCAGGTCGGAACAGTGATCAAGGTGCAGACAGGTCGGGACGCCGGTGCTTTCTGACAATGATTTAATCGCATCGACCAGCAGTTTATGACCCAGGTATTTCGCCGTACCGGTGGAGATCTGAATCATTAACGGGCTGTTGGTTTTTTCCGCCGCTTTAAAATAGGCCGGCAGCATCTCCAGGCAGTGCAGGTTAAACGAGCCGACCGCTTTAAAATCGCGTTGCTTAGCCAGCTGTAACAGATCGGCGAAATTATAAAGTTTCATGGATTTTTTCCTCTTGTGGCTTAGTGGATTTCCCGTTAACAAACCAGGCGAGTGCAGTAACGAAAGCGATAAACAGGGCGACAAACAGCCAGTTGTTCTGGAAGGCGTGGCCGAGTACCAGACCGGTGCTGATCACGTCGGAATCGCTGAAGGTCACGCCGGTGAAGCCGTAGCTCTCCAGCATCGGAACCAGAATTGCCGGCAGCAGCGTGATGAACAGGCCGTGGACAAAGCCGCCAATCATCGCCCGGCGGTGCCGCCCGCGAAGAAGTTGGTCAGCAGCCCGGGCAGGATCATCGCCAGGCCAAACATCGGGAAGACCAGCATGCCGACGATGGAGCCGAGCGTGGTGGCAAGGAAGCCGACAATCACCGCGTTTGGCGCGTAGGGAAACATCACCGGGCAGTCGAGCGCCGGTTTAGCGTCCGGTACCACCCGCATCGCAATCCCACGGAAAGCCGGCACCAGCTCGTTAAGCAGCAGACGCACCCCGCTGTAGAGCACGAACACCCCGGCGACGAACTGAATCGCCTGCATAAAGGCGTACATCAGGTAGTTCATGCCGTTGCTGTACTGGGCAATAAACGCCGGGCCGGCCGCCAGCGCCGGGATCAGGTACATCGGTACCATCACCAGCGCCATCGACAGATAGGTGTCCTGCAGGAACTTGAAGTTATCCGGCAGCTTCAGGTCTTCGGTTGAGCGCGACCCTTTACCGACCACCTTCGCCACCGCTGCCGTCACCAGATACCCGATGGTGCAGAAGTGGCCCAGCGCGACATCATCAGAGTCGGTAATCCGCCGCACCACCGGCTGCGCCAGTGCAGGCATCACCACTGCCATAATCCCGCCGAAAATGCCGCCGGTCAGGATCAGTGGCAGACCGCTCAGCCCCGCCTTGTAGCCAATCACCGCACCAATCGTTGCCATCCACAGCAGCGCCTGGCCGGTGAGGAAGATGTACTTAAACGGCGTCAGGCGAGCGATGATGATGTTGACGATAAAAATCACCAGCAGGGTCAACGCCACCTCCGATCCCAGTTCACGGTTGGCCAGCCCGGCAATCGCCGCCACATCGGTGATATAGCCCTGCATCCCGAAGCCGTGGGTAAATATGGTGTTAAGGAAGGTCAGCGTGCCGACAATAATATTGATACCGGCCATCATAATTAAAAAGCCCAGCAGGGTTTTAAAGGTGCCTTCCACCACCTTGCCGGCCGATTTTTTCTGCAGCAGCAGACCAATCAGGGCAATAAAGGCGATCAGAATCGACGCCTGCCCTAATAAGTCTTTTACCAGGAAGTCGATCACACTATTCATGGGCAGCGACCTTCATGTTGCGTTCTTTTAAAAAGGCCACGATCTTTTGCTCAATTTCCGATTTATCGGTAAGCTTGTTGAGAATAATGACCCGTTTAATCTGTTCCGGACTGGCATCGGCATTTAATACATCGGCAAACGCTTTTTGCGTCAGGATCATGTCTGATTTAAACGCGTTGGCTTCAGAAATGGTGGTGTGGTCAATATCCGCGTCAATTTCCAGTTTCTTTAATACCGCTTTTGCGCTCATCTCAATCGCAAAACTGGATCCTAATCCGCAGCCACAGACACATAAAATTTTCAGCATGGTTTTCTCCTCACAGAATTTGCAGTTGTTTAGCGAGCTTGTAATGATGCCCGTCGGTATCGACCAGGCGTTTTTGCATGCTTATTAAATCAATCGGAATCGGTTTATTACTGCCATTAATAATCACCGCTTTATTGCGCATTCCTGACTGAATACAACGCACCACTTCACTGGCCATAATGGTGCCCTGATAAATTTCCTCGCAGGTGGGTTCACCATTACGCAGCCCGTAACCGAGAATGGTTTTGCGGATGCGGACGCCAATTAACGGTTCCAGCTGTTTGATTAAGGTATCGATCGCCCCCTGAAAACCGGGTGAATATTCACGGGTGTAGCCCTCTGAGCAGAGGATCACCACGCTGTTCTGCTGCGCCAGCCGCTGGGTGATGCGTTGTGCCAGCTGCGGCAGTGGGATCTGACACTCCGGGATCAGCGCAAAATCGGCATTGGATTTTAACGCCGACTGCAGGGTTAACTCGCCGCAATAGCCACCGAGCAACTCCAGCATAAAGACCCGTCCGGGTAATGCCCGGCCGGTATTACGCAGCTTCGCCACCTCTTTTAATACCTGCTCGCAGGCGGTGGAAAAACCGAGCGTATAATCACTGCCAAATACATCGTTATCAATCGTCATGCCGACGCCAAAACAATTGACGCCAGATTCCGACAGGGTATGCAGAAATTGCAGCGACCCGTCACCGCCCGCCATGATTAATACTTCAATCCGTGCGCTCTTTAGCTGGCGGGCAATCATTTCATATTCACTGCGCAGCAATTTTTTTTGCGTCCGTCCCGATTGCATCACCGGGATCGGGGCGATAGAAAAGTCGAGCAGATCACGCTGACTAATATCCCGATGGCAATGGTTTAATAAACCGGGTATGCCGCCGTCAAATATCACGATCTCTGCCTGGGTCAGTCGGCCGACCTGAAAAACAAAATTATTAATGCCGCTGACATCGCCACCGCTGATCACTATTCCGATTCGCATTATTTCCCCCCGCTGGCTTAATTGGTGCCGGGTTTCATTGTTCCGGGATAAGGCGTTGTTATTTGCAACGGAGATCACAGTTACGAGCGGTATTTTCCAGGTGTGATGATTGACAGCGCTTTATTACTGAGCTTATTTGTGATCGTTATCACAATTAACATCGCTGGCAGGCTCGACGTGAATCCTGATATATCAGCGGGTTAGCTAACGGAGCCGGGGAATATTGTGGTCGGCAATCGATCTGCCGATCGACTGGCGATCTGTCATAACAAATCTGTGATTTTCACCTCATTTTTTACGGTTCGGCGGCTATTTCCGTCGGGTCTCCGGGGTGAATAGCCGATTAAAAACGCCGCAACCGCCGCTATTTTTGTTATTTCGATGGCGATCAATGATTGACAGTGGAATGTCGCTGGCTGTCCAATGAGACCCCTTGTTAACCAAAATAATGAGATGAAATGACCTCCTCGCAGCTTATGCTCCGCCAGCTTGGCGAACGGGTCGGTGTGAAAAGTCTGCTCACCGAACGGGATGATAAAGCCTGGTACACCAAAGGATTTCGGGTCGGTCGGGGTGAAGCGCTGGCCGTGGTGCTGCCGCAGACGCTGCTGCAGCTGTGGCAGGTCCTGCAAATCTGCTGCGCCAGCAACGCCATTGTGCTGATGCAGGCAGCCAATACCGGAGTGACCGGTGGCTCGACGCCGGATGGCAATGATTACGATCGCGAGGTGGTGATTGTCAGTACCCGTCGGTTGAAAGGCGTACAGGTGATCGACCAGGCGCGTCAGGTGATCGCCTTTCCGGGTGCCACCCTGACCGAGCTGGAGAACATTCTCGCCCCGCTGGGCCGGGAGCCCCATTCGGTGATCGGCTCCTCCTGTATCGGCGCATCGGTGATTGGCGGTATCTGTAATAACTCCGGCGGATCGCTGATCCGGCGCGGTCCGGCCTTTACCGAAAAGTCGCTGTTTGCCCGTCTGCATGACGATGGGCGGCTGGAGATGGTGAATCATCTGGGTATCGATCTGGGAGAGAGCCCGGAAGAGATGTTACAGCGGCTGGAACAGCAGAACTACACCACCGGCGACCGGCCTGACTGGGCGGGGAAAATCTGGGCTGACGACTACGCCAGCCAGCTGCGGGACACGGCGGCGGACAGCCCGTCGCGCTTTAATGGCGATCGGCGTTATCTGCATGAAAGCGCTGGCAGCGCCGGTAAGGTGGTGGTGTTTGCGGTGCGTCTGCCGACTTTTGAAGCCAGTCCGCAGACCCGGACCTTCTATATTGGCAGCGACGATGAGCAGCAGCTGGTGGCGCTGCGGCGGGTGCTGCTGGCAGAGATGCAGGCGCTGCCGATTCAGGCTGAATATATCCATCGCAACGCCTTTGATCTCACGGTGCGCTACAGTAAACATATGATGCTGGCGATTGGCAAACTCGGTCCGCAGGCGCTGCCTGGACTGATGGCGAAGAAAGCCCGCTGGGATGTGAGGGTCAGCCATCTGCCGTTTTTACCGCGTAACAGTGTCGATCGACTGCTGCAGTTCTTTAATCAGATCACCCCGCGCGGTGTGGCGCCGCGCATTATGGCCTACCGCGACCGGTTTGAGCATCATCTGATGATCAAAGTGGAAGCACAGCAGACCGCAGAGCTGGAGGGCCTGCTGACCCGCTTCTTCAGTCAGGGTCAGGGCGATTTTTTCCTGTGTAACCAGCGGGAAGCGCGCGATGCGTTTCTGGTGCGCTTCGGCGTTGGCGGCTGCACCATCTCTTACTGTGATTATCTCGGCTACGACCCCGATCAGCGGCTGGTGGCATTTGACGTGGCGTTACGGCGTAACGATCGGGCGTGGCGCATTGAACTGCCGCCCGAGCTGGCGGAACAGGTGCAGGTCGACTCCTGCTGTGGCCATTTTTTCTGTTACGTCAATCATCAGGATTATGTGCTGAAACCGGGCGTGGATGCGAAGGCGTTTAAGCAGGCGGTGATTGCGGTGCTGGAGCAGCGCGGTGCGAAGTATCCGGCGGAACACAATGTCGGCCATCTCTATCGCGCGTCAGACGAACACGCAGCGCACTGGCGGATGCTGGACCCGAGCAACAGTTTTAATCCGGGGATCGGTAAAACCAGTAAGAAGAAATTCTGGGCGCAGTAAGCGATACGCAATAAGGGCGGCGGCCCTTATTGCGTGGCCCGCAGTTATTTAGCGTAGGCTTCAGTCGACAGGGTCAGCGCAACCTCATCACCTACCGCCGGAACATATTTATCCAGCTTAAAGTCGGAGCGCTTGATGGTGCCGGTGGCATCAAAACCAATCGCCTGCTTCTTCACCATCGGATGCTCACCCTGCTTGTTCAGCGTGGCGTGCAGCGTCACCGGTTTGGTGATGCCTTTTAGCGTCAGGTTACCTTCAACGTCAAAACGGTTATCACCCTTCGCCACCACTTTGGTGCTGTGGAAGGTCGCGGTCGGGTATTTTGCGGTGTCGAAATAGTCTGCACCGTTAAATTCTTTGGTCAGCGCCGCAACGTGGCTGTCGATTTTGCTGACCGGCAGCGTTACATCAACACGTGACTGCTCAGGATGATCTTTATCGAACACCAGCGTGCCGCTGGCATCCGGGATATCGGCGGTCGGGTGTGAGAAACCGAAATGATTCCAGCTGACCACCACCGAGGTGTGCTCAGGATTGAGCTGGTAGTGCATCGCTTCTGCCTGAGAGACAGGAACATACAGGCTGGCAACGGCTAACAGGGGCAGCGCAATACGCTTGAGGTTCTTCACGATAAATTCCTTGTACAACTCAAAAATGTAAACTGAGTGTGGTGCAATTCGACCGGAATAAACAGTGAAGAGATTTGTCGGTAATTTTCAAATAAATTCAGCAACCTTGCTGCTGCAACTCAGGTCGCACCACCGGTGGTAAATAAGACCCGCCAGCGACGCCGCGCCTGAATCAGGTCGTGGTGCAGTTGCTGCAAGCTGACAACGTCCAGCGCCTCTATCGCCGCCGCATCCGGGTCGGTCAGGCCATTCAGCTGGCGTAACCGGGCCAGCGGTGTATCAAGCCGTTCGCGATGCAGACTGGCCTTCAGTGCCACCAGATCGCAGCCTGCCAGCGCCTCATTCAGTGAACGCAGAAAATTACGGCAGTAGCGCAGCAGCGACAGCGCGCTGTAATCGGGCGACTGCAGCGTGAACAGCACGCCATCCTGATCGGCGCAGCGCAGATAGCGGCTGCTGACCACATACCCTATCTGCTGTTCTACCCGGTAACGCTGGAAGAAACGCGGCTCATACAGCAGCGCCAGCGCCCGCAGCGCAGCCAGCTGTTGCGCCTGCTGGGGCGAAGCGCGTGACGCCTGGTGCAGCGGAATAAACAGCAGCAAGGCGTTATCGCGGCTGGCGTGCGGCAGCGCGATCATGCCGCTCGGTGCGGTCATCCGCATCGGCGGTGCTGCCGGATTGACCGGCAGCGGCAGCGCGCTCAGTCGGCGGGCAATCAGCGTCTGCAGCGCCGGGCTGCCGCCGGTGAACAGCGCCCGCCAGCAGGCTGGTGAAAAGGTTGATGTCAGCTGATAAGGCAACTGCTGCAACAGTGCGCGGATGGCAATAGTGTCGGGCGGCGGTAGCGGTTCGTCGTCGACCGGTGGCGTCAGCGCCTGCACCAGCTGATGCAGCGCCCAGTCCGCCACCGCCAGGTCGTGGGGCAGTTGCAGCGTCAGTTGCCACACGCCCTCCACTTCCTGCCATTCGCCCTGGCCACCTGAGTGACGCAAGGCGGCGAACAACGGACGCAGCCGGCGACCATAAGCGTGACCCACGGCCGCGCTGAAGGTTGAAAAAAACTCCGGCCGCAGCAGCAGCGTGGCGGTTTTGTTGCTGGCCGGGTCGGCGTCGTGGCCCGCCTCAGCGGTCGGACTGTCAGCCTCGCCGTGGCCGGTCGGTTCCGCAGCAGAATAATGCGGCAACGGCACCGCCTGCGACGGCAGCGGCTGATGGGTCAGCGGTGCCGCCAGCGGATAGAAAGCGAATTCTGCCGCACTGCTGGCGGCAGGCAGCACCGGCTGCCACGGGTGCAATGCCAGACTGAAGCCCTGGGTGTGGCAATTTTCCTCAGCCGCCTGCGGGCTGCACACCAGCGTGGTGCCGGGCGCATCCGCCAGCGTGGCCAGCCATGACGCAAACGCGCCGACCCCGGCTTGCGGGGCAAAGCCAAAGGCGCGCTCACGCAGCTGATCGAGCGGCGTCAGCGCCGCAAAACGCTGTTGCGCCAGCTGAAGATAATGCTGTTGCTGCGGCTGACGGGTCTGCTTCAGTGCGGCTAACCAGCGCCCGAACAGTGCGTTAACCGCTTCAGGCTGATCGGTGTCGATGCTCAGCGCCAGCCACACCGCATTATCCGCCTGGTAGAGCCACTTCAGGCTCAGCCGATCGGCCAGTCGCTGCTGGCGCAGTGTGGCCAGCAGCGAGCCCGGCGCTTCTTCCAGCAGAAATTCGCGCCATAACGTGACACCGTCACTACTGTCCAGCAGCCAGCTGCGCCACAGCGCGGCCGGTGTGCTGTTGGCAAGCCGCAATCCGGCACTGACCGACAGCGTGGGCCGCGGCGTCTCCTGCTGCCACTGACCGTCCGGCAGCGCGGCGGCAAAGGTGCGCGCCAGCTGCTCAAGCTGGTCCAGCGACTGCGGTCCCTGTAGCCAGAGCTGCATATTAGCGGCATAAAAATGGCGCTGATGGAACTGACGCAGCGCCTGTTGCAGCGCGGTCATCTCTTCGCCAAAGCTGGCGCGACTGCCAATCTGAAAGCGCCGAAACGCCGGTGGTGAGGTGGCGGCATGCAGTAGCGCGGCTTCGGTACGGGAGGGTTGATGCTGCTGGATCAGCTGATATTCAGCCTCAATCACCGCGATTTCCTGACGGATTGCCTGATGGTCGAGCAGCGGATGGCACAGCATATCCTGCAGGCGCGCCAGTCCGTCAGCCAGCTGCGGTGGCGCAACCTCAAAAAACCAGGCGCTGCGCCGGGCCAGCGTGGTGGCGTTGACCCGACCACCCTGCGCGGCAATCCAGCTCATCAGTCGCCCGTCGTCCGGCCAGCCAGCGCTGCCGGTGAACAGCAGATGCTCCAGCAGGTGCGCCAGCCCCGGCCAGCGGTCCGGCTCATCATGGCTGCCGGCGCCGACCTGAATTAACGCTGCGGCCTGGCGCGCATCAGGCTGATGCACTAGTTCCACCCGCAAGCCGTTAATCTCCAGGCGGCGCACGGTTACAGGTTCCGGGTCTTGTAGATCAGCTGAGAATTGCTGCGATTGCGGAACTGCAGCTGTCCAATTTTGATGTCGCTGCAATCGGCTTCGCGGCGTGCGGCGAGGATCGTGTCGTGATGCGGCGATTTGCTGCAGACCGGATCGGCGTTGTCGGCATTGCCGGTCAGCATGTAAGCCTGACAGCGACAGCCGCCAAAGTCCTTCTCTTTCTCGTCGCAGGAGCGGCACGGCTCCGGCATCCAGTCGTAACCGCGATAACGGTTAAAACCAAACGAGTGATACCAGATGTCATCCAGCCGCTGATCCAGCACCGACGGAAACTCCACCGGCAGCTGGCGCGCACTGTGGCACGGCAGCGCGGTGCCTTCCGGCGTGACGCTGAGGAAAATCGCGCCCCAGCCGCCCATGCAGCCTTTCGGACGCTCTTCATAATAGTCAGGCGTGACGAACAGCAGGTTGGTCAGGTTACCGCTGGCGCTCATCCGCTCACGGTAACGGCTGACCACCGCTTCGGCGCGGGCAATCTGTTCGCGGGTCGGCAGCAGCCCTTCACGGTTGAGCTGCGCCCAGCCATAAAACTGGCAGGTCGCCAGCTCCACATCATCCGCTTCCAGCTCGATGCAGAGATCGATGATTTTATCGATCTGGTCGATGTTATGGCGGTGCAGCACGAAGTTCAGCACCATCGGATAGCCGTGCGCCTTAACCGCCTTCGCCATTTCCAGCTTCTGCTGGAAGGCTTTTTTCGATCCGGCCAGCGCGGCGTTCAGGGTTTCATCACTGGCCTGAAAACTGATCTGAATATGATCCAGCCCGGCTTCGCTGAACGCATCCAGCTTTTTCTCGGTCAGGCCAATGCCGGAGGTGATCAGATTGGTGTAGAAGCCGAGGTCACGCGCCGCTTTGATCAGCTCCGGCAGATCCTTACGCACCAGCGGCTCACCGCCGGAAAAACCGAGCTGTACGCTGCCCATGGCGCGCGCCTGGCGAAACACCTCGATCCACTGCTCAGTGGTCAGCTCTTTTTCCTGCTGGGCAAAATCGAGCGGATTTGAGCAGTACGGGCACTGCAGCGGGCAGCGATAGGTCAGCTCCGCCAGCAGCCAGAGCGGCGGATTTACGCCAGGTTTACTCGGGGTCACGGAACTGTATCCACTTCTGTTCATAGGCTGATTGCAGGAACTCTTTCACATCGTCGCCGACGCCGCCGGCTTCCGGGAAGCGGCTGTCGAGCGTGGCAATAATGGCGGCGATATCCTGTTTGCCGTCCACCAGCGCAAGGATGGCCGCGGCGGTTTCGTTGAGCTTCGCCATCCCTTCCGGATAGAGCACCACGTGGCTATCCTGCGCGGCTTCCCACTGCATGCGGTAGCCGCGACGGAACGCGGCAATCAAGTTTTCATTCATCTGTTATACCAGTCGGGTGGTGTGCCACGCCGCCTTGTCGGTGACGGTGTGGTAAGGCGGACGCTTAAGCTCATAGGCCATGGTCATCGCGTCGAGCATGCTCCACAAAATATCGAGCTTAAACTGCAAAATTTCCAGCATCCGGTTCTGCTTTTCAGCGGTGGTGCAGAATTCCAGCGCCAGCGCCAGGCCATGTTCCACATCGCGGTTCGCCTGGCTCAGGCGGCTGCGGAAGTAGAAATAGCCCTCTTCTTTGATCCACGGATAGTGCTGTGGCCAGCTGTCGAGGCGCGACTGATGGATCTGCGGCGCAAACAGCTCGGTCAGCGAACTGCAGGCTGCTTCCTGCCAGTTGGCGCGACGGGCAAAGTTGACGTAGGCGTCAACCGCAAAACGCACGCCTGGCAGCACGTGCCGCTCGGAGATCAGTTCTTCACGCGTTAGCCCGACCGCTTCGCCGAGCTGCAGCCAGGCTTCAATTCCGCCTTCTGCGCCATTGCTGCCGTCGTGATCGAGGATACGCTGCACCCATTTACGCCGGGTCGCCGGATCGGGACAGTTAGCCATAATGGCAGCATCTTTCAGCGGAATGGTGGTCTGGTAGTAAAAGCGATTCGCCACCCATCCCTGAATCTGCTCGCGCGTCGCCTGACCGTTATGCATCGCGATGTGATACGGATGATGAATATGGTAGTAAGCGCCTTTGTCGCGCAGGGCCTGTTCAAAAGCCTGCGGCGACAGCGTGTCAGTGATCTGCATGATTTAGTCCTGAAGGTGGATCGCCATTCCGTCCCAGCTCACCTCAATCCCTTGCTGCGTCAGGAACTGACGCTGAGGGGACTGCTCGTTGAGAATCGGATTGGTGTTGTTAATGTGAATCAGAATTTTGCGTTTTGCCGGCAGCGAGGCCAGCAGCGCCATCAGCCCCTGCTCTTCGGCCAGCGCCAGGTGACCCATCGCTTTGCCGGTATTTTTACCGACGCCGGTGGTCAGCAGTTCATCATCCTGCCAGACCGTGCCGTCGATCAGCAGGCAGTCGGCTTTTTGCAGCCACGGCAGGATCACCGCATCCGGTTCGCCGAGGCCCGGCGCATACAGCAGCGTTTTGCCGCTGGTGCGATGTTCGATAAACAGCGCCACGTTGTGGCCCGGCAGCGGCCGATCGCGGTAAGGCGAATAGGGCGGCGCGTTGCTGAGAATCGGAATCGCGGTGAACTGCAGATCGCGGCAGACATCGACGCTGAACGGCGTCAGCGGAGCGATCGGCCGGTGCTGCAAACCGCCGTTCCAGTGGGTCAGCATCGGAAAGATCGGGAAGCCGCTGCTGAGGTCGTGATGCACTTCCGGCGTACACCACACCTGATGTGGGCAGCCTTCACGCAGGCTGAGCAGCCCGGTGGTGTGGTCGATCTGGCTGTCGGTCAGAATAATCGCGCCGATCGCCGTGCCGCGCAGCACCCCGTGACGGGTTAATTCGGGCGTATGCAGAATCTGCTGACTGATGTCGGGCGAGGCGTTACATAACACCCAGTCTTCGCCATTATCGCTGAGGATAATCGACGATTGGGTACGTGCACTGGCCTGAATGGTGCCGGTACGCACGCCATGACAGTTAGCGCAGTTACAGTTCCACTGCGGAAATCCGCCACCAGCGGCTGAGCCGAGGACTTTAATAAACATGAAGGAAAACCAGAAGTTGAAACAAAATGCCCGCGCAGATGGCGGGCAGAATTATTAACGGTTGGAGATGTACAGAGTCACTTCCAGGCCGAGACGCAGATCAACGAAAGTTGGCTTTTTCCACATGATTTATTTCCTCTTGAGTAACAGTAAATTAGCGGCCAGAAAATCCGGCGACCGGGTGTGAAACGCGATCCCAGTCACAAATTTGCCGACAGATGTTGCGCCAATGGCGCGTCGAGATCAACCCGAAAGAAGTAAGGAAATTGTTATCACAGACCGGTTTGCGCTAAAACCCGCTGCCAGTTTCCCCACGCCAGCTTCTCTGTCAGTGTTTGATCATAGCCCGCTTCCCGCAAAGCGGCGAGCAGACGCGGTAATCCGCTGACATCGCCCAGCGCCTCCGGCGGGGTTATACCGTCGAAATCGGAGCCAAACGCCACATGGTCGCTGCCCATTATCCTCAACAGATGATCACAATGCTTAACAATTTCTGTCAACGGAGTGTTACTGTCGCGCTGACCATCGGCGCGCAAAAAGGCGTTGCCGAAATTAATCCCGACCAGTCCGCCGCTGTCGCGGATCGCCACCAGTTGGGCATCGGTCAGGTTACGCGGCTGGGGACAGAGCGCATGCGCATTGGAATGGCTGGCGACCAGCGGCGCATCAGAGAGTCGCGCGGTATCCCGGAACGCTTTTTCATTCATGTGCGATACGTCGATCATCATTCGCAGCGCATTAGCCTGCTTAATCAGCGCCTCGCCCGCCGCCGTCAGCCCCGGACCGGTATCGGGCGAGCCGGGAAAGCTGCCGCTAACCCCCTGACCAAACCGGTTAGGCAGATTCCAGAAGGGCCCGATGCTGCGCACCCCGGCCTGCCAGAACGCCTGTAATGCCTCGCCGTCGCCGTCCAGCGCATCGGCGCCCTCGATATGTGCCACCATCGCCAGCACGCCTGCGGCGCGGCAGGCCGCAATCTCGTCATGGCTGCGGCAGATGCGCGCCCGTCCACCTGACGCATCGGCCAGCTGCTGCAGAATTTCGAGCTGTTGCCACATAATCTGCAGTGGTTCATATGGCTCCTCGGCGCGTGCCGGAACGGTGCGGGCAATGTACTCCTGCGGGGGCACAAAGATCGCAAACAACCCGCCGCCGAGTCCGCCCTGCTGAATGCGAGGAAAATCGAGGTGGCCTCGTTCAATACCCTGATAAAACGCCTGCGCGGGCGCATCGCGATGATGCAGCCACAGATTAAGCAGCAGATCGTTGTGACCATCAAAAATCAACATAAGCGTCCACCCGAATAAACAGGCGACCATGCTACCCCTGCCCGGCGGATTCATCAAACCGCAGCGCACCCAGGGTGTTGTCCTGAAGTTAGCATGGTGCGGTACCGAGGGCTTTTATCATGAACCGGGCAGATTATCGGCGGAATCAAAGCAGCAGGCGCGTGTTGGCAGGCAGGTGTGCATCACTAAGTTTTACAGCCCGTATCCTGATTCTTAATGGGCAAATACCGGCTTTAAACTGTACCACAACACTTAATAATTATTTTTGCGTAACGCAGTAAATTTATTTATCTTTATTTCAGTTTTTCAGGAATAGGGAGTGTTGTTCCTTTTAACACCAATACTGATGGAGAATGGAAGCATGGCGCATAACATAGCCCCCGGATATTGTGTTGTGGAAAGACCTGGCTCGCTGGAGTATCAGGCACGAGAACTCTTCAGGGATATTCGCTCCCCAGCTGCCAGTCTGTTTATGAAAATTAATGCGGATACGCAGTATCTGAAACCGGGCCAAATTTTAATTGTTGCTGACTCAGAGACGCCTGATCACCTGACAATGCAGATGATGACGACACTCAGACAGGCTAAAAATAAAACCAACGCAGCGCTTATAGGCTTAAGTAGCGACGATGCCGGATTCATGCAGACACATTACGGAATGATTGCTGCGCTGACAGGTGTCGGAGACAAGGTTTTCGGCACTGTGGGCGATGTCGGCGAAAAGTATTTTAATGCTATTGAGCAGACACTGAAAAAAATTGAAGCCAGCTACCAGAATCAATTTCGTACTCAGGGGACGTTAATCAGCCAGCAGTTCTTTGTGGAACGTAATCAGTTGCTGAACCAGCTAAAGGAACTGGTCAATAAACCCCTGTTAAAATCTCTCGCCCGGTATGTCGTGAAATTCCAACAGTATGACAATATGAAGCGAGCATTAAACCTTTCTGGTCGTTCGATTGTGCATGAGTGGTCCACCGTTGGGTTAAGTGGCATTCCAGGATATTCGTATTATGTCGGCAATGCAGCAAGAGCAGCGCGCTTCCTTAAGACCGGAGGATATATAGGTATCGGATTTGCTTTGGTCGGGACAACTAACGATGTGGTGAATGCTTGCTCAAAAGGGCGCGAAAGTGAATGCAGGAAAATTGCTGTCAGAGATGACACAAAGTTTGCTGTAGGCACCGGTGGTGCAATGTATGCTGGTGCATGGGGGGGTTCTGCTGCGTTAGCGGGTTGTGCGGCCATTGGG
Organism: Pantoea brenneri; assembly: GCA_002095305.1. Classification (GTDB taxonomy): domain Bacteria; phylum Pseudomonadota; class Gammaproteobacteria; order Enterobacterales; family Enterobacteriaceae; genus Pantoea; species Pantoea brenneri. Next base: position 43,058 of record MIEI01000026.1, read on the forward strand.
ATAGTGACCGCGGGGGCGGGAGGTGTTGCTTGCGCGGCAGTGGGCTCCGTGGTCGGTGGTTATATCGGTAGTTCGGCAGGCGAAAAAGCAGTTGATTATTTACTGGGGTCAACCGGTGACTGAGTTTTATATATCAAGGGCGGGGTTGTTCTTTGGCCTGGCAGGCAGCTTTTTTATTTTCATATCTTTCTTCCTTTACGCTTTTAACAGAAAGGAATATGACAAACTCATTTCATTGTTCCTGGAAAAATATCAGTTCCCTCCCCCCTATTCGTTCTATCACATGGCCGGTTATTTTGGCGCATACCAGATGTGCAGATTTTTCATTAAGCTGAGCATGAATAAAAGAATATCCGCCTTTAACAAAGATAGTCCTGCTTATTCCTTTTTCAGCGAAAACAGACTGACAGTAAGTCGCTGGATGATATATTTATCACGTTTGTGGCTGTTTGCAGGAATCTGCTATCTCGCAACAGCGCTGGCTGTTCTGATTTTGAGTATTCTCAGATGAAAGCTAAGCTGATCACCACGTAACCTTACCAGCCCACTATGTGGGCTTAGTACGCTACTACAGCGCTTCTCCAGCCCCACATCTGCCATCGCCTTAAAGCCCTTCAGTAACCTTTCAGCCATCTGAGCCTTCAGGCGGAACAGCCCTGTTACAGTTTGCGTATTCGCCTTAATGTGTTGTCACTTTTGCGCATCAGGTTGTCAGCATTGCGCGCGCGCCGCTGGCCCGCTGCCGCCAGACTGGAAAAAAACCACCTGGAGAGAATGATGATGCTGACCGATCCCGCTGAGAAATACCGCCCATCCCCGCTGATTACCCTGCCCGATCGCCAGTGGCCTGCGCGCCAGCTCAGCCACGCACCGCGCTGGCTGTCAACCGATCTGCGTGACGGTAATCAGGCGCTGGCCGAACCGATGGATCGCGATCGCAAAATGGAATTCTGGGCGCTGTTGCTGCGCTGCGGCTTTAAAGAAATTGAGGTCGCCTTTCCCTCCGCCTCGCAGACCGACTTCGACTTTGTGCGCGATCTGATAGAGCAGCACCGCATTCCTGATGACGTGACGTTGCAGGTGCTGACCCAGGCGCGCCACGATCTGATTGAGCGCACCTTCGTCGCCTTGCAGGGCGCACCGCGGGCGATTGTGCATCTGTATAACGCCACCGCCCCGCTGTTCCGCGAGCGGGTTTTCAAACAGAGCAAAGCGGAGATCGTGGCGCTGGCAACGGCCGCTGCGCAGCAGATCCGCACCGCCTGTGAGGCGCAGCCCGAAACGGCGTGGACCTTTGAGTACTCGCCGGAAACCTTCTGTTTTACCGAAATGGCGTTTGTGCTGGAGATTTGTGAAGCGGTCGCCGACGTCTGGCAGCCTGACGCCAGCCGTCCGATGATCATCAACCTGCCCGCCACGGTGGAGGTCAACACGCCCAACGTCTATGCCGATCAGATTGAGCTGTTCTGCCGCCAGTTCAGCCGCCGGCAGGCAGTCTGCATCAGCGTCCATCCACATAACGATCGCGGCACCGGTGTCGCCTGCGCTGAACTGGCGCTGCTGGCGGGGGCGGATCGGGTCGAAGGCTGTCTGTTTGGCAACGGCGAGCGCACCGGCAATGTCGACCTGGTCACCCTGGCGCTGAATCTCTACACCCAGGGTGTCGCCCCGCAGCTGGATTTCAGCCAGATGAGCGAAGCGCTTGAGGTGGTGACCCGTTGTAATCAACTGCCGGTCCACCCGCGCCATCCTTATGCCGGTGAGCTGGTGTTTACCGCCTTCTCCGGCTCGCATCAGGATGCGATTCGCAAGGGTTTTGCCTGGCGCACCAGCCAGCAGGAAACGCACTGGCAGATGCCCTATCTGCCGCTCGATCCGGCCGATATTGGCTGCAGCTATGAAGCGGTGATTCGGGTGAACAGCCAGTCAGGCAAAAGCGGTGCCGCATGGCTGCTGGAGCAAAACCACGGCTTGCAGCTGCCGCGCGCGCTGCAGCAGGATTTCAGCCGCTGCGTACAGCAGCACACTGACCATCATGGCGGCGAGATGACCCATTACGCGCTGTGGCAGCTGTTTTGTCGTCAGTATGGCGTGGACCAGCCAACGCTGCAGTTGCTGAAGGCCAGCAGCCAGAGCGATAACCACGGCCAGACCACGCTTAACGCCAGCGTCAGCTATCAGTCGCGCGCCCTCAGCTTACAGGGCAGCGGCAACGGCTGGTTGTCGGCCGGGGTGAATGCCCTGCGCCACGCGTTCGACCTGGCGCTGACCATTGAGGATTACCATGAACACACGCTGGGGAAACGCAGTGAGAGTCGCTCGGTCGCCTATATCAGCTGTCTGGATGCCAGTGGCAACCGCTACTGGGGCGTGAGTATCGATAATGATACGGCGCGCGCCGCGCTGCAGGCGCTGTTTAACGCGGCGAGTCGCTTTCCTGCGCGGGAAAATAGTCCGTCGGCGCCACGCCCAGCAGACGGCGAAACATCGCGCTGAAGGCGCTGGGACTTTCATAGCCGAGATCCAGCGCTACCCGCAGCACCGAATCGCCCTGCGCCAGTCGCGTCAGGGCGATGGCGAGGCGGGCGCGACGGACCCAGTCGCTGAATTGTAAGCCGGTTTCACGGCTGAAGTGACGCGCCAGCGTGCGCCCCGAGACGTTGAGGCTGGCGCTGGCACGCAGCAGGGTCCAGCTTTCGCCCGGCGTCTGCTGAATACGCTGGCACAGCGCCTGTAACCGGGCGCTGTGCGGTGCGGGCAGCGCAAACGGCAACACGTGCATGCCGCGGATTTCATCCAGAATCAGTTCCACGATCCGTTCGGCACGACTGTCAGCCAGATAGGCGGCCGGCAACGTCAGCGCGCTGACAATCAGCTCACGCAGCAGCGGCGTAATCTGCACCACCTGACAACTGGCCGGCAGATCGGCGCGCGCCAGCGGATGGATAAACAGCGTTCGTGCCGCCACCGTGCCGGTGATCTGTAGCGCATGCCGGGTAAACGCCGGTAACCAGACACCGCGACTCGGCGGCACCGTCCAGCTGCCAAATTCGGTCTCCACCCGCACCACGCCACTCAGCGTGTGGATCAGCTGCGCGCAGTCATGCTGATGCCACGGCTCGCTGGCACCGTGGGCGTAATCATGCGCCAGCGGCACCAGCGGCCGTTGGCTGAAGTCAAAGCCGGCCGGACAACTCATTGCGCGTTCAGATAGCGGTAGACCACTGCCAGATCCTGTTCACCCAGGCCGTCATCAACCGCCTGCTGCCAGAAATCAGCAATATTTGCCAGCGCCGGCAGCGGAATATCAGACGCCTCAAGGGCCAGTCGGGCATCTTTCAGCGCCCAGACCAGATTCATCTGCGGGGTGTAGTCGTCGCTGGCAATCATCCCCAGCTTCATTTTTGCGTACGGGGCCGCCAGTGGGCCGCCCTCCAGCACCTGCCAGAGATCGTCGGTCGAAAAACCAAACTGCGCCGCCAGCTGGGTGCTCTCCGCCAGGCTCTGCATCATGCCAATCAGCCAGCTGTTGATCACCAGCTTCATGCGTGAACTTTTGCCCGCCTCGCCCAGCCACTGCGTGCCCTTGCCAATCGCGGCAAATACCGTTTCGGCCGCGGCGGCGCGGCTGCGATCGCCGCTGGCTAATACCAGAATCTGGCCATTTTCTGCTGGCGCTTTGGTGCCGGAGACCGGCGCGTCAATAAACAGCACGTCGCTGCGCGCGCCGGCGAACAGGGCGATCAGCGCGTCGGTTTTTTCCACGCCGATGGTGCCCATCTGACATAAAATGGCGCCCGGTTTAAATGCCTCCTGACTCTGCTGCAGCACCTGCTCAGTGGTCTCGCCGTCCGACAGCATCGCAATCACCACATCTGCCTGACGCACCGCCTCGGCGGGCGAATCGGCCAGTTGCAGACCGGCATCCAGCAGATCCTCGCCGCGTGCGCGGGTCCGGTTCCAGCCATGGACCTTAAAGCCTTTCTTCAGCAGGTTAGCGGCAAACGCGTGGCCCATTGCACCCAATCCCAGAACCGCCACTTCAGGTTGTTGACTCATGCTGACTCCCTTTGATCAATGTGGAAATGATGCGCCGCGACCCGACTGGCCCCGACGCATAAGGCTTAAAAAAGGCTCTCTTCAGCCTGACGGCAAACGGCCAAAAAATCCAGCCCAACGCGATGAGGCAGCCGGCAATGTCCTGTCCCGGCGCGCTCGCTGTCGGCGCGCTAATATTCCGGCCGCCCGCGCCTGTTAGCGATCCTGCGGCGCTAATCGCCTCTCTGCCTGATCCAACAATAAACAGTACGCCTGCCGCTGCCGCATTTTGCGTCTCTTCCTGCCAGGTCTATGCTTTATTCACTTTCATTCCCCAGAGGCTGTGTAATGCATCAATTTGATCCGCAAATGCTGCTGTTACTTTATTTCGTTTTACCGGTCTGGCTTATTGCTGGTTTCGCTGACTGGATCTGTCATCGGGCGACCGATATTGAAAACACCACCGGCCTGAAAGAAACCTGGATTCATATTCTGATGTTTTTAGAGATGGGACTGCCGTTATTGTCGGCCCTGTTTTTAGAGGTGAATGCGCTGGTGATCGCCTTTATGATTGTGCTTTTTTTCTGTCACGAAGCCACCGCACTGTGGGATGTCAGCTACGCGGTGACGGCGCGTGAGGTCAAGCCGATCGAGCAGCATGTTCACAGTTTTCTTGAGATGGTGCCGCTGATGGCGCTGCTGCTGGTTATTTCACGGCACTGGCCGCAGTTCCAGGCGTTATTTGGTTTCGGCGATGAGCCGCCCCGTTTTGAGCTGATGTGGCGCGCCGATCCCCTGCCGACCGGTTATATCATTTTTGTTCTGTCGGCTATATTCCTGCTGGAGATGCTGCCCTATCTGGAAGAGTACTGGCGCGGCAAAAAAGCGCGTAAGCGTGCCGCGAATAAAGCCGCAGCCGGCGATTAATTCTGCAGCCTGCTGACGGTGGTTATTTGCGCACGGCAGACGAACAGAAAATAAAATAACCGCTGTCGGCCGCAGAACCGATAAAACAGAGGCAGCGACTGCGCGGCGTCGGGTGAACGGAATAAGCCTGACGACACGTAAAGATCTATACCAGAACCCGGCAAAGCATTACCATACGCGCCAATTGTTCCAGCTGGTTCATTATTCATCTTTTTCAGGCCGCTAAAAATGAAAATAACGTTACTGCGTCAGGCGACGCTGCCGCTGTTGATCCTGCCCACCCTGTTTCCGCTATCGCTGCTGGCAGAAGAGAATGATAACACCCTGGTGGTCAGCGCGACCCCGTCCGAGAGCGGCCTGAATGTGCTCGACACGCCCGCCGCGGTCAGTGTGGTCAGCGGTGATGAGATGCGTCAGGCCGCACCACGCGTCAATCTGTCGGAAAATCTCAGCAGCGTGCCGGGCTTACAAATCCAGAACCGGCAAAACTACGCTCAGGACCTGCAGCTGTCGATCCGTGGCTTTGGCTCACGCTCGACCTATGGCGTGCGCGGTTTACGCATCTACGTCGACGGCATTCCGGCCACCATGCCGGACGGCCAGGCGCAAACCTCAAATATCGATATCGGTTCAATCGATCACGTTGAAGTGCTGCGCGGGCCGTTTTCCGCGCTGTACGGCAATTCCTCTGGCGGGGTGGTGAATGTCACTACTCAGGCCGGGCAACAGCCGCCCACGCTGGAGGCCAGCAGCTGGTACGGCAGCTATGGTAGCTGGCGCAACAGCGTCAAAGCCAGCGGCGCGACTGGTGATGGCAGCCACCCCGGGGACGTGAACTACACCGTTTCCGCCTCACGCTTTACCACTCACGGCTATCGTGATCACAGTTCGGCGCAGAAAAACCTCGGCAATGCGCGGCTTGGGGTGCGCATTGATGATGTCAGCACCTTAACCCTGCTGTTTAACAGCGTGCATATTGATGCGCAGGACCCGGGCGGGCTGACGCCGTCCCAGTGGCGCGACAATCCGCGTCAGGTAGTAAGCAACGTTTCGCTCTACAATACCCGTAAAACTGTCGATCAGACCCAGGGCGGCCTGCACTACCAGCGCCAGATGAGCGACAACGACGATCTCAGCGTGATGGTCTACGCCGGGGTACGGGAAACCACCCAGTTTCAGTCGATTCCCGCCAGCGTACAGACCAATCCCAGCCATCCCGGCGGGGTGATCGACCTGACCCGCCATTATCAGGGGATCGATACCCGCTGGACGCACCGCGACACGCTGCTGTCGATTCCGGTGACCCTGACCGGCGGTCTCGACTACGAGACCATGACCGAACGGCGTAAAGGCTATGAGAACTTCACCGTCAGCAACGGCGTGACGCATTACGGCGATCAGGGCAACCTGCGCCGCAATGAGCGTAATCTGATGTGGAACCTCGACCCCTATCTGCAGACGGCCTGGCAGCTGACCGATAAGCTGTCGCTGGATGCGGGCGTGCGCTTCAGCACCGTCAACTTCGACTCCAATGACTTCTACGTTGTCAACGGCAACGGTGACGACAGCGGCAATGCCCGTTATCACAAATGGCTGCCAGCGGCGTCGCTGAAATATGCGTTTGATCCGAGCTGGAACGCCTATCTTTCGGCCGGTCGCGGCTTTGAAACCCCGACCATCAATGAGCTTTCTTACCGTTCTGATGGTCAGTCGGGCCTGAATCTCGGCCTGAAACCGGCCACCAGCGACACGCTGGAGATCGGCAGCAAAAAACGGATTGGCAATGGGCTGGTCAGTGCGGCGCTGTTCCAGACCGATACCCAGGATGAAATTGTCGCTGACGCCAGCAGTGGCGGACGCACCACCTATAAAAATGCCGGGGAGACCCGCCGCCGCGGACTGGAGCTGGCGTTAGATCAGCAGTTTGGCTGGGACTGGCAGCTTAAAATGGCCTACACCCTGCTGGATGCGCGCTATCGCAGCAACGCCTGTGGCAGCGACAGCTGTGACGGCAACCGCATTCCGGGCATCGCCCGCAATATGCTGTACGCCGGACTGGGCTATGTGCCGGAACAGGGATTCTATGCCGGGGCTGAAATGCGTTATCTGAGTCAGATCGCCGCTGACGATCAGAATGATGTCAAAACGCCGTCCTACACCGTGGTTGGCCTGAACAGTGGTTATAAGTGGCAGGTCAGCGACTGGACGCTGGATCTGTTTGGACGGGTCGACAACCTGTTTGACCGCGAGTACGTCGGATCGGTGATCGTCAATGAGAGCAATGGTCGGTACTTTGAATCAGCACCCGGCCGCAATTACAGCGTCGGGTTAACCCTCGGCTACGCCTTCCGCTAAAACAAGTCGGGCCACCATCGCGGTGGCCCGACTGTTAAGATCACACGCTAATCAGGCGCGCGAACTCAGCTGCGCCAGAATATCCTCACAGCTGCCGGTTTCGCCTAACCGTGGGAAGATCAGGTTGACGCTGTTGTGGTGAGTATTGATGTCTAAATCGGTCATTGCGTCAGTGGCCAGCGTGACATTGTAACCTAATTCATACGCCTGGCGTGCGGTCGATTCGACCCCAATGCTGGTGGCGATGCCGCAAATCACCACCTGAGTAATGCCGCGCTGCTGCAGCTGCTGGTGCAGTGGCGTAGCGTGAAAAGCACCCCAGGTCTTTTTAGTGATGGTCAGATCGTCCTGCTGCGGCGTCATTTCCGGCACCAGGGTGGCCCAGTCGGCCGGCAGTTCGCCGCCATGCCGTGCCTGTTCAGTACGTCCCGGCGCACCGCCCGCCACGTTAACCAGTACCACTGGCAGATCGCTGGCACGAAACGCCTGTGCCAGGCGCGCGCACTGCTCAATCACCGGCTGCGGCTGATGGACCAGCGGCAGCGCAACGATGCCATGCTGCAGGTCGATGACAATCAGCGCCGTTTTCGCATCAAGTGTGGTTACAGCCATCTTTAGTCCTCTCAGGGTTCATGTTCAGTCAGTCGTTGAAGTAAAGGGATGGCGTCAATCAGCTGCTGTCGCTCGGCCGGGGTAAGTCGCGCCTCAAATGCCTCAATCAGCCAGTCGTCACGCCGGGCACGGCTGGCGGCGATCACCGCCAGGCAAGCGTCCGTGGGACGGTAACGGGTTTTGCGTCCGTCATGCGGATCGGGTTCACCGGTCACCATGCCAGCCTCCAGCAGCGTCGCCACGGTGGCCCCCATCGACTGGCTGCGCACACCTTCCGCCGCCGCCAGTTCGGTTACCGTCATCGCCCCGTCGCGCACCAGGTAGCCCAGCACCGCCACCTGCGACCAGGTAAGTTCACCCGGTGGCGCAGACTCACGCAGTTTGCGGCCCAGCTTGCCCACCAGCATACGCAGCGTGGCAGCAGGTTCGCTTAAATCGCACATCGCCCTCTCCTCAGGTTTGACGGTCAGTATAGAGATACGAAGGTAAACTGTGTAGTTTGTCCTGGTATCAATTTGTAATTTCCGGCCGTTGCAGATAGTGGATCAGGCTGTGAAAGCGCAGCGGCGTGCTGAGCGGGTTGCGGTAGCTGTGCGTGACATCGGCGCGAAACTGAAATGCCGCGCCGCGCGGCAGACGCCGCCACAGATCGCCGACCCCGAGCAGCAACTCCCCCTCAATCACCACCACCTGCTCGATGCAGCCCGCCTCATGCGGCGAAGAGATGCTCTGCGCACCGGCGGCCAGCTCAACCGCCAGCAGGTCGAAGCGCAGCTGCGGATCGTAGGGTAACAGCGGCTGGACCGACATCTCGGCGTTGGGCTGGCTGAAGGCGGCGGGACTGCCTGGTGCGGGCCCGCCCTCAATGAAAAACGAAAACGGCACGTTAAAGCCGGTGGCGATTTTCCACAGTGTCGCCACCGTCGGGCTGGATTCGCCGCGCTCGATCTGGCCGAGCATCGCTTTACTGACGCCGGTGCGTTCGGCGGTCAGCGTCAGGCTCCAGCCGTTGGCCTGACGTAACTGTCTGAGTGCGCTGCTCAGATGGTGTTGAAGATTCCCCATTGCTACTCCCGATGCTGTCGTCAGCCTGTTCGCTGACCTGATGGCGGCAGTGTAGCACTTGTGCGTTATAGCGCATCATGCGACCATGTGCGTTATAACGCACAATCGTGGATAATCAGATGCCTGAAGTCGCCGTACAACCCCGGTTTACCCTGCCGATGCTGGTGTCGGGCTTTGTCGCCGTGCTGGTGGGATACAGCAGCACCGGTGCAATTGTTTACCAGGCTTTTCAGGCAGCTGGCGCGTCGCCCGGTCAAATTGGCGGCTGGCTGGCGGTACTGGGAATTGCGCTGGGCATTGCCTCGCTGGGGCTGTCGCTGCGCTATCGCATGCCGGTGCTGGCCGCATGGTCAACGCCGGGCGCGGCGCTGCTGGCGACCAGCTTTCATGGCATCTCCATCAATGAAGCGGTCGGGGTATTCGTTTTCGCTAACCTGCTGATTGTGCTCTCTGGCGTGACCGGCCTGTTTGCCCGCCTGATGAATTACATTCCCGCCTCGCTGGCGGCGGCAATGCTGGCCGGTATTTTGCTGCGCTTTGGCCTGCAGACCTTTGCCGATTTACAGACCAACTTTGTTCTGTGCGGCAGCATGTGTCTGACCTGGCTGCTGGCCCGTCGCTGGCTGGCGCGTTACGCCATCCTGCTGACCCTGCTGATCGGCGTGGCGGTGGCGCTGGCACAGCGGGCGATCCACTTTCCGCCGCAGCCGATTATGCTGGTGCTGCCGCAGCCGGTGATGCCGCACTTTAGCCTGACCACGCTGATCGGCATCGGGCTGCCCTATTTTCTGGTCACCATGGCGTCGCAGAATGCGCCCGGCATCGCCACGCTGCAGGCGCACGGTTATCGTCCGCCGGTTTCAGCGCTGATTGGCTGGACCGGTTTTATCGCGCTGTTACTGGCGCCTTTTGGCGGTTTTTCGGTCTGTGTCGCCGCGATAACCGCAGCGATCTGCATGAGTGACGAGGTGGATGCCGATCCGCAGCGACGCTGGCGGGCGGCGGCGCTGGCCGGCCTGTTTTATCTGCTGGCAGGCGCGTCTGGCGCGCTGATCGCGGTGTTATTCAGTGCGCTGCCTGCGGTACTGATCCAGGCGCTGGCCGGGCTGGCGTTGCTGGCCACGCTGGGCGGCAGCCTGCAGCGTGCGCTGGAGCAGCCGGCCGAGCGCGACAGTGCGTTAATCACCTTTCTGATGACCGCCTCCGGCGTCTCGCTGCTCGGCATCGGACCGGCCTTCTGGGGACTGGTCGGCGGCGTTATCGCCCACCTGCTGCTGGTGCGTAAGCGCGCCAGTTAGCACTCAGTGCGGTTGTTTTTGCAGCAGCCGGTGAAAAAACCGCTGCATTTGCCCCCTTTTCCGCCGTTTGATTTGTCATTGTCCCGCGTAAAATCAACCCAATCGTCGATAACACGCGATTTTCTGCCTCAGACAACGACCGATAAGGGCCCAACAGGTGGCAAAAACTTTTCTGCGCAGCGGTAATTTAGATGCGGTTCTGGCGTTAGGTGAAAATGGCCAGCCGGTCTATGCCTCAGCGTTACAAATTCGCGAGACCCTGCGTCTGCGCCGTCAGGGCGCACTGGCAGATTGTCTGGCCATTCCGCAGGCCAATGACCGGGGCGATCGCCTCGACTGGTATGCGCCCTTCAGCGGCCGGATGAAATCCTGGCTGGCGGCCAGCGATCATGAACGTCGTGCCGCGCTGCAACATCTCACCGCCTGCCAGCAGGATATGCAGGCGCTCAGTACGCGCGCGCG
>MIEI01000027.1 GCA_002095305.1 Pantoea brenneri
GGCGCGTCGGCCTGATGCCGTTCAGCATCAGCCGCTGGTGTGATAACGGCATCAGCCTCGACGACCGGGGCAACGTCAGCCTCCGGCCCCCTCGCCGTTTCCAGTAAGGCTTCCGGGTCAGCCTGAATCGGCTCCGGCTCCGCCAGGGCTTCCGGCGCGGCTTCGTGTGGCGCAGCGGCCGTCACATCCGCATCACGCTGCTGTCCGGCCACCGTTTCGGTGATGGCGACAGTCTCTTCCGCTTGCGCTTCAGCCTGCGTTAAGGTTGCGGCTTGCTGCTCTGACTGCGGCTGAGCAGACTCAGCCGCCTGCTGCGCCTGCTCTTCCGCAGAGGGTTGCTTCTCTTCTTCTTTGCCAAATCCCAGCCAGGAAAAAAAGCCACGTTTTTTCTCTTTTGCCATTGTGTGACTACACTCCTCGATGGCTTTGTCCCGGTCGCACGTCGTTTCCAGGGGTGAATCAATTAAAATTGGCTAACGCCAGACCGGCGTAAAACCGCAGAATACTGCATGACTTCAGCAACTCAGTAGTCTAACACTTTCCAGCCAGCTCACCACAGCACCCTTTTTTAACGTTTCTTCTCACCGATTCGCCCGTTAAACTACGCAACAAATTATGACGAGTTGTGAGCAAGATGACTAAAAACCCCCGCAGTACCGGCGGTGCCGGCCAGATCCGCATCATCGGCGGACAATGGCGCGGACGCAAATTGCCGGTGCCCGATAGTGCCGGACTGCGCCCGACCACCGATCGGGTACGTGAAACGCTGTTTAACTGGCTGGCGCCGGTACTGCCCGACGCACGTTGTCTCGACTGTTTCGCCGGCAGTGGCGCGTTAGGTCTGGAAGCGCTGTCGCGTTACGCTGGATCGGCTACGCTACTGGAGCTGGAGCGTCCGGTGGCACAGCAACTGATGAAGAATCTGCAGACGCTGAACGCCAGCAACGGCAAAGTGATTCAGACCAATGCCCTGAGCTTTCTGGCCCAGCCGGGCCAACCGTTTGACGTGGTGTTTATCGATCCGCCGTTTCGTCAGGGCCTGCTGGAACAGACGCTGCAGCTGCTGGAACAGAATCACTGGCTGGCAGACGAGGCGCTGATCTACGTCGAAAGTGAAGTGGAAAATGGCGCGCCGCCGGTGCCGCCAGAGTGGAACCTTTATCGCGAGAAAATAGCCGGACAAGTGGCTTATCGTTTATATCAACGTCAACTGGAGACGCAGGATGTTACTTAATTTGGGGCGTCTGTTGATGCTGTGCGTATGGGGTTTTTTGCTGGTTAACGTGGTCCATCCCTACCCGAAACCGCTGACCTACTTCATTAATGTCGCGCTGTTTTTCATGATCATGATGCACGGCCTGCAGCTGGTGTTACTGCGTGCAACGCAGACCAAAGATGCCCCGCCAATCGACCGCCTGACCCAGGTGAAAGTGTTTGTGTTCGGCGTATTTGAGCTGGTCGCCTGGCAGAAAAAGCACTTCCCGCGGAAAAAGTAGTCTTCAGAGCGGGCACCCTGCCCGCTGATTACTGCGCTGGCGTAAAGCTGATAAAGCGCGTCCCCTGCATTTTTAATTCGCCCTTCGCCCCTTTATCCAGCTGATGATACTGCGCTTCCTGAAGCTGCACTTTAATGTCGCTGGCACCGTTAAGCGGATGAAACAGCGCTTCGTAGCGCATCTCTTCTCCGGCAATCACTTCACGCTGACGTGAGCGGCGATTGGGTGCCGGAAACTCCCGTTTGGTTTTAACCTGTGCCGTCAGGGATCGCACCGGTGAGGCGTCATTGACGGCGGTTTCCCGGCGCTGCTTGATGAACTGACGGGTTGCCAGCACGGCGATAATTGCCAGAACGATCATAAAGATTAGCGGTGGTTTGCTCATAATTCTCTCGGGCTTAAAGGGTGCGGATGGCGTTAACTGCGCGGCAAAGCATACAACCAGAGTTGCCTGATTGTCACATCGTCGGGACGTAACCTAAACTGGAAGGGATATTTTGGGATCTTTCACCATTTTGGTTAAAAAAGGGAGAAACAATGCTCTGGTCTTTCCTCGCTGTACTTTTCTCCGGCTGGCTCTACGTTGATGCCACCTATCGCGGTCCGCAATGGCAACGCTGGCTGTTTAAACCGGTCACACTGTTGCTGCTGGTCGGCCTGGCCTGGCAGGCTCCGACGCTGAATACCACTGACTATCTGATTCTGGCCGGCCTGATCGCCACGCTGGTCGGTGATGCGCTAACGCTATTGCCCCGTCAGCAGATGCTCTATGCGATTGGCGCATTTTTCCTGTCGCATCTGCTGTATACCTCTGTTTTGCCGCCAGCATGACCATGACCTTTTTCTGGCCGATCCCGCTGACGCTGCTGATTATCGGCGTGGTGCTGATTGGCATTCTGTGGAGCAGACTGGAAGATCTGCGCTGGCCGATCTGTACTTTTATCGGCATGACGCTGGTGATGACCTGGATCGCTACTGAGCAATACTTCTTCCGCCCTACCGATTACAGCTTCTCAATCATGGTCGGTGCAGGTCTGCTGCTGCTGGCTAACATTGTCTGGTTTATCAGCCACTATCGCCGTCGTTTCAGTGCCGACAGCGCTATCGTTGCGGCCTGCTACTTTGCCGGTCACTTTATGATTGTCCGTTCACTGTGGGTGATTTAAAAAATTGACCTTGACTCTGGAGTTCACTCCAGAGTGTAGGATAGCGGGATGGACAGCTTCGTCCATCCCTTTTCCGGAGGTCATATGCATCAACATCACGCCTGTGGCTGCGGTAAACCGCGTGCCAGCCACGCCGCAGCCAAACCCCTGTGCCAGATCCCTCAGTCCCGTCCCCTGACGCTCTCTATTCATGCCGCGACTCCGGTCACGCCGGATAGTGCGGGCTGCTGCTGCGACAGTAACAGCAGTCCCGGCAACGACGCCGATGAGGAAAGTGACCGACGACGCGTCGGCACTCTACCTTATAGCTGGCAGGTCAGCGGGATGGATTGTCCCGGCTGCGCCCGCAGCATTGAAACCGCAGTTCAGCAGGTCGCGGGCGTCACCGAGGCGCGCGTCCTGTTCAGCAGTGAAAAACTGGTGGTCAATGCGGACAGCGACGTGCGCCAGGCGGTGGAGCAGGCGGTCAAAAAAGCTGGCTTCCAGCTCAGTACGCAGACCGAAACGGCAGCCGATGGCCCACGCTGGCAGCATAACCGCATGCTGATTGCGCTGGCGCTGCTGGTGCTCGCCAGCAGCCTGCTCAGCCATTTCGCGCCGCTGTGGGGAGATCGCCTGTTTATTGTCACTACCCTGATCGGCCTGTTTCCGGTGGCGCGCAGCGCCTGGCAACGGCTGCGCAGCGGCTCGCCTTTCACCATCGAAACCCTGATGACGCTGGCCTCAGCGGGTGCGCTGATCATCGGCGCTCACGCCGAAGCAGCGATGGTGCTGGTGCTGTTTCAGCTTGGCGAACAGCTCGAAAGCTATGCCGCCTCGCGGGCGCGCAGTGGCGTGACCCGTCTGATGGCGCTGCGGCCGGAATCGGCGGTCCGTCTTGAGCAGGGTCGGCGCAGCGACGTGCCGCTGGCTGCGCTGCAGCCCGGCGATCAGATTGAAGTGGCAGCCGGCAGTCGCCTGCCGGTCGATGGCCGCTTAATCACGCCGCTCGCCAGCTTTGATGAAAGCGCGTTAACCGGCGAGTCGCTGCCGGTGACGCGCAGCAGCGGCGAAAAAATACTGGCCGGTGCCACCAGCATTGACCGGCTGGTCACGCTGGAAGTGGTATCGAAACCGGGCGAAAGCGCGATTGACCGGATACTGCAGCTGATTGAAGAAGCAGAAACCCACCGCGCCCCGGTTGAGCGCTTTATCGATCGGTTCAGCCGTCTCTATACGCCGTTGGTGATGCTGCTGTCGCTGCTGGTGATGGTGGTGCCCCCGCTGCTCGGCGCGGGAGAATGGCAGCCGTGGATCTACAAGGGCCTGACCTTACTGCTGATTGGCTGCCCCTGTGCACTGGTGATTTCCACGCCGGCAGCGATTACCTCCGGGCTGGCTGCCGCTGCACGTCAGGGCGCGCTGATCAAAGGCGGCGCGGCCTTAGAACGTCTGAGTTCCCTGCGCATGATGGCGTTCGATAAAACCGGCACCCTGACCGTTGGCAAGCCGCAGCTCACCGGGATTCTGCGCTTTGGCGAGACCGGCGAGGCAGAGATGCTGGCGCTCAGCGCGGCGGTTGAACAGGGCGCGACGCATCCACTGGCCAGTGCGATTGTGGCGGCGGCGGCGGCACGCAATCTGGCCATCCCGGCCGCCCGCGATCAGCAGGTTCAGGCGGGACGGGGCATTACGGCGGTGGTCAATGGCCAGCCGATCCGGTTGCTGACGCCCACGCAGATGACCGGACTGACGGCGCAGCAAACCGAACAGATCACCCAGCGTGAAGCAGCAGGTGAAACGGTGGTGGTGCTGACCCGCAATGGCGAGGCGCTGGGCGCGCTGGCCTTGCGCGATCAGCTGCGCAGCGATGCGATCGCCGCATTACAGGCGCTGAAAAAACTGGGCATTGAGAGTCTGATGCTGACCGGCGACAACCCGCGTGCAGCGGCAGCCATCGCCCGGCAACTGTGCATTGAGTACCGTGCCAGCCTGTTACCGGCCGACAAGGTGGCGGCGATAGCAGAACTGAGTCAGCAGCAGCCGCTGGCGATGGTCGGGGATGGCATTAACGATGCGCCGGCGATGAAAGCGGCGACGCTGGGGATCGCGATGGGCAGCGGCACCGACGTTGCGCTGGAGGCGGCCGATGCCGCGCTGACGCGCAATCAGCTCAGCAATCTGGCACCAATGATTGTACTGGCGCGCCGTACGCGCCGCATCATTCGTCAGAACCTGACCATTGCGCTGGGGCTGAAGGCGGTATTTCTGGTCACGACCCTGCTGGGACTGACCGGATTGTGGCTGGCGGTGCTGGCGGATTCCGGCGCAACGGCGCTGGTCACCGCTAACGCGCTGCGATTACTGCGCAACCGAAGCTGAAGACGAGCGGCCGGTCAGATGACGGGCCGCGCTGCCAATGGGCACCCAGCGTTACTCCGCCATCCCTTTCTGGATCAGGAACTGATAAGGCAGGTTATCGGTCTGCTGCGCCAGCAGGCGATGCTCCATAAAGCGGCAGAAGCCGGGAATATCGCGGGTGGTGGCCGGATCGTCGGCAATGATCAACAGCGTATCGCCATCCTGCAGGCTGCGAACGGTTTTGCGCACCATCATCACCGGCTCCGGACAACGCAGGCCACGGGCATCCAGTTGATGGTCGGCAGAGGAAAAAGCATCGCTCATAATGGACTCGGTTCAGGTTTGGGGCGCTCATTCTAGCGCGTGGTGCCGTTGACGCAAGGCGATAACGATTGCGCTAAAATTAACCATTGCATAAATAGCACAACGCGGTAAGATGCCGCCGCTTTTTGCTCATAAAACTGCCAGGCGCTGCCCGAACGGCGTCCCGCAATGGGTTCCCTCACCCCAACATTAAAAAGGTTGATTATGCTCGCATTCTCTTCGCGTCAGCGCATGCACGCGCTGTTCTGGTTATCGCTGTTTCACCTGCTGGTGATCACCTCCAGTAACTACCTGGTGCAGCTGCCGATTTCCATTTTCGGCTTCCACACCACCTGGGGCGCGTTCAGCTTCCCGTTTATCTTCCTGGCAACCGATCTGACCGTGCGCATCTTTGGCGCGCCGCTGGCCCGACGCATTATTCTGGCGGTGATGATCCCGGCGCTGTTTATCTCCTATGCCGTTTCTTCGCTCTATTATCAGGGTCAGTGGCAGGGCTGGGCGGCACTGGAACAGGTGAATCTGTTTGTCGCGCGTATCGCCTGCGCCAGCTTTATGGCTTACGCCCTGGGTCAGATCCTCGACGTGCACGTCTTCAACCGTCTGCGCGCCCTGCCGCAATGGTGGATCGCTCCAGGCTGCGCCATGTTCCTCGGCAACATCAGCGATACGCTGGCCTTTTTCTTCATCGCCTTTTATAAAAGCCCTGATGCGTTTATGGCCCAGCACTGGGTGGAGATCGCCCTGGTTGACTACAGCTTCAAAGTGCTGATCTGCATGGTGTTCTTCCTGCCGGCCTACGGCGTATTGCTCAATGCCGCGCTGAAACGCCTGGCTGAGCGCCGTGCCACCAGCCAGATAAATTTCGGCTAACCCGCCATACCGATTTACGCCATTACCCGCTAAGATCTGCTGACAATCATCAGGTTGCGTTTGCAACCTGATTCCTGTTGTATTAACGGCTGACTGGAAACTTAAAAAAGGGATTCTGATGCGCAACCTGGTGAAATATGTAGGAATGGGCTTACTGGTGCTGGGCTTAGCCGCCTGTGACCAGAAGAAAGATGACGCGGCGAATGACAACGGCGTCAGCGCCAGTCAGTCGGCGCAGACCGTGACGCTGATGGATGGCAAACTGAGCTTCTCGCTGCCGCCGGGCATGTCGGACAAGAGCGGCAAGCTCGGTTCACAGACCACCAATATGCACGTGTATGCCGACGAAACCGGTGCGCGCGCGATTATTGTGATTGCCGGTGAGCCGACCAGTGATGGGCTGGACGTGCTGTCACAGCGTATGGAGCAGCAGCAGCGCAACCGCGATCCGCAACTGCAGGTGGTCTCGAACAAAGCGGTCACGCTGAAAGATCAGCCGGCACAGCAGCTGGATACGGTGATTTCTGCCAATAACCAGACCTCATGGTCATCGGTGATTCTGGCCAAAGTCGACGGCAAACTGGTGACGCTGCAGATTACCCTGCCAGGCGACAACCAGCAGCAGGCACAAAGCGATGCCGACAATATTGTGAAGAGTATTGCGCTGAAATAAGGCCGGGCGACTGCCCTGCTGGCTTGCGGCTTCCCCCATCTGGGGGAAGCCGGTTTATCTCACGGTTTCCCGCCTGCGCTTACAATCCTGCGTTCTCACGAATATATTTGCGCGCTTTCACCGCATATTCAAACGGGTTAGCCAGCGCCGGGTCCTGCTCCGCTTCCACCACCATCCAGCCTTTGTAGCCGTAATCGTCGAGGATTTTGAACACCGGTTTGAAATCGATCACGCCATCGCCCGGTACGGTGAAGGTGCCCTTTTTCACCCCTTCCAGGAAGGAGAGATGATTGTCGCGCACCTCGGCGACGACCTCGTCACGCACGTCTTTCAGGTGGACGTGGAAAATGCGCGGCAGATATTTTTCCAGCACCGCCAGCATCTTCTGCTGCGATCCCTCAGAGTAGTAGACGTGACCGGTGTCATACAGCAGGCCAACCTGATCGTCGGTCAGGGCCATAAAGCGGTCTATCTCTTCAGTCGTCTGAATACCGGTCCCCATATGGTGATGCAGCGTGACCCGCATCCCCTTCTCAGCCGCAATCCGCGCCAGTTCGTTATAGCCTTCTGCCGTCAGCTGCCACTCCTCATCACTGAACACCGGTTTCTGCTCAAACACCGCCAGCGTGGTGCCCTGAATACTTTTGCTCTGTTCTGAACAGCCAATCACCCGCGCGCCCATCGCATGCAGGAAGTTCATGTGGTTAACGAACTCGTCGATGGTTTTAGCTTTGTCGCCGTTGGCAAAAAAGGTGCTGAACCAGGCGTTGCAGATCTCAATGCCGCGAATGTCGAGCATCGGTTTAAGAATCGCTGGATCGCGCGGATATTTACTGCCGACTTCGCTACCGGTAAAACCGGCCAGCGCCATCTCGCTCACCGTCTGCTGGAAGGTGTTCTCACTGCCGAGATCCGGCATATCATCGTTGGTCCAGCCAATCGGGGCGATAGCCAGTTTTACATTGTCTTTGTTCATCATTTTATTCCTGAGCCGGGGCGGTCATCCCGCCTGTCTGGGCTGAATTAAGAGTAGAAAGCAGGACGTGGCGGCATCTCTACCGTTTCAATCGCACCGCTGTTTTGCGCTTTGATACAGGCATCGGCGGCCACTGAGGCGGCAAAGCCATCCCAGGCAGACGGACCGGTCAGCGTGCCCGCTTTCACGTCGTTGATGAACGCCTGCAGCTCCACGTCATACGCTTCGATAAACCGATCTTTCCAGTCAACCAGAATGGTGTTCGACAGTCGGGCATCTTTACGCAGCTGCACCGACGACGGCTCAGGCAAGCGGGCAATGCCCTCTTCCCCGACCACTTCGCACTGAATGTCATAGCCATAGGCGCAGTTGACGAAGATCTCGACGTCGATGCGTACCCCTTTCTGGGTCTCAAACAGCACAATCTGCGGATCTTTCAGTTGGGCATGGGATTTTGAGGTGACGCGCGGGAAGACCACCTGCACCGTTTTATAATCGTCATTGGTCAGCCAGCGCAGCACGTCCAGTTCATGGATCAGCGTGTTGGTGATCGCCATCGGCGTGGTGTAATTTTCCGGCACGGTCGGGTTACGGTGCGCACAGTGCAGCATCAGCGGCTCGCCAATATCCCCGTCGGTAATCACTTTTTTCAGCGCGCGGTAGCCAGCATCGTAAGGGCGCATAAAGCCGACCTGCACCAGCCGTTTGCCGGCCTGGATTTCAGCGTCCACCACCCGGCGACAGCCTTCGGCGCTCATCGCCAGCGGCTTCTCACAGAACACCGGTTTGCCCGCGGCAATCGCAGCTAAGGTGAACTCTTCGTGGGTCGGGTCCCATGACGTCACCAGCACCGCATCCACCTCTGGTGACTGGATCACGTCATGTCCGTTCTGGAACACTTGCGCCTCGATGTTCAGGCGCTGCAGCGCAGCGCGCGCGCCGTCAACGTTGATATCCGAGACGGCAACCACCTGTGCGCCCTGCAACACGTGGTTGCAGCGGCGAATATGTTCCTGACCAATTGCACCTGTACCGATGACGCCAAGTTTCAAAGTCATAATTACACCTGTGTAGGGTTCGTGCTGAGATAAGAGGAAAGGGGCCGTGATCCGGCCCTGAAATTAGTATTTACGCGCCTGATCCAGATGGGTTTTCAGCTTATCCGCTACCGCCTGAACCCGTTCAGAATCGGAGGCCTGCGCGACGCCAACGTGCCACCAGCTGAAATATTTGTGGATCATGGTTTTCGGCAGCACTTTGATGTCGATAAGCGTGGAAACGGTCTGCGTTCTGGCATCTTCCAGCGCGGCTTTTAGCTGCTCCAGCGTGGTGACGCGGTAGGTTTTACAGCCGTAGCCTGCCGCGATGGCGGCGAAATCAACCGGCACGAAGCCCCCATCCAGCTTGCCACCTTCCGGATTACGGAAGCGGAACTCGGTGGTGAAGCTGTCCATTCCGTGTTCCATTTGCAGGTTATTGATGCAGCCGTTGGTCATGTTATCCAGCAGCACCACGTTGATCTTCGCCCCTTCCTGAATTGAGGTAACCAGCTCGGAATGCAGCATCATGAAAGAGCCATCGCCGACCAGCGCATAGACTTCTCGCTGCGGCTGCGCCAGTTTTGCGCCCAGCGCGGCGTTAACTTCATAACCCATACAGGAGTAGCCGTACTCCACGTGATAGGCGTTGTAATCTTTGGTGCGCCAGACGCGCTGCAGATCGCCGGGCAAGCTGCCCGCTGCCGCAACAATCACCGCCTCTTTGGGTAACTGTTCGTTCAGCGTGCCGAGCACGCTGCTTTGCGTCAGGACTGACTGGGTCAGGCGGTTGAACTCGGCGAATACCGCTTCACGATCGAGATGGTCGGCAATCTCCGGCACAAAGTCCTGTTCGTGATACTCCACCTGATAGACACGCTGAGTCTCTTTCAGCAGTTTGCTCTGCGCCTGTTCAATCTGGCTGCCCCAGTCGTTACTGTAATGCTGTGATGCCAGCGCGGCCGTCAGCGCGGTCAACCCTTCACGGGCATCGGCCAGCAGCTGTACGCCATCCAGCTTGTAGCTGTCGAAATTGCTGACGTTGATATTGAGGAAGCTGACGTCCGGATTCTGGAAAATCCATTTCGAGGCGGTGGTGAAGTCGGTGTAACGGGTACCAATACCGATGACTAAATCAGCCTCTTTTGCCAGCAGGTTGGCGGCCAGACAGCCGGTTTCACCGACGCCGCCGACGTTAAGCGGATGGTCGGAGATCACCGTGCCTTTGCCCGCCTGCGTTTCGGCAAACGGAATCTGATAACGCTCGGCGAACTGGCGCAGCGCCTCACCCGCTTCAGAGTATTTAACCCCGCCGCCACAGACGATCAGCGGCTTGCGTTTACGGCCGATCAGCGTCAGGGCATCGGCCAGCTGCGCCGCAACCGGCAGGCGACGATCCAGTCGGTGCACCCGCTTCTG
This sequence comes from Pantoea brenneri, assembly GCA_002095305.1. Lineage (GTDB taxonomy): Bacteria > Pseudomonadota > Gammaproteobacteria > Enterobacterales > Enterobacteriaceae > Pantoea > Pantoea brenneri. Next base: position 10,302 of record MIEI01000027.1, read on the forward strand.
GAAGAAATAGTCCGGGTAATCCCAGGCTTCACCCTGCACATCCTGCGGCAGCGACAGCGTTACCGCGCCGGTTTCGGCCGGATCGGTCAGCACGCGCAGGGCGTTAATGCAGGCCGACATCAGCTGTTCCGGACGGCTGACGCGGTCCCAGTATTTGCTGACGGCCCGGAAGGCGTCGTTGGTGCTGATGCTAAGATCGTAGCTCTGCTCAATCTGCTGCAAAACCGGATCGGGCTGGCGGGTAGCGAACACGTCGCCGGGCAACAGCAGCAGCGGAATACGGTTCGCGGTGGCGGTGGCAGCCGCGGTAATCATGTTGGCGGCACCGGGTCCGACTGACGAGCTGCAGGCGATGATCTGACGACGCAGTGACTGTTTAGCAAAGCCGGTGGCGGCATGCGCCATGCCCTGCTCATTGCGGCCCTGATACACCACCAGATCGCCGCTATCCTGCTCCAGCGCCTGTCCCATTCCCAGCACGTTGCCATGACCGAAAATGGCGAAGATGCCTTTTACAAACTTAGTCTCAACGCCATCAACATCAATGTATTGATTATCAAGAAATTTAACCAGCGCCTGTGCAGTGGTCAGTCTGATTGTGCCCATATGCTCTTCCTTTACATGCTGGTGGTACCTGACTCCGGTACAACGCGCCAGGCGAAGTCATACTGCGGAAAAGGCGACCGGTATAATTGAAACGTGAGGCGATTATAAACAAATATATTTTTCATAAAATACAATTACAGAAGAAACATTTCATTTTGCGAGTGAGATCAAATTTAGTGACGCTGCCGGGACTGACAGGCGATCCGGACCGGGTAAACTGGAACGTTTTATGGACATCATCGAATGATGAAAAAATTCATTTCACTTCAGCAGCTTCCTCTATTAATGGGGATATTCCTGCGATCTCTCTCACAACCCTGATATGCCGGGCGCCGTCAACCTGGCTCTGCCGATCGCTGAGTGGAATCAGGAGTTTTACCTGGTTCACAAAATCGCGATGGATATTTCATTTCATGTTGAACTTGGAATTTTTATTCCTCATACTGCCCTCATAGCCAATCAGGCACCTATAGACCCGGAAGCAAAGCGCGCGACGTCGGGCTTTTCGCCCGCAGTGTCTGCTAATCACAGAAGGAAACCACAGGTATGAGTACACAACAGAAGCGGCTTGATGTGATTTGTATCGGGCGCATCGCCGTTGATTTTTATGGTCAGCAGATCGGGGCGCGGCTGGAGGATGTCACCTCATTCGCCAAATATCTCGGGGGTTCCTCAGGCAACGTCGCCTATGGCACTGCGATTCAGGGCCTGAAATCGGCGATGCTGGCGCGGGTGGGAGATGAGCACAATGGTCGCTTTCTGCGCGAAGAGTTGCAGCGCGTCGGCTGTAATACCGATGCCTTAATCACCGACGAAAAACGCCTGACCGGCATGGTGATCCTCGGTATTAAAGATGAAGAGACTTTTCCGCTGATTTTCTACCGTGATAACTGCGCCGATATGGGCCTGGTACCGGACGACGTGCAGGAAGATTTTATCGCCTCTTCGCGCGCGGTCGCGGTGACCGGCACCCACTTATCCCACCCGCAGACCCGCGAAGCGGTGCTGAAAGCGCTGGTTATTGCCCGCCGCAACGGCCTGCGTACCGCACTGGATATCGATTATCGTCCGGTGCTGTGGGGACTGACCTCGCTCGGCGACGGTGAAACCCGTTTCATTGAATCGTCGCAGGTGACGCAACAGCTACAGGAAGTGGTGCATTATTTCGATTTAATCGTCGGTACCGAAGAAGAGTTTCATATTGCCGGTGGCAGCACCGATACGCTGACCGCCCTGAAGAACGTGCGTCAGGCCAGTCAGGCGACGCTGGTCTGCAAACGCGGTCCGCTGGGCTGCGTGGTGTTTGAAGGTGAGATCCCGGATAGCTGGGAACAGACCCGGCTGCACAGCGGGGTGCGGGTCGAAGTGCTAAACGTGCTGGGCGCAGGCGATGCGTTTATGTCCGGCCTGCTGCGTGGCTGGCTGAACGATGAAGGCTGGGAACAGGCATGCCGTTACGCCAACGCCTGCGGAGCGCTGGTGGTGTCACGCCACGGCTGCGCGCCCGCCATGCCCACCAAAGCGGAGCTGGATGATTTCCTGAGTCGCGATAAAGAGGTGAAACGGCCCGATCTCGACAGTCGCCTCAACCATCTGCACCGCGTGACCACCCGCAAACAGCAGTGGCCGGAACTGAACGTGTTCGCCTTTGACCATCGTAAACAGCTGGTGGATATGGCGCGCGAAGCGGGCGTCGATGAGAGCAAAATTCCACAGCTTAAACTGCTGCTGCTGAAAGCGGCCGAGGAAGCGGCGCAAACCGCCGGACTGGAGAACAAAAGCGGTATTCTGGCGGATACCACTTACGGCCAGAAAGCGCTGAATGCCATCACCGGTAAACAGTGGTGGATTGGTCGCCCGATTGAACTGCCGGGTTCGCGCCCGCTGCGGCTGGAACATGGCAACATCGGCTCACAGCTAATCGACTGGCCAGCCGAACACGTCGTGAAATGCCTGGTGTTTTATCATCCGCACGACAGTGCCGAACTGCGTAAAGAGCAGGATGAGCAGGTACTGGATGTCTGGAACGGCTGTAACAAAAGTGGCCATGAGCTGCTGCTGGAAGTGATTTTGCCGGAGAGCAACCCGGATCGTAATGAAGGTTACTATTTTGATATTCTCAGTCACTTCTACAGCCTCGGCATTCAGCCGGACTGGTGGAAACTGCCGCCGCTGTCGGCCGAAAGCTGGCAGGCGATCAGCGGATTGATCGAACAGCAGGACCCGCACTGCCGCGGCATTCTGTTACTCGGTCTGGACGCGCCGGAAGAGAAGCTCAAAGCTGGCTTCGCCGCTGCGGCGAAAGCGCCATGGGTAAAAGGCTTTGCTGTCGGCCGGACAATTTTTGGTCAGCCATCGCGCCAGTGGTTACAGGGCGAACTGGACGATCAGTCGCTGATCGACACCGTGAAAGGCAACTACCTGCGGCTGATTGAGTACTGGCGCGCCGCCCGCGCCTGATGCAGCCCGCCAGACGCCATCCTGCTCAGAGGGTGGCGTTTTTTTATGTCTTACACCGTCATCCTTCTGCTGTCGCCCGCCCTGCTATCCTCACTCTCCCCATCCTGACAGCCGCAAATCAGCGCCGTTTTATCCTTGTGCGCCACGAACCGCCTCTCCGGCTGGCCGTGCCGGGACATTCTGTGAAGCAATTCATAAAGCCATGAAATAAACCGCTCTGTTGACGCAAACAAATGAAATTTTCCATCCATCTGGTACTATAGCGCTCATTATCCAGCCATTATTCTTATTACACGGGCAGAAGTAATGACCAATAATCCCACCCAACTTTCTTTATTGCAGGACGATATTCGTCGCCGCTACGAAACGCTGAGCAAACGTCTTAAACAGGTTGCGCGTTACATTCTTGATAACAGCAATAGCATTGCCTTTGATACCGTGGCCTCTATTGCCCAGCAGGCTGATGTCCCGCCATCAACCCTGATTCGCTTTGCCAACGCTTTTGGCTTTAGCGGCTTCAATGAAATGAAACAGGTTTTTCGTCAGCACCTGATGGAAGAGACGGTTAACTACACTGAACGCGCCCGTCTGTTTCGTCAGACCTCAACCGATGACAGCGCCAGTGCGCCTGAAAGCCCGGCTGAGATCCTCAACGTGTTTACCATGGTTAACAGCCAGGCGTTACAGCAGCTGGCGATGCAGGTTAATCCGGAGCAGCTGAACAAAGCGGTGAAGCTGCTGAACGAGGCCGAGAATATCTATGTGATTGGCCTGCGCCGTTCTTTCAGCGTCGCCTCTTATCTGGTGTATGCGCTGCGCCATCTGGAACGCCGGGCCTTCCTGATCGACGGCCTCGGCGGCATGTTTACCGAACAGCTCAGCCTGGTGAATCCTAAAGATGTGGTGATTGCCATCAGCTACTCGCCGTATGCGCGTGAAGCGGTCGAAGTGGTTGAAATGGGTGCCAAGCGCGGTGCGCATCAGATTGCCATCACCGACAGCCAGGTCAGCCCGCTGGCCGCCTTCAGCGACGTCTGTTTTGTGGTGCGTGAAGCGCAGGTGGATGGCTTCCGGTCGCAGGTTGCATCACTTTGTCTGGCGCAGACGCTGGCGGTGTCACTGGCACTGAACAATGCGGAAACGCCCTGATTCAGGCGATTAAAAAAGGCAGCCTGTTGGCTGCCTTTTTTATTGGTCGGCGGTGAGCTTAATCACGGCCGGCTGTAGAACGGTTACGGCTGACGGTGAGACAGTTATGACTGACGCGGATAGTCGTCGCTATTGACCCAGGCGTGATCTTTCTCCCAGGTAAACTTCCACAGCCGCACCGGTCCGGCCATCACGTTCAGGTAGTAGTTGTTGTAACCCGCCAGCGTCGCCACCGGATGATAGCCACGCGGCACCATCACCACATCGCGATTGTAGGGCGCCATGCACGCGTCCAGCGAGCGATCGTCGGTGTAAACCCGCTGCATGGCAAAGCCCGGTTCCGGATCGAAACGGTGATAATAGGTCTCTTCCAGATAAGTTTCGTCTTCGCTCTCTTCCTGGTCGTGCTTGTGGCTGGGATAAGAGCTGGTATCGCCTTCATTGGTATAGACTTCCACCACCAGCAGACTGTCAGCCGGTTTATTATCCGGCAGAATATTGTGTACCAGCCGCTGGTTACGTCCTTTGCCACGATGCTCCACCCCGACATCTTCCGGCGCAATCAGCCGCGCAGGCAGATTGCCGTGGCCCGGCGCGCTACAGACTGCCAGTTCCAGATCGCTGTCGGCCTGCACGTCGACTTCATCGTCATGCGGGACATAGACTGACCACGGCGGCACGCGCTCAAACGGTGACATGCGCTTACCGATGCCAGGGAATTCTGCGTGGCGGGTTTTAACCGAGGCCAGCCCGGCGACTATCACCAGGCACAGCTCGTTATCACCGCTGCTGAGGCGCAGGGTTTCTCCCTTCTTCAACAGATAAACGTCGAAACCGACATAACGCCAGCCGGCGCGCTCCGGCGTGACGTGCTGAATGCGACCCTGACTGTCTGGTGCTTGTGCTTTCGAAAGTAAAGACATCCCATTCCTCCTCTCTGCATGATAGATGCGCTTGCCGTCGCAGTGGCCCGGATTTAACCAGCCGCCTGAAACCGCTAACCGGCAGGCCATCGTAATGCGGCCTGCCGGTCGGGCACCTCAAACAGAGTTCATTGAATTAACTTAGCGTAGGCATACTGAATTCTGAAACGGTCTGCTGACCCGCTGGCCAGCGCACCGTGGCGGTTTTCATCCGGGTGTAGAAACGCACACCGTCCGGACCGTGGACGTTGAGCGCGCCGAACACCGAACGCTTCCAGCCACCAAAGCTGTGGAAAGCCATCGGCACCGGAACCGGCACGTTCACCCCGACCATGCCGGCTTCAACGTTCTGGACAAATTCACGCGCGGTGTTGCCGTTGCTGGTGAAAATGGCGCTGCCGTTGCCGAACTCATGGCTGTTGACCAGTTGCAGCGCGCTGTCGTAGTCCGGCGCACGCATGATGCTCAGCACCGGGCCAAAAATCTCTTCACGCCAGATCACCATGTCAGAGGTGACGTTATCAAACAGCGTGCCGCCGACGTAGTAACCTTCGGCGTGTCCGGCCACCTGAATAGTGCGGCCATCCACCACCAGCTTCGCACCTTCCTGCTCACCTTTATCAATGTAGCCGAGCACTTTCTTCTGATGCGCCGCCGAAACCACCGGCCCCATCTCATTCTCTTCTGCGCCTTTATTGATGCCAGGCCCGACACGCAGCGCTTTTACCAGCGGCGTCAGGCGGGCAATCAGTTTGTCAGCCGTATCATCACCAACCGCGACCACCACCGGCAGCGCCATGCAGCGCTCACCCGCTGATCCAAACGCCCCACCCATAATGGCGTTCACGGTGGCATCCAGATCGGCATCCGGCATCACGATGGCGTGGTTTTTGGCGGCGCCAAACGCCTGTACCCGCTTACCGTGGGCGCTGGCCGTTTTGTAGATGTGTTCTGCTACGCCGGATGACCCGACAAAGCTCACCGCCGCGATGCGCGGATCTTTGTACAACTGTTCAGCATCTTCATTTGAGCTGTGTACCACGTTGAATACGCCATCTGGCAGACCCGCTTCGGTAAGCAGTTCCGCCATGCGGACCGCGGCAGACGGATCAAGCGCAGGCGGCTTCAGAACAAAGGTATTGCCGCAGGCCAGAGCGATCGGGAACATCCACAGCGGCACCATCGCCGGGAAGTTAAACGGCGTAATCCCCGCCACAACCCCGACCGGCTGCATCAGCGAAAAGCTGTCAACGCCACTGCCGACATTCGGTGAGTATTCCCCTTTCAGCAGATGCGGGATCCCGCAGGCAAACTCAATCACTTCAATGCCGCGGGTCAGTTCGCCCAGCGCGTCAGACCAGACTTTGCCATGTTCGGAGACAATCAGCGCCGCCAGTTCATCGCGATGTTGTTCCATCAGCGCTTTGAAGTTGAATAGCACACGGGCACGGCGCAGCGGTGAGGTTTTCGACCAGGCCGGGAAGGCGTTGTGCGCAACCTCAATCGCATGAGCCACTTCGTCAGCAGTACTCTGCGTCAGTTCACGTACCACTTTTCCGGTTGCCGGATCGTAAACCGGGATGGTTTCGTTGCTGGCGCTGAAGGTGGTTTTACCGCCAATAAAGTTTCCTGTGATAGTCATGATGTTGCCTCTTTAAATGGTTAAGTTCCCTGCAGACTCACTGTGCGGCCTGTCCCGCAGCCTGATCAGGCAAACCTGAAAGCGTGCTATGAAACTATTACAGTGGAACAAATTTTTCAAATGGATATTTTTAGAAAATTTCCTTTTAGCGGCACAGATCGCATTTTTATCGTCACCCGAGCGAGGCAGCCTGATATCGGGCCAAAGCCAGCCTGTCAGGCGCTTTACGGCCGCTGACAAATCCGTTAGCCGGGTGAAAAAGTCACGGTTTTTGCTGGCGCGATCGGGTTTTACCGGTCCGCAGTGAAACGGAATATGGAATTAATGCGAGACGGATCTAATAATTACCATTTCATAATTCATAAATAATGAAATAAATGTTCTCTTTAGCCCCATCTTCCTCTTTCCTGTCACCGGAGTCGCAGCATGGCCATCGATCCCACCCGCTTCTGTATTAATCGTAAAATCGCGCCCCGGCTCTCACTGGAGGCTTTTTTCCAGCTGGTCCAGCGCCTGGGGCTGAGTAAGGTGGAGCTGCGTAATGATATGCCGGGCGGCAGGGTGACTGACGGCCTCACTGCTGAACAGCTGCGCGCGCTGACCGACAAATACCACATTGATATTGTCACCATTAACGCCCTTTATCCCTTTAACCGCATTGATGACGATCTGCTGACCCGGACGGAGGCGTTGTTACAGGAGGCGCAACGGATTGGCGCCCGTGCGCTGGTGATGTGTCCGCTCAACGAGGGAATCAGCGTATCGCCGCAGCAAACCGTGGCGGCGCTGCAGCAGCTGGCTCCGCGCTTTGCCCATTATGGGATTCAGGGCCTGGTCGAGCCGCTGGGATTTCCGGTCAGCTCACTGCGTTCGGCCGTGCAGGCGCAACAGCTGATTGCTGAGGCAGCGGTGCCGTTTAAGCTGGTGCTGGATACCTTCCATCATCATCTCTATGAGCAGGCTGAACAGGAGTTTCCGCAGGGCATTGAGGTTGAGCAAATCGGGCTGGTGCATCTCTCTGGCGTGGAAGATCTGCGCCCGACGGCGGAACTGACTGATGAGGAACGGGTGATGTTAAGCGATGGCGATGTGCTGAACAGCGTGGTGCAGGTCAAGCGGCTGGAGATGCTGGGTTACAAGGGAATTTACGCGTTTGAACCCTTCTCCAGCCAGCTGGATAGCTGGACACCGGCTGAGATTGAACGCCAGATTCGTCACAGTATCGAACTGCTGCAGGCCTGAGCCTGCACAAATCATCGTCCGAACATCTTCTTATCTGTGTCTGAAAAGACGTTTGGCCCCGGTTGGGGCCCTTTTTTTATCCCTGATGTGGCTCTGTAGCCGGTTGCCTGAACTGCAGACGCAGAGTGCAGACGCACGCCAGACAGACCAGCAGTGCCGTCAGCAGGTAGACCTGAGAAACCCCGGCATAGCTCATGATCAGCCCGGCGATCGGCCCGGTAATGCCGAGCGACAGATCCATAAAGGCGGTGTACGTTGCCAGCGCGCTGCCCTGATTTTGCTGCGGCACCACTTTTACTGCCACCACCCCCAGCGCCGGGAACACCAGCGAGAAACCGGCTCCGGTAAGAAACGCCCCCGCTTTGGCCATCCACGGATCGCCAGCGGCGGCTACCAGAAACAGCCCGATTGCTTCAACCGCCAGACAGATGCTGGCAACCCGCAAACCACCGTGCCGGTTGATGGCGTTCGGAAACAACAGCCGCGCCCCGACGAAAGCCCCGCTGAACAGCGACAGCGCAAAGGCGGCGCCTCCCCAGCCTTTATCCTGATAAAACAGAGTAATAAAAGTGGCAATGACGCCGAAACCGGCAGAGCCCATCGCCAGAATCGCGCCGAAGCCAGCAATTTTTCCCAGCACCGCGCGGAACGGCAGCGGTCTGGCTTTACTGCCTTTGACGGCCGGACGCGGCAAGGCCCCGGCAATCCCTACCAGGCAGATGGCGATGATGATCCCCGACAGCCACAGCAGCCCGCCGAGCCGGTAAATCAGTACCCCGAGCGGCGCGCCAATCGCCATCGCGCCGTAGGTGACGATGCCGTTCCATGAGATCACCCGGCCAATGTGCAACGAACCAACCCGCGCCACGCCCCACAATGAGGTGCCGGTGCCGGTGAAACTCTGCCCCACCCCGAGGATCAACCGGCCGATGCACAGTAGCGTCAGGCTCAGCAACGGACTGTCGAGCGTCAGCGCCGCCAGCAGGATACAGACGCCGCTGATCAGGCAACCCACCAGCCCGATCACCACCACTTTCTTAGGCCCCCAGAGATCGGCATAGCGTCCGGCATGCGGCCGGCTCAGCAGCGTCGCCACATACTGCAGGCTGATCACTAACCCGGCCCAGAAGGCGCTAAAGCCCAGCGTGTCGTGCACCCAGCCCGGCAGAATCGCCAGTGGCAGACCAATAGTGAGATAACTGGCGAAGTTGTAGATCACGATAGAGAGGATCAGCAGAGATATTTTTACGCTACCGGATGCGGTAGTCGGCTCCGCTGCAGGTTGGTCAGGCATCAGTCCTCGCGCGCGTAGTTGGCTGAAAGGTAACGGTTAGCTGTTAACTATACCTGCTTTCACCGGCAACGCATCACGGCGGCCATCCGGTGGCGTTATTTTTGTCATCCGCGCAAATGCTGCAAACGGCGGAGTCAGACCCGACAGGGGATTCACTGGCTGACGCGCCTGAGGTCCCGGTGGTCTCAAATCCGGCGGCTGTTTTTACCGTTTCTCTGATAAATCAGCTTGTTAATTTTACTTCAGCTACACTTTGCTCAGCCAATTTGTATGATGGGAGAGGGAATGAGCGAGCTGCAACGGGAAAAAATCGGACAAAATATTTTGATCAAACTGGCGATGCTGGTGATTATCCTCGCCGGCGTGCGGGCCGCGTCCGATATTCTGGTGCCACTGTTGCTGGCGGCCTTTTTTGCCATTGTGCTCAACCCGCTGGTCACCATGCTGATGCGGCGCGGTTTTCGCCGTGGGCTGGCGATTACGCTGGTTATCACGGTGATCTTCTTCGTCATCCTGCTGCTTGGCGCGGTGCTGGCCAGTTCAATGAGTGAGTTCTCCGATCTCTACCCGCAGCTGCGCGCCACCATGGAGCAGAAAATGACGATATTGCAGCATCTGGCGGCTGGCTTTCACCTCAACATCTCGACCGATGTGTTAATTCAGCGCTTCGACCCGAACACCATGATGAACCTGGCAACGGTGGCGCTGAGCGGCTTTTCGGGTGCCATGACCAATACGGTGCTGCTGATCCTGACCGTGGTTTTTATGCTGTTTGAAGTGCATCACCTGCCCTACAAAATGCGTAATGCGCTGGTTAATCCCAAGATCCGTATCGCCGGACTGCATAAAGCGCTGAAAGGGGTGACGCACTATCTGGCGCTGAAGACGCTGGTCAGTGTGATAACCGGCCTGTCGGTGTGGCTCAGCCTCTATCTGCTGGATGTGAAATTCGCCCTGCTGTGGGGTGTGGTGGCGTTTATCCTCAACTTCATTCCCAATATCGGCCCGATCATTGCCGGCATTCCGCCGTTTTTGCAGGCGTTATTACTCAACAGCCTGTTTGATGCGGCGATGGTGGCGGCGCTGTTTACCGCTATCCATATGGTGTTTGGCAATATGCTGGAGCCGCGCCTGATGGGCCGGGGACTGGGTTTATCCACTCTGGTGGTGTTTCTGTCGTTGGTGTTCTGGGGCTGGCTGCTCGGTCCGGTCGGGATGCTATTATCGGTGCCGCTCACCAGCATTACCAAAATCCTGATGGAGACCACGCCGGGCGGTAGCCGGCTGGCGATTATGCTGGGCACCGGGCGACCAAAACGGGCGCGAGGCTTAACCAAGTAGTCGTTGCTGGACGTGACGCAGATGATTCTCCATCGCCTGACGGGCCGCCACTTCGTCACCGGCCACGATCGCGTTGGCGATCTGCTGATGATCGGCGTTCATCTCAAGGGCAAAACTGTTATCGGCGAAATGGCGCTCCAGCCGCTGCACGTGCGGACTGTGGCGCTTGTTCCATAGCTGCTCCAGCATCTCGCGCAGCAGGTCGTTGCCGCTCATCTCACTGATCAACAGATGAAAGCGTTTATCCTGCTCCAGAAAGGCAGCATCATTTTGCGCGTGCTGTTGCAGCTGCGCCGTCAGCGCCAGCAGGGCAGCGCGCTGTGCCGGGGTGCCGTTGCGCGCGGCAAATCCCGCCAGCATCCCTTCAAACGCTTCTCTGGCCTGTAACAGATCCTGCAGGCTGCAGGCTTCGCTCTCCTGCGGGGTTGCCGTCTCGGGCAACGGCTGAGAGACAAAGACGCCGGTGCCGGTACGGATATCGACCCAGCCGGTCATCTCCAGCGCAATTAACGCCTCACGTACTGAAGAGCGGCTGACCCCCAGCTGCTTCGCCAGTTCACGTTCCGGCGGCAGCATCCCACCGGCGACAAACTCGCCGCGATCAATACCCGCCATAATGGCGTTGGCAATCTGACGATAAAGACGTTCGGTTTTTACCACTGGCAGCGCCATCATCCACTCCTGTTATCTGGCTTCACCGATCGCGCAGTTTGTCATGCTGCGATCCGGATCACGGCCTCATTTTGCTGACTATCATACTCTTGGTCCAGCGGCCTGACCACTGGGCCACATCACAGTTGAGGAGTAAACATGGAACATACATGGCGATGGTACGGTCCGAACGATCCGGTCTCGCTGGATGATGCCCGTCAGGCTGGCGCAACCGGCATCGTAACCGCGCTGCACCATATTCCTAACGGCGAAATCTGGCCGGTCGAAGAGATTAAAGCCCGCCAGGCGTTGCTGGCAGAGAAAGGACTGGTCTGGTCGGTGGTCGAGAGCATTCCGGTGCATGAATCGATCAAGACCCAGCGCGGCGACTACCTGCGCTATATTGCTCACTATCAGCAGTCGATACGTAATCTGGCCGCCTGTGGCATTGATACCGTCTGCTACAACTTCATGCCGGTGCTGGACTGGACCCGCACCGACCTCGCCTGGACTCTGCCGGATGGGGCGAAAGCGCTGCGCTTTGACGCCGACGCTTTTGCCGCCTTTGAGCTGCATCTGCTGCAACGCCCGGGTGCCGAACAGGATTACAGCGCCGCCGAACAGCAGGCCGCCGCCCGACTGTTCGCCGCCATGAGCGAAGAAGAGAAAAACACCCTGGTGCGCAATATTATTGCCGGTTTGCCCGGTGCCGAAGAGGGCTACACCCTTGAGCAGTTCCAGGCACAGCTGACGCAATATGACGGCATCGATAAAGCCCGGTTGCGCGAGCATATGGCCACCTTCCTGCGCGCCATTGTGCCGGTGGCGGAAGAGGTGGGCATCAAACTGGCGGTGCATCCGGACGATCCGCCGCGCCCGATTCTCGGCCTGCCGCGCATTATCTCGACTCAGGAAGATATGCAGTGGCTGAAACAGACGGTAGACAGTCTGCACAACGGCTTCTGTTTCTGTACCGGCTCATATGGCGTTCGCGCCGATAACCCGCTGGTTGAGATGGCGGAAGCCTTTGCCGACCGCATCAATTTTGTGCACCTGCGCGCCACCAAACGTGAGGACAATCCCAACAGCTTCCACGAAGCTGCCCACCTTGCAGGTGATGTTGATATGGTCGGGGTGATCAAAGTAATTCTGGCTGAAGAGCAGCGTCGCCGTCAGGCTGGCAACGGCCGGGCTATCCCGATGCGGCCCGATCACGGACACCAGATGCTGGACGATCTGCACAAACGCACCAACCCCGGCTACTCTGCCATTGGACGTCTGAAAGGACTGGCGGAATTACGTGGTGTCGAAGTGGCCCTGAAACAGATCTATTTTAACCACTGAGTTAACCCGACTGGCCCTGGGTCCGGCCTGAAGCTGGCCGGGGCCGGTTTCGCCGTTGAGCGCTCCGTTCTGCCGCCCTCTTGTCCGGTGCCCGCCATGCCACAGCAACCGGCGTTGCCGCCCGCGACCTGCCCTTTCTTTCGGAATACGTTTAAAATCATGTCTGAATGCCAGCAAAAGCAAAACATTGTCAACTAATGCATTCTCTGGACGATAATTGACCTTAATCAGTTCTGTTGATGGCCAAAACGCTAACCTGCATCGCCCGGAGACATGCTATGCTGCGCCGATTGATTAGCACCTCCTCATAACGCCTATAACACTCAGAGGATTTTGCGGTGCCGATATTGCAACGAAAACGCGATTACGCCAGGCTGATTATCATCGTATCCGGCGTGTTGCCTTTAATACTTGGCATTTTTTTCACCGCCCTCGATGCGCGCCATACGGTCCACCAACAGCAGGTGAGCGCCGCCAATACGCTTTTATCTCAGGCTGAGAAAATGAGCGACAGCGCCTGGGATATGATCAGCTCACTACGCCAGTTTCAGAACCAACCCTGCAGCCAGATTGAAAACACCCTGCAGCGACTCGGTACCCTCAACGCCTATTTCCGTGCCATTGGTAAACTGGAAAAGGATCAGATCGCCTGCTCTTCCGCCTATGGACTAAATTCTGGCTCGCTATCACAAATGATGATGCGTGATGTGCCGGTGACCGGCAAAGCCTGGTGGAGTCTGTCGATCGCCGGGACGTACGCGGTGCCGTATCGTCCGGCGGTGGTGTTCGTGCGTGAACTGCCGGGCGGAGAAGGTTTCTGGGCAGTGATCGATGGCCAGTATCTGATCGATTTTATGCAGGCGATTGGCAGCGCACGCGGCTATCACCTGAGCATGCAGTTTAGCGGCGGCGCGCCGATCGCTTATGGCGCAGCGCAAACCACCGCGCAGGGCTGGTTTGAACCGCTGGTTTACCAGGCCACTTCCCGGCGTTATCCGCTGAGCGTTACGGTGGTCGCGCCGCCGAGCGAACTGATAACGGCCTGGCGACAGGTGCTGTTTATCTTCCTGCCGATGGCGGCCATTTTTTCCATTCTGCTGATGATCCTGACCTCGAACTGGCTCCGACGCCGTATCTCCTGGCGTGATGAGATCCGTCGCGCCATCGCTGGCGGCCAGTTCAGGGCGCACTATCAGCCGGTTTATGACGAACGGTTACAGCGCTGCAGCGGTGCAGAAGCGCTGTTGCGCTGGACCATGCCTGATGGCATTGGCGTGCGGCCGGACATTTTTATCGGTGCTGCCGAAGCCGAAGGGATGATTGTGCCGCTGACCCGTCATCTGCTCGATCTGATTGCGGAGGATGTGCAAGGCTGGCAGGTACCTGCGCACTTCCATCTGGCGATTAATGTGGCCGCCGATCATCTGCAACATCCTGAATTTGTCAGCGATATGCTGAATTTTGCCGAGCGGGTGAAAGAGAAGCAGTTCGTGATCACCCTTGAGCTGACGGAGCGCAGCCTGATTAAAGATGGCGAAGGCGTGGCGCGTAAGCTGGAACAGCTGCGGCAGATCGGCATGAAGGTGGCGATTGATGACTTCGGTACGGGCAACTGCTCACTGAGCTATCTGCAGACCTTCGCACTGGACTACCTGAAAATCGATCGCGGCTTTATTAACGCCATTGAATCGCTGGACGGTGAAACGCCGGTGCTGGACGCCATTATTAACCTCAGCCATAAACTGCAGCTGGAGGTGCTGGGCGAAGGGGTTGAAACCGCCCTGCAGTTCCGCTATCTGCAACAGCGTGGCGTGGTGTTTATTCAGGGTTACTACTATGCCCGCCCGATGGATAACGTTGCGCTGATCGCCTGGCTGGAGCAACACGGACAGCGCCCGTTACAGCATGACGATCCCCTCTGACATCCCACGGTTGCCAGCCAGTTATCAGCGCGAAATATCGGCGACCCTGGCTGCCGTTTCGCCAGCCTCAACCCGCCAGCCAGCTTCACCGCGCTGCGCGCTGCTGCTGATCTTTTCGCCAGCGCTCGGCTGATCCGGCAAATGTATCTGAATGTTTCAGCATCGCTGACACCCGCCCCCTATCCGCAGTAAATCGCCTGAAAACTAACCGAAGCGGCAGAAATGGCGGCAACTCTGCTGAAAAAAGCGTCGTTCGTCACGCAGAGTGATTATTTTTTTCAGGGTTATAAACGGGGTAAACGATCGGCCAGAGGGGTTAGTTTTAGCTCAAACATGACAGATATCACACAAAAACGGTATACTCTGTCGCTTAATGCAATAATCCCGGCACTAATTATTGCGTTGGCTAGCCGATAAAATGCACCTGTTTACGGCTATGCTTTAATTTCCTCAACGCCGCGGTCTGAACGATTCCGCTCGGTTCGCGCCGTTGAGGACTTTCATGTTCCATTACAGGGTAATTCTATGAAATTGCGTAGGAAGCGTGTAAAACCAATTGGCATTGATGATGTGACTATCATCGATGATGCCCGTTTACGTAAAGCCATCACCGCGGCCTCTCTGGGTAACGCGATGGAGTGGTTTGACTTCGGTGTGTATGGCTTTGTGGCTTACGCGCTGGGTAAAGTGTTTTTCCCGGACGTCTCGCCGGGCGTTCAGATGATTGCGGCGCTCGCCACCTTCTCTGTTCCCTTCCTGATTCGCCCGCTGGGTGGGCTGTTCTTCGGTATGCTGGGCGACAAATATGGTCGTCAGAAAATCCTCTCCATCACCATCATCATCATGTCGGTCAGTACCTTCTGTATCGGCCTGATACCCTCCTATGCCTCGATCGGCATCTGGGCACCGATTCTGCTGCTGTTAGCCAAGATGGCCCAGGGCTTCTCGGTCGGCGGTGAATATACCGGCGCCTCGATCTTCGTGGCGGAATATTCGCCTGACCGTAAACGCGGCTTTATGGGAAGCTGGCTCGACTTTGGTTCGATTGCCGGTTTCGTGCTCGGCGCGGGTCTGGTGGTGCTGATTTCCTCCATTATTGGTGAAGATAGCTTCCTTGAGTGGGGCTGGCGTCTGCCGTTCTTCGTGGCGCTGCCGCTGGGGATTATCGGTCTTTACCTGCGCCATGCGCTGGAAGAGACGCCGGCATTCCAGCAGCACGTGGACAAACTGGAACAGGGCGACCGCGAAGGCCTGCAGGATGGCCCGAAGGTCTCGTTTAAAGAGATTGCGACTAAACACTGGCGCAGCCTGCTCTCCTGTATCGGTCTGGTGATCGCCACTAACGTCACCTACTACATGTTGCTGACGTACATGCCGAGCTACCTGTCACATAACCTGCACTACAGCGAAGATCATGGGGTGATGATTATCATCGCTATCATGATCGGTATGCTGTTTGTCCAGCCGATGATCGGCATGATGAGTGACCGTTTCGGCCGTCGTCCGTTTGTCATCATCGGCAGTATCGCCTGATGATCTTCGCGATTCCAGCCTTTATGATGATCAACAGTGGCGTGCTGGGACTGATTTTTGCCGGTCTGCTGCTGCTGGCGGTGATCCTCAACGCCTTTACCGGTGTGATGGCCTCGTCGCTGCCGGCGATGTTCCCGACCCACATCCGCTACAGTGCGCTGGCCAGTGCGTTTAACATCTCGGTGTTGATCGCCGGTCTGACCCCGACCCTGGCCGCCTGGCTGGTGGAAACCACCAGCAACCTCTATATGCCAGCCTACTATCTGATGGTGGTCGCGGTGATTGGCCTGATTACCGGTCTGTTCATGAAAGAGACCGCCAATAAACCGCTGAAAGGTGCAACACCAGCCGCCTCGGATATGGAAGAAGCGCGCGAAATCCTGCAGGAACATCACGATAACATCGAGCACAAAATCGAAGATATCGACGAAGAGATCGCCCGCCTCGAAGCGAAACGTAAAAACCTGGTGCAGCAGCACCCGGACATTAACGAGTAAGCGTCTTCCCTCTCCCGCCGCCCGGCGGGAGAGTTTTTCTCCCGCGCCGTTACCGCACACAAACCTTCATGCCTCCCCGGCAAAGGGAGTAAACTATTGTCACTTTTTTCACCTGCGTAAGAATGAATATGTCTGATTATTCCCTTATCCAGCGCCCAAGAAGATTGCGCGCCAGCGCGTCAATGCGCGAAATGTTCCAGGAATCTTCCCTCAGCCTGAACGATCTGGCTCTGCCCATTTTCGTTGAAGAGGGTGTCGACGATTACAAAGCGATTCAGGCGATGCCTGGCGTGATGCGTATCCCGGAAAAACGTCTCGCCTATGAGATTGAACGCATCGCGAAAGCCGGTATCCGCTCGGTGATGACCTTTGGTATTTCACACCATACCGATGCCACCGGCAGCGATGCCTGGAATGAAAACGGTCTGGTGGCGCGGATGTCCCGCATCTGCAAAGAGACGGTACCGGAAATGATCGTCATGTCCGATACCTGTTTCTGTGAATACACCAGCCACGGTCACTGCGGTGTGCTGTGCGATCACGGCGTTGATAACGACGCGACGCTGATCAACCTTGGCAAGCAGGCGGTAGTGGCGGCCGCGGCGGGCGCGGACTTTATCGCCCCTTCTGCGGCGATGGATGGCCAGGTACAGGCGATTCGTCAGGCGCTGGACGCGGCGGGCTTCACTCAAACCGCGATCATGTCTTACTCGACTAAGTTCGCCTCATCGTTTTACGGTCCATTCCGTGAAGCAGCGGGAACGGCACTGAAAGGTGATCGTAAGACCTACCAGATGAATCCGATGAATCGCCGTGAAGCGATCCGTGAATCACTGATTGATGCGGCGGAAGGTGCAGATTCACTGATGGTGAAACCGGCAGGTGCCTATCTGGATATCCTGCGTGATATTCGTGAGCGCACTGAGCTGCCGCTGGCGGCCTACCAGGTGAGCGGTGAGTACGCCATGATTAAATTTGCCGCGCAGGCCGGTGCCATTGATGAACGTAATGTGGTACTGGAAAGCCTGGGTGCGATTAAACGTGCCGGTGCGGACCTGATTTTCAGTTATTTCGCGCTTGATCTCGCCGAACAAAAAGTGCTCTGATCCCCTCCTCAATAAGACAGTGAATTGAATCGCTTCGATCACTGTCTTTTTTCTTTGCCGTAAGGCACACATCAGAACCTGGCTTCACCAAAAAATAAAGGGCTCTGCGATGAAAGCACCCGAGATCGCTGCCGATGAGGCACAACGTTTATCGCAGTTGCGTGCGTTGAACGTTATGAATACCCCTGCAGAAGAGCGTTTTGATCGTTTGACCCGTCTGGCACGCCGGCTGTTTGACGTTCCGATTGCGTTAGTCAGCCTGCTGGAAGCCGATCACCAGTGGTTTAAGTCGGCGCAGGGTTTTGAGCCCGCCGGATCGCCACGCAACATCTCCTTTTGCGGCCATGCCATCCTGCAGGATGAGATCATGATTGTGGAAGATGCCGCCACCGATGAGCGCTTTCATGACAATCCTCTGGTGACCGGCGAGCCGCACATTCGCTTCTACGCCGGCTGTCCGCTGCGGGCACCGGGTGGCGCGAAAATGGGCACTCTGTGCATCATTGGCCGTGAGCCGCGCCAGTTCGACGAAGAAGATCGGGCCACGCTGCGCGACCTGGCGGCGATGGCCGAAGCGGAACTGGTGGCGTTTCAGGCGGCCACCTGCGATGAGCTGACGCAGATTACCAATCGGCGTGGCTTTATGACGCTGGGCGAGATGGTGCTGAAAGAGTGCCGGATGAAGAACCGGCCCGCCTGTCTGACCTTTCTCGATCTGGATAAGTTTAAGCAGATTAATGACTCGCTCGGCCATCGTGAGGGCGACCGGGCACTGATGGATTTTGCTGACGCGATGAAAGTGGTGTTTAAACATTCCGATCTGTTTGCCCGCTTAGGCGGCGATGAGTTCGTGGTGCTGTTTAACGGCCTGCAACAGCAGCAGACGGAAGCGCTGCTGCAGCAGTTTGCCCACTACTTAGCCCAGCAGTCGATCAGCCTGAACCGCCGTTACCATCTGCACTTCTCGTATGGCGTGGTGGAGTTTGATGCAGCCCATCCGCAGTCGCTGGAGCAGTTACTGCATGACAGCGATGAGCAAATGTACCGCAGTAAAAAGCAGAAGCGAGCGGTGCTGTAACGTCAGGCGCCACTGCGCCTGACCGGTTACACCTGAGGGGTTACTGTCGCGCCAGGTCGTCGAGCAGGGTCTGATTAAACTTCGCTGGCTCTTCCATCTGCGGCGCATGTCCCATTCCCGGGAATTCGATTAACCGCGCGCCCGGAATCCGCTTCGCCACCTCTTTACCCAGCACCGCGTAATCACCGAGCCGCGCTTTGACCGCCGCAGGTGCGATATCGCTGCCAATTGCGGTGGTGTCGGCAGTGCCGATCATCAGGGTGGTCGGCACCGTCAAATCGCCGAATTCATAAAACACCGGTTGCGTGAAAATCATGTCGTAAATCAGCGCTGAATTCCACGCCACTTTCTGGTGTCCTGGCCCGCTGTTCAGCCCGGCCAGCATATCGACCCATTTGTCATACTCCGGTTTCCAGCGACCGACATAATAGGTCTGCTGCTCATACTTCTTAATCCCTTCGGCACTCAGCTTGAGTTCGCGCTGATACCACTGATCGACGGACCGCCACGGCGCGCCCTTAGCCTTCCAGTCTTCCAGCCCGATCGGATTGACCAGCACCAGCTTCCGGGTCTGCTCCGGATACATCAGCGCATAGCGTGTCGCCAGCATTCCGCCGGTGGAGTGGCCAATAATCACCGCTTTTTCTACCCCCAGCTGCGCCAGCAGCTGATGGGTGTTCTCCGCCAGCTGCTGAAAACTGTACTGGTAATGCGCCGGTTTGGTTGAACTGCAGAAACCAATCTGGTCGGGCGCCACCACGCGATAGCCTTGCTGACTGAGTGCGCGAATCGTCTCTTCCCAGGTCGCGCCACAGAAGTTTTTCCCGTGCATCAGCACCACGGTTTGTCCGTTGGCTTTTTGCGTCGGTTTCACATCCATGTAGCCCATGCTCAGCGGTTGCTGCTGAGAGGAAAAATTGAAATGTTGCAGAGGGTAAGGATAGTGAAATCCTTCCAGCTGCTCGCCGTAAACGTTGGCGGCGAGCGCCGGTGCCGTGCTGAGTAAGGTCAGCGAGGTGAGCAAGGCGGCAAGCGGTTTCTTCAACGCGTATGTCGGGCTCATCCAGGGTTCTCCAGGTTAAAGGTGAGGTGTAAGCCTGGCATGAAGTGCTGAAAAGTGTATTGATGGGCTGTGCGATGTTGATCATCCCCCTGCCGCTGAGACGTCTTATCACCGGTTAAACCCGCTTAAGCGAAACCGTTTAATTAAAATTACGCATCCCGCTTATTCACACTACTTATTTCACTCACTTCATCAACATATCAATTACAAGTAAGCCATTTATATTATCAAATAGTTATTAAAACTGCTTTATCGGAGATAACGATTCATTTCCTGATAAAACTTTACGTAAGAAATGCGCAGAAAAAGATAAGTTATTTTAAACTGCCCCGAAGATAAAAGGGGGATGTTATGAATGAGCGTAAATATAATGAAAGTGTGATCGTCTCTGTCACTGAGTGGATTGATAACAATCTCGATCAGCGGTTAAGCGTTGATGATATTGCGGAGAAAGCCGGATATTCAAAATGGTATTTACAGAAATTATTTGCCCGCTATCACAATGAAACGCTGGCGCGTTATATTCGCAAGCGCAAGCTGGCTGCCTGTGTCAATGATTTAAAAAATAGCCGTACGCCAATTATTAGCCTGGCGCTGAAATACCATTTTGAAAGCCAGCAATCTTTCACCCGCTCATTTAAACAGGTGATGGGATGTACGCCGAGCGTCTGCCGTCGGCGTCAGCTGGATGAGGCGACGTGCCAGCAGTTATCTGAGGCCGCCAATCCCTGTGCGCTATGCCGCTACGCTCAGCCTGAAACCCGTGAAAAAATCAGCAGCGGAATAAGCCAGAATATCACCTTATCCGCCCATCACTATGGCACGTCTGACTCAGCCCGTAGCCTGTGATGATCAGATATCGTCCGGTTGATAATATTGCACACCGATCTGAATTCGCTCACGGCCCTGCGTGACGCGATGACGATTGGTGTCGCGCAGCGAATAAACGCAGCCGCAATATTCCTGCTGATAAAAACTTTCGCGCTTGCTGATTTCAATCATCCGCGCCGATCCGCCGCCCTTACGCCAGTTAAATTCCCAGTAAAGCAGGTCAGGATAATGGGCCGCCGCACGCACTCCGCAATCATTAATCTGCTGCATATTCTTCCAGCGTGAAATACCCAGCGAACTGGTGATCACCGGAAAACCATTTTCATGGGCATACAAGGCAGTACGTTCAAAGCGCATATCAAAGCACATGGTACAACGCTCGCCGCGCTCCGGTTCCCATTCCATGCCGCGCGCCCGTTTAAACCAGTCATCACGGTCATAATCAGCATCGACAAACGGCACACCAAATTTTTCTGCAAAACGAATATTCTCCTCTTTGCGCAGCTCATATTCTTTGAGCGGATGAATATTTGGGTTGTAGAAATAAATGGTGTAGTCAATGCCGGATGCCAGCATCGCTTCCATCACTTCACCGGAACAGGGGGCACAGCAGGAGTGCAAAAGGACTTTTTTGTGGCCGCCAGGTAAGGGCAGCGGCTGGCGCTGATAAGGCTGAGACATAAGCACCTTCAATCATTGGCTGAAAAACCGCAGTGTAATAGCGCACGCCACCGGTTGCAAAATTTCCCGGGCAGGCGGAGCTTTTGCCTATTTGTGCGCTGTTATCAGTCGGCGCGCTGACAGCCAGGCCGCGCGCCGCCGGGCTGCTGGCGCCGTTCCCGCCGATGGCCAGGCTGCGGATGTTTAAACTGTGACCGGTAACACACTGCCCTCGACTATGTTTACATAACATTAACAATATTGACAAAGTTTCAGAGCAAGGAGAGAAGCATGGCTGCAGCAAAGAGATCGGGGGATCGTCAGAACCGCTTTACCTGGTTCGTCTGTTTTATGGCCGCGCTGTCCGGCCTGTTATTTGGCCTGGATATTGGCGTGATTGCCGGCGCGCTGCCGTTTCTCGCCAAAGATTTGCAGATCACTAACCATCAGCAGGAGTGGGTGGTCAGTTCAATGATGTTTGGTGCCGCGCTGGGTGCGCTGGGTGCTGGCTGGATGTCATCAAAGCTGGGACGCAAGAAAAGCATGCTGGCCGGTGCCACGCTGTTCGTGATCGGTTCGCTGTGGTCGGCGTTTTCACCGGATGTCGAATCGCTGGTCTGCGCCCGGGTAATGCTGGGCCTGGCGGTCGGCATCGCCTCTTATACCGCCCCGCTCTATCTGGCCGAAATTGCGCCTGAGCGTATTCGCGGATCAATGATTTCGATGTATCAGCTGATGCTGACCACCGGCATTGTGGTGGCGTACCTCTCCGATACCGCCTTCAGCTATAGCGGTAACTGGCGCTGGATGCTGGGGATTATCGCTATTCCGGCAGTGATCCTGTTTGTCGGCGTGCTGTTTCTGCCCAACAGCCCACGCTGGCTGGCCGCGCACGGTCGCTTTAACGAGGCGCAGCGGGTGCTGGATCGGCTGCGCAACACCAGCGAACAGGCCCGCCAGGAGCTGGAAGAGATCCGTGAAAGCCTGCAGGTGAAGCAACGCGGCTGGTCACTGTTTCGTTCTAACAGCCATTTCCGTCGCGCCGTGTGGCTTGGCATGCTGTTGCAGATTATGCAGCAGTTCACCGGCATGAACGTGGTGATGTATTACGCGCCGAAAATCTTCAATATCGCCGGTTTCTCCAGCACCAGCGAGCAGATGTGGGGCACCGTTATCGTCGGCCTGGTCAATATGCTGGCGACGCTGATTGCCATTTTCCTGGTTGACCGCTGGGGACGTAAACCGATGCTCACCACCAGTTTTCTGGTGATGGCGATCGGCATGGGCGTGCTCGGGACATTACTGCATCTGGGCGTGGAGACTGACTTCCGCAAATATTTCGCCATTGCCATGCTGCTGATGTTTATCGTCGGTTTCGCGATGGCTGCCGGTCCGGTGATCTGGCTGTTGTGCTCAGAGATCCAGCCGCTGAAAGGGCGTGATTTCGGCATTACCGCCTCGACCACCACCAACTGGGTCGGTAACATGGTTGTCGGTGCCACTTTCCTGACCATGCTCGATCAGCTGGGCAATGCCAACACTTTCTGGTTCTACGGGGCGCTCAATCTGCTGTTTATCGTGCTGACCATGCTGCTGGTGCCAGAGACCAAGCACGTAACGCTGGAGCATATCGAACGCAACCTGATGAAGGGCAAAGCCCTGCGTGATATCGGGGCGTAACCGCCCCGCAGAGGGTTACCATTGCAGCGTTTTACCGCTGTAATCAATGTAGTGATGACCGCCGCGGCCCTGCCAGGCGGTCAGCTGCCGGACAATACCCTCAGCGCTCTCCTCAACGGTTAACGGCGCAGCTTCACCGCCCATCTCGGTTTTTACCCAGCCCGGATGCAGCGTCACCAGCGTGCCGGCCTGGGCTTCAACCTCCTCAGCCAGCGACCGGCTCAGCATATTCAGCGCCGCTTTGCTGGCGGAATAGAGCGGCATGTCAGCGCGCGGGTTTTCGCTCAGGCTGGCCAGCTGTGATGAGGTGATCGCCAGCACTCCCTTCTGCTTGCTAAGTAGCGGCAGCAAAATTTCGGCACTGCGTACCGGTGCCACCGCATTGGTCAGAAACAGCTGAGCCAGCTCCTGCGCCTCACTCTGCGCCAGCGTCTGGTGCGCCGGACCAAAGATCCCGGCGTTAATCAGAATCGCATCAAACATCTGTCCGGCGAGCTGGCCTGCCAGCTGCTGCACTGCCGACGATTCGGTCATATCCAGCGCATGCCACGTGACGCCCGGCTGTTCTCCCTGCGCCGGGATGCCGCTGCGATGCGTGGCGGTCACCTGCCAGCCCTGGGCGGCAAACGCCTGCACCACCGCCAGTCCAATACCGCGTGATGCGCCGATCACTAATGCTTTACCTTGCTGAGCCATATTGATTCCTCATTGATGATGTCATCTATCAGCTTAACGGCAAATCCGCCCTGCCAGCAGCCGCAGGTGCTATTTCGTCCGGCAACCGCACAACCGGTAAAATGCGCCCGGCGAGCAGGTAAACCGGCCAGGCACTTTTCCCTGATGGTTTCCCATCAATATTTCGCTTTATCTTTTACTTTTAACCGGTTAGAAGATATCGATTGAGTGGCAGGCTGCGCGACGTTCGTCCGCTTTTTTCACGTGGAGTCTGAATGAAAAAGCTCACCTTAGACACGGTGGCAAAAATGGCCGGCGTCGGCATCGCGACGGTTGATCGGGTGCTGAATGAACGTGGCGGCGTGTCGCTGGAAACCACCCGCAAAGTGCTGAAAGCGGCACGCGAAGTCGGCCTGAAGCGCCTGCTGCCGGAGGAGTATCAGCATCCGTGGCAAATAGAAGTGTTCCTCAGCAACAACGGTTCTTCGTTTTTCCAGCAGCTGACCGCCCACTTCAGCGACGTCGCCAGCCAGCTCGGCTATCGCCGTCTTAAGCTGCACAAAACCCTGGTGACCGAAGCGCAGCCCGAAAAGCTGGCGCAGAGCATTATTGCCCGCAGCGCCAATCGCGACGGCATCATTGTTTTCGCCCACGATTCGCCACCGATCTATCGCGCACTGGCGCTGTGTCGCAGCCGTAACGTGCCGGTGATCACCATCGTGACCGATCTGCCCGCCGCCGATCGCCTGTGCCATGTCGGTATCGACCAGTATCAGGCGGGACGGACAGCCGGTTTGCTGATGAGTAAAACCAGCCATCAGCCCGGCGATATCGTGATGGTCAGCGGCCGTTTCGATTACCAGGCACACCGGCAGCGCATCGCCGGTTTCCGCGAAGTGATGAGCCAGCGCGCACCGCAACGTCACCTGCGTGAAGTGCTGCTTGGTCAGGACGACCGCGGCACCATCCGCAGCCTGCTGGCGCGTAATCTGACCCAGTCGCAGGCGATTGCGGGCGTCTACAATACCGGCATGGGCAATACTGACGTCAGCGAAACGCTGCGCGCCCATCAGCTGCTGGGCCGCTGTACTTACATTACCCACGAGCTTTATTCAGTGACCCGTCAGCTGCTGCTGAATGATGAAGTGGCGTTTACCCTCGATCAGCACGCCCGGCAGCACGCCCGGTTGTCGATTGACCTGCTGCTGCGGCATCTGGAAACCGGTTATCAGCCGGATGTCTATCAGCAGGGTAAAGTCGCGTTCCGGCTGTTTACGGCGGAGAATATGGTGTAACCCCTCACGCATTAAGGGGCCAGCACAAAGGTTACTGCGGCGGCTCCCGGCTCTCATCATCCGGACTCTGGCCGTCATCGCTGCCCTGGCTCTTCTCGACTTCCTGCGGATGACCCATCGACAGCGCAGTGGCGCTGGCCGGGTCAAACAGCGACAGGCTTTCAATCTGATCGACCATAATCACTTTACGAAATGACATCGCGTCTTTGGGCGTAGAGTCCAGCGTGATGCCGTGCTCGGCGTACCACTTGCTGTAGTTATGCTCTACCGCCAGCTTCAGCGTTTTGCTGTCGCGATAGCCGCTGAGCATCGGGATCAGGACGATATTTTTGGTGCTCTCATACTCAAAGGTCGAGGCGTGCACCATCCCGATGTAGATGCGGCGCGACTTGAGCGTAATCCACGCCAGTTCACCCTCTTCCATGCACTGAAACAGCAGCTGCTCAACGCCATTCGAGCGCGACAGTTGCTGATAGAGATCTTTACGCCCGGAGACGTTAAGTCGTGCACTGCCCGCCCAGTTCGAGCGATACAGGCAAAACAAAATGGCAAACGCCAGCATGATCACAATCGGTGCCTGGATGCCGAGGAAGCTCCAGTTCATAAACTCCATCTGCCATTTGAGATGGACGCCCGGGATCATCTGTACCGCGTTGGCAATAGCAGAGATGGCGAGCAGCAGTAACCAGACAATGCCGGTGGCAAACACGCCCTGCAAAACAAAAATACAGCCGTACAAGGCAACCAGAAAATAGACATCCCAGCCCGACGAGCGGCGGATTTTAAAGCGGCTATTCAAATCGCGGCTGGTGTACCAGTAACCACTGACCATTAACACCATGAATATTGCGGTACCCACCTCAGACTCCCTTTAACGTATTCACATGGCGGGCAAAATCTTCGTGCACTTCTTCACTAAGGGTGTTGACCGAGATATTGCCGTTCTCGTCAATGATGATGCGTTCACCTTCAGCGATGGAGTCGTTGATGTCCTGGCGGGACATGATCTGCAGAAATTTCTCGGGACTGGCAAACAGCGATTTAACAAATTTGAACATGGCGATCCACTTATCGGGTTTAAAAGAGAAAGTATGTGACCGAAACGGCACTCTCGCCTGGTTAATTTCAGGTGAAATTTCTTAAAATCAATTAATTAGCGAAGCGGTTAGTGTTCATCTCTGGCCGCATTTTGCTGAAATAGCCAACATAACCAGTAGATTGGCGGTGTCGTCTGCCCTTTTTCAGCGTAGCAGTCTGTGACCGGGCGTCATCCCTTCCTCGCCGGTTAGCGCTAAGCTCAATCTTTGTCAGCTTACTGTCACCCCTGTATTGAGGAAGATTCAGATGAAACAACGCACGTTAGGTCGTACCGGTCAGCGCGTCTCCGAAATTGGCTTTGGCGCATGGGCGATTGGCGGGACCTGGGGAGAAGTCAGCCAGCAGGATGCCGAGGCCGCGCTGCACGCTGCCCTGGATGCCGGCATAACCTTTATTGATACTGCCGATGTGTATGGTGACGGCCGCTCTGAAAAGATTATCGCCGGGGTGCTGAATCAGCGCGGCGGTGAGCGCCCGTTTGTGGCAACCAAGCTGGGCCGGCGGCTGTCGCCGCACGTGGTGGACGGTTATAACGCCAGCAACCTCAATGCGTTTGTCGACCGCTCGCGCGAGAATCTGCAAACCGGGACGCTGGATTTAGTGCAGCTTCACTGCCCGCCAACCGAGGTTTATTACAATCCGGAGGTGTTTGCAGTGATGGATGAGATGGTTGCCGCCGGGAAAATTCGCCATTACGGCGTGTCGGTAGAAAGAGTCGAAGAGGGGCTGAAGGCGCTGGAATTTCCCAACGTCTCATCTATTCAGCTGATCTACAACATCTTCCGCCAGCGTCCGGCGGAACTGCTGCTGCGTGAGGCAAAACGGCGTAATGTCGGGATTATCGCCCGCGTCCCGCTGGCATCAGGCTTGCTGACCGGGAAAATGGGCCCGGACAGCCAGTTTGCCGCCGACGATCACCGCGCCTTCAACCGCAATGGCGAAGCCTTTGATAAGGGTGAAACCTTTTCCGGCGTACCGTATGAGGTGGCGCTGGAGGCGGTAGAGGAGATTCGTCGTTACGTGCCGGGCGACATCAGCATGGCGATGCTGGCGCTGCGCTGGATCCTGATGAACGACGATGTCAGCGTGGTGATCCCCGGCGCGAAAAATCGCCAGCAGGCTGAAGACAATGCCCGCGCCAGCAGCGTTGACGCGCTGTCTGACGAGACCATGGCGGCGCTGAAGCAGATTTATCAGGCGAAGATCGCCCCTTACGTGCATCAGCGCTGGTAGTCGCGCGATTTACAACGCCTGGGCGCACGCCCAGGCGGAACTCCACGCCCACTGGAAGTTATATCCCCCCAGCCAGCCGGTCACATCCACCACTTCACCAATGAAATAGAGGCCCGGTACCGTCCGTGCTTCCATGGTTTTCGAAGAGAGCTGGGTGGTATCCACGCCGCCCAGCGTCACTTCAGCAGTGCGATAGCCTTCGGTTCCGTTTGGCTGAATACGCCAGGCGTGCAGCGTCTGCACCAGCTCCGCCTGCTGCTTGCTGTTGAGCTGCTTCAGGGTGATATCGGGCACCACCTTCAGCGTTTGCAGCACCTCCACCAGCCGTTTCGGCAGAATTTTTGCCAGGCTGTTCTTCAGGCTGAGGTTCGGATGCGCCTCACGCTGAACGGTCAGAAAGGCGTCGAGCGGCGTGGCAGGCGACAGATCGATAGTGACGAACTCACCCGGCAGCCAGTAGCTGGAGATCTGCAACACCGCCGGGCCAGAGAGTCCCCGATGGGTAAACAGCATCGCCTCTTTAAAGCGGGTGCCATCCTGCGCGTCGATGGTGGTCTCCAGGGCCACGCCGGACAAAGTCTGTAGCTGTTCCAGCAGCGGCTTATGCAGGGTAAACGGCACCAGCGCAGCACGCGTCGGGAAGACGGTCAGACCAAACTGTTCAGCAATTTTATAGCCAAACGGCGATGCGCCCAGGCCGGGCATCGACAGACCGCCACTGGCGATGACCAGTTTTTCCGCCTGAACCGTGCTGCCGTTGAGTTGCAGGGTGTAGCCGCTGTCGTCACGCGTCACGCTCAGCACTTCACTGCGTAACCGCAGCGTCACCTGGCCCTTTTCGCACTCGGCCAGCAGCAGATCGACAATCTGCTGAGCGGAATCATCACAAAACAGCTGGCCAAGGGTTTTCTCATGCCAGGCTATCTGGTGACGATTGACCAGATCGATAAAATCCCACTGGGTATAACGCGCCAGCGCCGACTTACAGAAATGAGGGTTATGTGACAGATAGGCCGCCGGTTCAGTGTAGAGATTGGTGAAGTTGCAGCGCCCTCCGCCCGACATCAGGATCTTACGTCCCGGCTTTTTGCCGTTATCCAGCAGCAATACGCGACGCCCGCGCTGTCCGGCCTGGGCGGCACAGAACAGCCCTGCGGCCCCGGCACCAATGATGATAACGTCAAACTGTTCCACGGCGGTTTACTCACTTAATCGGAAAGGCGCAGATTGTAGTGATCTGCTCACTGAGACGCCAGCGTCAAAAATTTGCCGTAAATGTGTCATAATGTAACTGACTAATATCTGGGCCTTTTTCCCCCTTTAACCCGGCTACGTTACTGCTAAAGGTCAAATTAAGGCTATATTTTCCTTTCCCATACAGCACGTTGTCGCGGATAATGCGCCGCGTTCATGTCCTCCAAAAATGGCGTAACGTTTATGCTACATCTGTTTGCTGGTCTAGACCTCAGTACTGGCCTGTTATTGGTTCTTGCCCTGCTGTTTGTATTGTTTTACGAAGCAATCAACGGCTTCCACGACACGGCCAACGCAGTTGCGACGGTCATCTATACGCGTGCCATGCGTGCCCAGCTTGCTGTGGTTATGGCAGGCGTCTTTAACTTTTTTGGCGTGCTACTCGGTGGATTGAGTGTCGCCTATGCCATTGTTCATATGCTCCCCACCGATCTGTTATTAAATGTTGGATCGGCTCACGGTCTCGCCATGGTGTTTTCTATGC
The DNA here is from genome assembly GCA_002095305.1 of Pantoea brenneri. Classification (GTDB taxonomy): domain Bacteria; phylum Pseudomonadota; class Gammaproteobacteria; order Enterobacterales; family Enterobacteriaceae; genus Pantoea; species Pantoea brenneri. The sequence goes on from MIEI01000027.1 coordinate 39,363, forward strand.
TGCTGGCGGCGATTATCTGGAATCTCGGCACCTGGTATCTGGGTCTGCCGGCATCCAGCTCCCATACCCTGATCGGCGCCATTATTGGTATCGGTCTGACCAACGCCCTGATGACCGGTACCTCGGTGGTTGATGCACTCAACATCCCGAAAGTGCTGAACATCTTCCTGTCTCTGATCCTGTCGCCGATTGTCGGCCTGGCGATCGCCGGTGGCCTGATCTTTATTCTGCGTCGTTACTGGAGCAGCACCAAAAAGCGTGCCCGCATCCATATGACGCCAGCCGACCGCGAAAAGATCGACGGCAAGAAAAAGCCGCCGTTCTGGACCCGCATCGCCCTGATTGTTTCAGCGATCGGCGTCAGCTATTCGCATGGCGCGAATGACGGCCAGAAAGGCATCGGTCTGATTATGCTGGTGTTGATCGGCGTGGCTCCGGCCGGCTTCGTGGTAAACATGAATGCCTCGGGCTACGACATCACCCGGACCCGCGATGCGGTCAATCATCTGGAGCAGTATTATCAGCAGCACAACGCTTCGCTGACGCATATCATCCAGATGGCGCCGCCTAAGCTGCCGACGCCGGAAGAAGTGCCATCAACCAGCCCGCAGGAGTTCCACTGTGACAGCGCCCGCGCGTTACAGGCGGTTCAGCGCGCACAGGTGCTGCTGAATAATCTGCAAAGTTACGATCAGCTGACGGTGGATCAGCGCGGCCAGATGCGTCGCCTGCTGCTGTGTATCTCAGATACGGCGGACAAAGCGGCCAAGCTGCCGGAAACGACCCCGGACGATCAGCGCTTCCTCAATAAACTGAAAGGCGATCTGCTTGGCACCATCGAGTATGCGCCGGTCTGGATTATCGTTGCGGTTGCGTTAGCGCTCGGCACCGGCACCATGATTGGCTGGCGTCGTGTTGCCACCACCATTGGTGAGAAGATTGGTAAAAAAGGCATGACCTATGCACAGGGAATGTCAGCCCAGGTCACGGCAGCGCTCTCTATCGGCGTCGCCAGCTATACCGGAATGCCGGTTTCGACCACCCACATCCTCTCTTCGTCAGTCGCCGGTACCATGCTGGTTGACGGCGGCGGATTGCAGAGCCGGACCATCAAAAACATCGCCATGGCGTGGATCTTCACGCTGCCGGTATGTATTGTGCTGTCAGGTTCGCTCTACTGGATTGCCTTAAAACTGGTGTAATGCCAGCGAGATCAGAGGGCGACGCAAGTCGCCCTTTTTAATGCCAGATCGCCATCGCCACCAGGCTGATCACCACCAGTCCGCACAGCGCGCTGGTCAGCATAAACTGTCCCCTTACCCGCTCGCAGCGACGAATAAATTCGTCATCATGATGATCAAGATAGCGTTTCGCCCAGATATAGGTCACCAGTCGCACCTGTTTGCTGGGCTGGCCGTGAGAGGTGAAAAACCCCGCCCCGTCGACATACTGATACAGCAGCGGATCGCAACCGCGTAATACCGCCAGCAACGCACGCAGAGAAGAAAAATAGCGCGCCATATTCACAATACACACCACACAAAGAGCCCAAAAAAGCGCAATAGTACTGATCATATTCTCCCCTCCTGGCTGGAGCCGCAGGAACAGACGCAGCGGGAAAACGCTGAGCACGCCCACAGAAATAGCCAACCTCTGAATCACCCAACTGCGATAGTGTTCTGAACGCCTGGGCGGTAACAAACCAGACCGCCTTTTTTCAGTGTAGGAGAAATGTTTAAATTTTTTCCAGCGATGAATTTCGTTTGGCGCGAGTAAAATTACCGCATCGTTGATCTTATTCACAAGCCAGGCGGCAACGGCAGCATTTGCCCGCAGAGAAGGCTATACTCAGAGACATAACAACATGACCACCTGCACCGCAGGTACACACTTTGGTGGCGCTCATCGCCCGCTCGCGCAAAGGATTTCGCTAAGCTGTGACGCGGCAGGAACCCCGGATGCCATCCTTAATCTCGTGAAAGGAGTTTTATCATGGCTTATAAACATATCCTGATTGCAGTAGACCTTTCTCCCGAAAGTCAGTTACTGGTGGATAAAGCCGTTTCGCTGGCCCGCCCTTACGACGCCAAAATTTCCCTGATTCACGTCGATGTGAATTATTCCGATCTCTACACCGGCCTGATTGATGTCAACCTGGGCGATATGCAGAAGCGTATTTCTGAAGAGACGCACTCTGCGCTGAAAGGTCTGTCTGATTCCGCGGGCTACCCGATCAGTGAAACCCTGAGCGGCAGCGGCGATCTCGGCCAGGTGCTGGTGGATGCGATTAAAAAGTATGACGTCGATCTGGTGGTGTGTGGTCATCATCAGGACTTCTGGAGCAAGCTGATGTCGTCGGCGCGCCAGTTGATCAACACCGTACATATCGACATGCTGATTGTGCCGCTACGCGATGAAGATGAAGCCTGAGTGACGTGCAGGACCCATAAAGCCGGCTGATTGCCGGCTTTTTTATCGGGTTAACTGACCAGTGGGGGATAGATATCGAAGCGATGGCTTTTGGTCACCACCGCCGCCTGGGTAACCACGCCTGCCAGCGGCGGCGCATAGTCGGGCCGCTTCACCACGATCCGCTTCTTTGCCAGCCGACGGGCCGGTTCCAGCAGCGCGTCAGCATCCTCATCGGGACCCACCAGCGACTGAAATACCCGCATCTCTTTTTTCACCATCGCGCTTTTCTGCCGGTGAGGATACATCGGATCGAGATAGACCACGTCCGGCTGCGGGGTGATATCGCTCAGCGCCTCGGCGCTGGCGGCGTGAATCAGCGTCAGGCGCTGACGCAGCCAGCCGCCGATTTCCGCATCCTGATAGCCGCGCTGTAAACCGTCTTCCAGCAGCGCTGCCACCACCGGATGGCGCTCCAGCATCCGCACCCGGCAGCCCAGTGCCGCCAGGACAAAGGCATCACGCCCGAGTCCGGCCGTGGCATCCACCACATCCGGCAGATAGTCGCCTTTAATGCCCACCGCTTTTGCCACGGCTTCACCGCGACCGCCGCCAAAGCGACGACGGTGCGCCATTGCACCTGAGACAAAATCGACAAAGATGCCGCCCAGCTTCGGCTCATCCCGCTTACGCAGCTCAAGATGCGTCGGGGTTTGTACCAGCGCCAGCAAGGCATTTTCGTCGTGCTCCAGCTGCCAGCGCTGCGCTAAACGTGATAAGGCGCCGTCTCCGGCGCCTGATTCATCGAGCAAACAGATTTTCACGTAACGACTTATCCCTGAATGCCGTAATGTTCCAGCATGGCGTCGAGCTGCGGTTCACGGCCGCGGAAGCGTTTGAACAGCTCCATCGGCTCTTCGGAACCGCCACGCGTCAGGATATTGTCGAGGAACGACTGGCCGGTTTCGCGATTGAAAATGCCCTCTTCTTCAAAGCGTGAATAGGCATCTGCCGCCAGTACATCCGCCCACAGGTAGCTGTAGTAACCGGCCGCATAGCCACCGGCGAAGATGTGGCTGAAGGCGTGCGGGAAACGGCCCCATTCCGGGCTCGGCACCACCGCAACGCGGCTTTTCACTTCGCGCAGCGTCTCAAGAATCCGGGCGCCTTTAGCCGGGTCAAATTCGGTATGCAGACGGAAGTCGAACAGGCCGAACTCCAGCTGGCGCAGGATGAACAGCGCCGCCTGGTAGTTCTTGGCCGCCAGCATTTTATCCAGCAACGCCTTCGGCAGCGGCTCACCGGTCTCGTAGTGGCCAGAGATGAACGCCAGCGCATCCGGCTCCCAGCACCAGTTTTCCATAAACTGGCTTGGTAATTCGACCGCATCCCACGGCACCCCGCTGATGCCGGAAACGCCAGGCACTTCAATCCGGGTCAGCATGTGATGCAGGCCGTGACCAAACTCATGGAACAGGGTGATCACTTCGTCGTGGGTGAACAGCGCCGGTTTGCCCTGCACCGGGCGGTTAAAGTTACAGGTCAGGTAGGCGACCGGCTTTTGCAGGCTGCCATCGGCTTTACGCATCTGACCGACGCAGTCATCCATCCAGGCTCCGCCGCGTTTGTGTTCACGCGCATACAGATCCAGATAGAAACTGCCGCGCAGTTCGCCGGTTTCATCGAACAGATCGAAGAACTTCACGTCAGGATGATAAACTTCCACATCGGTACGCTGTTTTGCCGTGATGCCGTAAATACGCTTAACCACTTCGAACAGGCCAGCCACCGCACGGGATTCCGGGAAGTAAGGACGCAGCTGTTCATCGCTGATGGTGTAGAGGTGCTGCTTCTGTTTTTCACCGTAATAGGTGAGATCCCACGGATTAAGCTCGGTCACGCCGTGCTCTTTTTGCGCGAAAGCGCGCAGCTGCTCCAGCTCTTTTTCACCCTGCGGACGGGCGCGCTCCGCCAGATCGTTAAGGAAGTCGATAACCTGAGACGGGCTTTGCGCCATCTTAGTCGCCAGCGATTTATCGGCGTAGGAGTCAAAGCCCAGCAGTTGCGCCAGTTCATGACGCAGCGCCAGCTCTTCCGCCATGATCGGGCCGTTATCCCATTTACCCGCATTCGGCCCCTGATCGGACGCGCGGGTCGCGTAGGCGCGATACATCTCTTCGCGCAGCGCGGCGTTATCGCAGTAGGTCATCACAGGCAGATAGCTGGGGATATCCAGCGTCAGCAGCCAGCCTTCCTGACCTTTGGCTTCCGCCTGGGCTTTGGCCGCAGCCATCGCGCTTTCCGGCATCCCTGCCAGATCGTTTTCATCGGTGATCAGCTTGCTCCAGCCCATGGTGGCATCAAGCACGTTGTTGCTGTAAGCCGATCCCAGTTCGGAGAGGCGGGCAGCAATTTCGCCGTAGCGCTGCTGTTTATCTTTCGCCAGGCCGATACCGGAGAGTTCGAAATCACGCAGTGCATTATCGACCGCTTTCTTCTGCGCCAGATCCAGCGCGGCGTACTGGTCACCCTCTTTCAGGTTGCGGTACGCCTGATACAGGCCTTCATGCTGGCCGACCCAGGTGCTGTATTCAGACAGCAGCGGCAGCGTCTGCTCATAGGCTTCACGCAGTTCCGGGCTGTTTTTAACCGAGTTCAGATGACTGACCGGAGAGAAATGCGGCTCAGACGGTCATCGCTCTCCGCCAGCGGCTGAACCAGGTTGTCCCAGCTATAGGGTGCGCCTTGCGCCACCACTTTTTCGACCATCGCGCGGCAGTCATTCAGGACTTCCGTAACGGCAGGAACCACATGTTCAGGCTGGATGGCAGAAAAAGGGGGAAGCGTAAAAGATGTCAGTAGCGGATTGGTCATAGCGCAGTCCTTTATTGATGTGTGGGGCGCGATGGGTCGCGCAACGCAATCTAAGTAACATGCGGCTAAGTGTAGCGAAAATCAATGGGGCCTGGCTTCGCTGCGGAAGAAACGAGCGGAATGCGATCGCCGATCGACCGGCAGAATTTGCGTTGCATCAAAGCGCAGCCGCTGCGGTTAGGGTGTAATGCCGCCGTTGCGACAGCTGCCGGCTTTTCACCTGCAGCGTGCGGCCCCGGCGGGATTAGTTATCATGCTTTCGACCCATCGGCGGGACATCCCTGATATAATCGCCCGCTTAATGGTTCTCATGCTGTTCCTGCGTCGGTTGCTGTGCGTCGTTCTGTGGGTAATACGTGAGGTAATAATTGGTATAAATTGATTTTCCATCAATTAAAACCTTATACATTCAACAGGATAAACAATGCTGAGTTATCGCCATAGCTTCCATGCTGGCAACCACGCTGACGTGCTGAAGCACACCGTACTGAGCCTGATCATCACCGCACTGAAAGAGAAAGAGAAACCGTTCTTTTATCTCGATACCCACGCGGGTGCCGGACGTTATCTGCTGAGCGGTGAACACGCTGAGCGCACCGGCGAATATCTGGAAGGTATCGCCCGCATCTGGCAGCAGCCGGACGCGCCAGCCCTGCTGCAACCCTACTTCGACGCCATCCGTGCGCTCAACCGTAACGGGACGCTGCGTTATTACCCGGGTTCGCCGCTGATTGCCCGCCATCTGCTGCGTGAAGATGACCGTCTGCAAATGACCGAACTGCACTCCAGTGACTATCCGCTGCTGCGTAACGAGTTCAGTAAAGATAGCCGCGCGCGCGTAGAACGCGGTGACGGCTATCAGCAGTTAAAAGCCAAACTGCCGCCGCCATCCCGTCGCGGTCTGGTTCTGATCGATCCGCCGTATGAGATGAAAAGCGATTATCAGGCGGTGGTGAAAGGGATTCAGGAAGGCCATAAGCGATTCGGTACCGGCGTCTTCGCGCTGTGGTATCCGGTGGTATTGCGTCAGCAGATCAAGCATATGCTGCGCGATCTGGAAGCGACCGGCATTCGCAATATTCTGCAGATCGAACTGGCCGCCCGTCCCGACAGCGACCAGCGCGGCATGACCGCATCCGGCATGATTGTGATCAATCCGCCGTGGAAGCTGGCTGCCCAGATGAACGAGCTGCTGCCGTGGCTGCATAAAAAACTGGTTCCGGCTGGCACCGGCCACTTTGTGGTCAACCAGATCGTACCCGAATAACTCTCTCTCCTTTTACGCCGCACACTGCCGGTGCTGCGGCGTGGTACTGCAGGTCTGTCACCATGTGGATCATATTGGCTGGCGCGCTAGCCGCGCTGCAACCGGCCCGGCGGCTGGCACTATTATTACTGGCGCTCGCCACGCTGCTGGGGTTTTATCAGGACGTACTGGCGTGGCCCGCGCTGCTGCTGTTCGCGGTCACCGCCGGCGTGGTGGCATGCCGTATTTACGATCGTGACCATCATCGGCGGCAAATGCTGACTGAAGCGGTGCTGGTGCTGATCGCCATCGGGTTATTCCTCCATCTGTTTCCGGGTTTTGATAATCCACGCAAACTTGATGACGTGCAGGTCGGCGCCCGCAGTGTGGCTTTCGGCTTCTCGTTTAATTTCGATAAAGCGCTGATCCCCTTTGTGCTGCTGGCCTGTCTGCCGACGCTGTTTCGCGCCCCGGCCAGCCCGCCGCGTTATAAGCTGCTGGCCGCGCTGGCGCTGGTCGCCGCCGTTCCGCTGCTGTTATACAGTGCCGTATTACTGGGTGGATTAGCGTTTGAACCGCACTTCCCGGCCTGGCTTGGCACCTTTATGCTCGCCAATCTGTTCTTTGTATCGCTGGCGGAAGAGGCGCTGTTTCGTGGTTATCTGCAGCAGAAATTAACGCTGGCACTGGGCGGCATACCCGCGCTGTTGCTGAGTGCGCTGCTGTTTGGTCTGGTGCATCTGAGCGGCGGTCTGTTGCTGGTGATCTTCGCGACCCTCGCCGGGCTGCTGTATGGGCTGGCGTGGCACTGGAGCGGCCGGTTATGGATTTCGACCGCCCTGCATTTTGCCCTCAACATCACCCATTTACTGCTTTTCACTTATCCCGCACTGCATCATTAAAGAGTAAACACCGCCAGATCATAGGCCAGCTCGGTAGCGGGAAAAATGGTCTGGCATTCAGCCAGCAAGCGGGGCATATCTTTCGCCAGATAGCGTGAACTGAAGTGCGTGGCGATCAGCCGTTTTGCGCCGGCGCGCTTCGCCACTTCCGCCGCCTGTAAGGTGGTCGAATGGCCACGTCCGTTGGCTTTCTCAATCATCGCCGCTTCCAGCGTGGTTTCATGCACCATCAGATCAACGTCCGCCGCCAGCTGTAATGCCACCTCAGTTGGCGCGGTATCACCAAAAATCGCCAGCGTTTTACCTTTAATCGCCGGCCCCAGATAGTCCGCGCCATTGATTACCCGGCCATCCTCCAGCGTCACGGTTTCGCCCTGCTTCAACTGTTGATACCACGGACCACGCGGTACGCCTTCGGCCTTCAGGCGCGGCGCATCGAGAAAACCCGGCTTATCGTGCTGCTCAATCCGATAACCCAGACATTCCAGCGTATGATTCAGCGGCCAGGCATTGATGCGGAACTCACCGTCATCCAGCGTCCAGCCCGCCTCAATCTCAACAATAGTCAGCGGATAATCAGTGTAAGAGCCACTGATCGACAGCGCGGTTTCAAGGAAGACTTTTAAACCTTTGGGGCCATACACGGTCATCGGCGTGGTCAGCCCGGCCATAGAACGGCTGGTGAGTAAGCCTGGCAGCCCGAAAATATGGTCGCCATGTAAATGGGTGATGAAGATCTTATCCAGCTTGCCCGGTTTCAGGTCGGAACGCATGAACTGTAGCTGGGTCCCTTCGCCGCAGTCGAACAGCCAGCTTTCGCCACTCTGCGCCCGGGTAAAGGCGATGGCGGTCACGTTACGCTGCAGGCTGGGCGCACCGCCGCCGGTGCCGAGAAAAGTAAGGTGCATGGTATGCTTCCCTGTCAGTGTGAGAAAAAACAGAACCCTATTACAATCATAGGCGCAAACTTTGCGTCAATTCGACCCGCAGCGTTACACTCTATGCCAATTTTTCATGCAACCGGATGGATACTTCAATGACCCGACATTTCGACTATCTCGCCATCGGCGGCGGCAGCGGCGGCATCGCCTCGATCAACCGTGCGGCCATGTATGGCCAGAAATGCGCCCTGATTGAAGCCAAAGAACTGGGTGGCACCTGCGTTAACGTAGGCTGCGTGCCGAAGAAAATCATGTGGCATGCTGCGCAAATTGCCGAAGCTATCCATCTGTACGGGCCGGATTACGGCTTCGATACCACCGTTAACCGCTTCGACTGGGCCACGCTGGTCAAAAACCGCAGCGCCTATATCGATCGTATCCACACCTCTTACGACAACGTGCTGGGTAAAAACAAGGTTGAAGTGATCAAAGGCTTCGCCCGTTTTGTCGATGCGCACAGCGTCGAAGTGAACGGCGAGATCATCACCGCTAACCACATTCTGATTGCCACCGGTGGCCGTCCCAGCCATCCGTCGATTCCGGGCGCTGAGTACGGGATTGATTCCGACGGTTTCTTTGAGCTGGACGCGCTGCCGAAGCGTACTGCGGTCGTCGGCGCGGGTTATATCGCCGTTGAGCTGGCGGGCGTGGTGAATGCGCTGGGATCGGAAACCCACCTGTTTGTGCGCAGGCATGCTCCGCTGCGCAGCTTCGACCCGCTGATCACCGACACGCTGGTTGAAGTGATGAACAGCGAAGGCCCGACGCTGCATACCGAAGCGATCCCGAAAGCGGTAATCAAAAACGACGATGGCAGCCTGACGCTGCAGCTGGAAAACGGCAGCGACTTCACGGTGGATTGCCTGGTATGGGCGATTGGCCGTGAACCGGCCAATGACAGCCTGAACATTGCGGCGGCGGGCGTAGCGCTGGACGAGAAAGGCTACATTAAGGTCGATAAATTCCAGAACACCAACGTGTCAGGCGTTTATGCGGTCGGTGACAACACCGGTGCGGTAGAACTGACGCCGGTGGCGGTGGCAGCCGGCCGTCGCCTGTCTGAGCGCCTGTTTAACAACAAGCCGGACGAGCATCTCGACTACAGCAACATTCCGACGGTGGTCTTCAGCCATCCGCCGATTGGCACCGTCGGTCTGACCGAACCGCAGGCGCGGGAACAGTATGGCGACGACCAGGTGAAAGTGTATAAATCGGCGTTCACCGCCATGTACACCGCCGTCACCCAGCATCGCCAGCCGTGCCGGATGAAGCTGGTCTGTGTCGGTGCCGAGGAGAAAATCGTCGGTATTCACGGTATCGGATTTGGCATGGATGAGATGCTGCAGGGCTTCGCGGTGGCACTGAAGATGGGGGCCACCAAAAAAGACTTCGACAATACCGTGGCGATTCACCCGACGGCAGCGGAAGAGTTCGTGACCATGCGCTAGCCGCCACGGCTGAGTAATTCAAACAGGCGACCCCGGTCGCCTGTTTTTTTTGCCTGCGACAGGCCCAGCGGTGCAGGCCTGCACCGCCATGGGGCAATTCAGCTTACGCGATCCAGCCAGCGCACATAAGCCTGATCCCATAACGCCGCGGGCGTCCCGGCCTTGCCAAGCCCGAAACCGTGACCGCCTTTACTGATCTGAATCAGCTCGACCGGCACGCGATTGCGGCGACAGGTGTCGTGCATCAGTTCGGTGTTAAACGGATTCGAGGTGTGGTCATCTTCAGCCTGCGCCAGAAAGGTCGGCGGATACTGGCGGGTGACGTAATTCTGTACCGACCAGTTCGCTTCATCCTGTGGCGTGGCGTTTTTGCCGACCATCATCAGATGGGTATTGGTGTGCTGGTAGGGGGCTTCCAGCGTAATCACCGGATAGATCAGGCCAACGCTGTCGACTTTTGGCACCACCTCATCCAGCGGATCGATGGCCGGGTAAGATTCAAAGTTAGGGCGCGCGGCCGCCATGCCCAGCAGGTGTCCCCCGGCCGAGAAGCCCAGCACGTGGACCTTACGCTCAAACGAGCGCACCAGCCGAATCGCGCGCTGTGCATCCTGCAGCGGGGCAAGCCGGCCGGCCTGCCACTTCTCATGCGGCAGGCGGTAGCTAAGCACATAGGCGGTGTAGCCGTTGGCATTCAGCCAGCGCGCCACCGGCCAGGCTTCGCGTCCCATGCCAATCCAGCGGTAGCCGCCGCCGGCAGCAATCAGCACCGCCTCACCGTTAGGATTTTCCGGTTTAAAGCGCTGAATCGCCGGGCTGACAATATTCGACCACGAGCCGCTGGCATTAACATGAAGTTCGCCCGATGGGCCGCCGCCGCCGGGCGGATCATCCGGCCAGAGAGGAATAATGTCATCGCGGGCAAATAATTTGCCGGTGGTCATGGAGAGCCCAAGCGCTCCCGTGCCGAGAATAAAGCGTCGACGCGTAATCATGATGCCTGTTAAGTGATATCAAAACGCTCAGCCAGCTATTGCGGCGGGCTGCAGAAAAAGTGTGATGCAAGTCTGGTGCCAGACGCTGGCGATTATGTACGCAACGCGCTGCCAAAATCCATAAAAAAACGCGCCCGGACGGCGCGTTTTTGCCTTGAAGGAAGGAATTAATCTTCCTGCTGGAACTGGGCCATTACCGCCTGCTCACACTGCTGCTCATTGACGCGCAGTTTGGCGCGCTCGTCATCACCCAGTTGCAACCAGGCGCTGGCCACTTCACGCGCGGTATCTTCATCAAAACCGGGCTGATTCATCGCCGTCGGTGACTGGCTGCGCGCCACGTAAGATTTCATCTGCTCAACATATTGATCGGCACTGGCGACCTGTTTTTCGCTGCTGACAATGTGACACAGCTGGCTGGCATAGACATTCTGTTCACTATCGTCCGCCGCCAGGGCGCTGCCAGAGGCCAGTACGCTCAGCAGCAGTATGTGAGTCACTTTCATTCTCTACTCCTGTTTTCGGGTTAAACCTTGCGCTGAAGGGCTTCCAGACGCCTTTGACGCCAGTTTAGCAGGGGTGACACGGTTATGCCGTGTATTACCACGCTGCAGACCACCAGGGTTAACGCCATATTGGTCATAATCTCCATCTGCGGCCCTTCCATCCCGTGCGTCCAGGCGTAGGCGATGTAGTTCAGACTGCCGATGCCGCGAATACCGAGCCAGCCAATCAGCAGCCGCTGCCCCATCGGCAGGCCAGCGCGTAGCGTAACCAGCCAGACGGCCAGCGGGCGCACCACCACAAACAGCACCAGCCCCAGCAGCACGCCATAGATGTTCCAGTGCTGCGCCAGCGTGACGCCCAGCACCACCATCATGCCCGCCGCCAGTAACCGTTCAATGGTGTCACCAAACGACAGCGCGTCACCCACCACAAAGCCTATCGACTTCACCATGCTGTTATTGCCCTGATGCGCCAGTCGCTTATTCGGATTGACCAGCGCCTCGGAAGGCAGCACCCGCTCATCCTCTGACAGATCCTCGGGCTGATGGCGACGGAACACCCCCAGCTCAGCGCGGCGCAATCCCAGACCCGCGGCAAAGGCCGCCAGGAAACCCGAGGCACCCAGCCACTGCACCAGCGAATAACTCAGCGCAATCAGCGCCAGTGCCAGGAAATCGTTGGGCGCCACGTCGCCATTGGCGTTTCGCAATTTGGTGGCCAGCACGCCAATTAAGCGGCCCAGGCCAAAACCGATCGCCAGACCGCCGCCGATTGCCCAGATCACCTCTTTCGCTCCCCAATGGGTCAGCAGCGATCCGCTCAGGCTTTCGCCATTGAACAACAGCAGGGCCAGCACCAGCAGCGGCAGCGCCGAGCCATCATTCATCCCGGCTTCGCTGGAGATGGCAACGCGCAGCGAATCGTCATCCTGCGCATCGTTGACCGAGATTAAGCTCGCCAGCACCGGATCGGTTGGGGCGACAATCGCACCAAACGCCAGCGCAATCGGCCAGTCCAGCCCCACCAGCCAGTGCGCCAGCAGTGTCATCGCCGCTACCGTCAGCAGCATGGCCGGGAAAGCCAGCCGCAGGCCGGTATGCCAGCAGTTATTCTGTAGCGGCAGACGCAGCTTCAGGCCGGTAATAAACAGCGAGGCGGCCATGGTGATTTCAGTAATATGCGCCACCGCTTCTGAATGGGTGACGATATCGATGTGCAGCACGTCAAACGCCCACGGCCCACATAACATCCCGGCGATGAGAAACAGGCCAAAAGAAGTTACCGGCCCCCGGTGTATCCAACCGGAAGCCAGTGACATCAGCAGCAGCAGGCCGCCTGTCGCGGCTGTCCAGGCTAAAAAGCTCATAACACTCCAGATTATTTCGGGTTTATGTCTAAGCCTGGCACATTTTTTGACGGCCGCAGAAATCAGTTTTTCAGATGGCGGCTGGCGAAGCGCACCGCAAGACTGGCCGCGCCAGCCAGCGTTGACAGCGCCACGACGCCGTTCCAGCCCCAGTGCGCCAGCGCCAGGCTCCCCAGCGCCGCACCGCTTGCCATGCCGATAAACACCACGGTAAACAGCAGCGCATTCAGGCGACTGCGCGCTTCCGGCGCCAGGCCATATACCAGCGTCTGATGCGCCACCAGCGTCGCCTGTACTCCTAAATCGAAACCGATGGTGCTGACCACAATCAACGCCAGCTGAGCCGGCAGCGGCAACAACGGCAGCAGGAACATCAGGGCAAACGAGACGGTCACCAGCGCGGCACCGGCCTGGGTCACTCTGGCCGGACCGATGCGGTCGGCGAAGCTGCCGGCCAG
>MIEI01000028.1 GCA_002095305.1 Pantoea brenneri
CACCGCTCGACGGCCCGCGCGGCGCGACGGCGGAGCAGCTGCTGCAGTGGCTGCCGCAGGGCGAGGCGTTCAGCACGGTAGAGCAGGCCTGGCAGCAGGCGCGCCAGCAGGCGCAGCCGCAGGACATTGTGCTGGTGTGTGGATCGTTCCACACCGTGGCACAGGTCATGGAATCGATTGAAACGGAGAAAGGACGTGGCAAGTAAGTTTCAGAACCGTTTAGTCGGCACCGTCATTCTGGTGGCCGTCGGCGTGATTGTATTGCCGGGGCTGCTGGATGGGCAGAAGAAGCACTATAAAGAAGAGTTCGCCGCCATTCCGCTGGTGCCGAAACCCGACGATCAGCAGGACAGCGAAATGGTGCCGCCGGTGACCCAGTCGCTGCCGGCCCAGCCGCCGGAAGGCGCAGGTAATGCGGTCAGCAGCAGCAGCGGAAAAACCACCGCAGCGGCTGAACAGGGACGCGCAAAACCCACCGAAGAGAGCGAGCCGGCCGTTGTGACGCCACCGCCGGTGCATCAGCCGACGCCGGTGAAACCGAAACCGGTCGAGCAGCCTAAACCGAAGCCGGTTGAGCAGCCGAAGCCTAAACCGGTCGAACAGCCGAAGCCAAAAACGGTTGAGCCACCGAAAACCGTGGAGCAGCCGAAGCAGGCCGAGACGCCGAAGGCGGCCGAACCGAGCGCACCAGCCGGTCAGGCTTATGTGGTACAGCTGGGTGCGCTGAAAAACGCCAGCAAGGTGAATGAGATTGTCGCGCAGCTGCGACTGTCGGGCTATCGCGCCTTTACCGTGCCATCAACGCCGGTACAGGGACAGATCACCCGCATTTACGTGGGACCGGACGCCTCAAAAGCCAAAATGCAAAGTGCGGTAGGCGAGCTGAAAAGCATCTCCGGGCTGGGCGGCGTCGTGAAGCCGTACAGCGCTCGCTAAACTCATCAATTGGCGCTGCCAATAGCAGTAACAGGCAGCGCCAATTGGGCTAAACCACGGCGGGTTAAAGCGGATAAACGGGTAAAAAATGACGATTTTCAACGGCCTGACCGTCGGGAAATCAACCGGGCGACGAAGGTTTTTTTCATCGCCTTTTTTATGGATGCAGAACTGGAAAACCGCTACGCAAACGTTTTCTTTTTCTGTTAGAATGCGCCCCGAACTGGATGCAGGGGTGCAATGGCACTGGCGCTGGAAGAGTTCATGATCTGGATTGATTACGTCATTATTGCGGTAGTTGGTTTTTCGGCTCTGGTCAGCCTGATCCGTGGGTTTGTCCGGGAAGCCTTATCTCTTGTTACCTGGGGATGCGCGTTTTTTGTCGCCAGTCATTACTACGCCTACCTTGCAGTCTGGTTTACAGGTTTTGACGACGAACTGGTTCGTAACGGTATCGCCATTGGGGTGTTGTTTGTCGCCACCCTGATTGTCGGTGCGATTGTGAATTACGTGATCGGCTCGCTGGTGGAAAAAACCGGCCTGTCGGGAACCGACCGGGTGTTGGGCGTCTGTTTCGGGGCGTTGCGTGGTGTGCTGATAGTGGCCGCTCTGCTGTTCTTCCTCGATACTTTCACCGGCTTTTCGAAAGTCCGGACTGGCAACAGTCTCAACTCATTCCCGAGTTCAGTTATATAATCAGGTGGTTTTTCGATTACCTGAAAAGCACGTCGAGTTTTTTACCCCGGTGATGCGACCGGGAGTGCGGCTTAATGAGGAAATGACAACATGTGCGGTATTGTCGGTATCACCGGTTTCATGCCGGTAAACCAGTCGATCTATGACGCGTTAACGGTGCTCCAGCACCGCGGGCAGGATGCCGCAGGCATTTGTACTATCGATGCGCTGAAGTGCTTCCGTCTGCGAAAGGCAAATGGCCTGGTCAGCGACGTTTTCGAAGCACGCCACATGCAGCGTTTGCAGGGCAACATGGGCATTGGTCACGCGCGTTATCCGACCGCGGGCAGCTCAAGTGCCTCTGAAGCGCAGCCATTCTACGTAAACTCGCCGTACGGTATTACGCTGGCGCACAACGGAAATCTCACCAACGCCCACGAACTGCGTAAGCACCTGTTCGAAAAGGGCCGCCGTCATGTGAATACCACCTCAGATTCTGAAATCCTGCTCAATATTTTCGCGCAGGAGCTGGATCGCTTCCAGAACGATCCGCTGGAAGCCGACAATATTTTTGCCGCCGTCGCTGCGGTGCATCAGCAGGTGCGCGGAGCCTATGCGGTGGTGGCGATGATTATCGGTCATGGCATGGTAGCGTTCCGCGACCCGAACGGTATCCGTCCGCTGGTGCTGGGCAAACGCGTGATCGCCGATGGCCGTACCGAATATATGGTGGCCTCGGAGAGCGTGGCGCTGGATACGTTAGGGTTTGAATTCATCCGTGACGTCGCACCGGGTGAAGCGGTCTATGTCACTGAGCAGGGGCAGCTTTCTACCCGCCAGTGCGCCGAAAACCCGAAAAGCAATCCCTGCCTGTTCGAGTACGTCTACTTTGCACGTCCCGACTCGTTCCTCGATAAGATTTCGGTCTACAGCGCCCGCGTGCGCATGGGCACCAAGCTGGGCGAGAAAATTGCCCGCGAGTGGGAAGATCTTGATATCGATGTAGTGATCCCGATTCCGGAAACCTCAACCGATATCGCACTGGAAATTGCGCGCATTCTCGATAAGCCGTATCGCCAGGGCTTCGTGAAAAACCGTTACGTCGGCCGCACCTTTATCATGCCGGGCCAGCAGTTACGTCGCAGCGCGGTTCGCCGTAAGCTGAATGCTAACCGCGCCGAGTTCCGCGATAAAAACGTGTTGCTGGTGGATGACTCCATCGTACGCGGCACCACCTCAGAGCAGATCATTGAGATGGCGCGTGAAGCCGGTGCGAAGCGGGTTTATCTGGCGTCAGCGGCTCCGGAGATTCGTTTCCCGAACGTATATGGCATTGATATGCCAAGCGCCACCGAGCTGATTGCCCACGGTCGTGAAGTCGAAGAGATCCGCCAGTTGATCAAAGCGGATGCGCTGATTTTCCAGGACCTGGATGACCTGATCGAAGCGGTTCGCGAAGAGAACCCGGACATTACCCAGTTTGAATGCTCGGTGTTTAACGGAATTTATGTCACGAAGGATGTTGACCAGCGCTATCTGGAATACCTCCAGTCGCTGCGTAATGACGATGCAAAAGCGGTTGCGCGTCAGAATGAGGTGGAAAACCTCGAGCTGCACAACGAAGGCTAAGCGCCAGCGTTAGGGCAGATAAAGCAGGGCGGGAGCAATCCCGCCCTGTTTGTTTTCAGAAATCCCCAGGCCGCGTTATGATGATGCATCCGGGTAGAGCAAGGTTGGAATATGAAACGACTCATCATTGGCATCTCAGGCGCCAGCGGGGTGATTTATGGCGTGCGCATGCTGCAGGTTTTGCAGCAGGTCGATGAGGTGGAAACGCATCTGGTGATGAGCCAGGCGGCGCGCCAGACGTTAGGGCTGGAGAGCGATTACTCACTACGTGACGTGCAGGCGCTGGCCGATGTGGTGCACGACGTGCGCGATATTGCGGCAAGCATTTCGTCAGGATCGTTTAAAACCCTCGGGATGGCGATTTTGCCGTGCTCAATGAAAACCCTGTCCGGCATCGTCCACAGTTACAGTGATTCACTGCTGACCCGCGCGGCTGACGTGGTATTAAAAGAGCAGCGCAAGCTGGTGCTGTGCGTGCGTGAAACGCCGCTGCACGTTGGCCACCTGCGCATGATGACCACCGCCGCTGAGCTGGGCGCCATCATTATGCCGCCAGTACCGGCGTTCTATCATCGCCCTGAAAACATCGGGCAACTGGTTGATCAAACGGTCAATCGGGTCATCGATCAGTTTGATATCGAATTGCCAGAAGATTTGTTCGCGCGCTGGCAAGGTGCATAAAGTTCCGCTGGCGCACTTATTTAGTGCATAAGCGCGCCTCGGATCACTCTTCGTGCATTTGATGCACCAAAAGTTAACATCATCGCTTTTTCTCTTTTACTTCACTGTTATATTCCCCTCACAAGCTCAGCGTTTTCGGCTGTCGGACGTCACGCTAAGTGCGCGAATAACTTGCAGAACTGGCATGAAACATGCAACTTACTTTGCGCAAACACATCACGTACCACATAACAAAAAGCACTTCACTTGAGGGTAATCTATGAAAAAGCGTGTTCTGGCTCTTTCCCTGATGCTGGGTTTATCCAGTGCTGCCAGCGTATTTGCGGCGGTACCAGGTTCAATCCGTATCGGCACAGATCCAACCTACCCACCGTTTGAGTCAAAAAACGCGCAAGGGCAGTTAGTGGGCTTTGATATCGACCTCGCTAACGAAATCTGCAAACGCATTCATACCCAGTGTACTTACGTTGAGAGCGACTTTGACGCCCTGATCCCCTCGCTGAAAGCGAAGAAAATTGACGCCATCATCTCTTCTCTCTCGATCACAGCAAAACGTCAGGAAGAAATCGCCTTCTCGGAAAAACTCTACGCCGCCAACGCGCGCTTAGTGGCACCGAAAGGGTCTAAAATCGAACCGACGATTGAGTCGCTGAAAGGCAAAAACATCGGTCTGTTGCAGGGCACCACCCAGGAAACTTACGCCAACCAGTACTGGCGGCCAAAAGGCGTGAGCGTGACACCGTACGCGAACCAGGATCTGGTCTATCAGGATCTGAATGCCGGACGTATTGATGCGGCGTTCCAGGACGAAGTGCAGGCGAGCGAAGGGTTCCTGAAGCAGCCGGTCGGGAAAAACTACGCCTTCGCCGGTCCGGCAGTGAAAGATGACAAAATCTTCGGCGTCGGCACCGGTATGGGGCTGCGTAAAGATGACAGCGAGCTGAAAGCGGCCATCGACAAAGCCTTTGCTGAAATGCGTAAAGATGGCACCTACGACAAGATTGCGAAGAAGTACTTCGACTTTAATGTGTACGGCGACTAACCATCCTGTCGCTCTGCCCATAATATGACGGACCTTAGCAGGCCGGATCGGATGCGGGAAAAGAGAGCGCCAGCTAGCGGCGTTTACTTTACCGGCAATGCACGGTCTGCTGCTGTCCGGAATGGCTGAGCAGAGCAAAACTGCCCGTCGATTGCTGGCGGGCAGCGTTCCGTTTCCACCCCACGACAGGACCCTCTCGATGCTGTATGGCTATTCTGATGTAATTCTTCGGGGCACGCTGGTGACACTGGAGCTGGCGCTGACCTCGGTGGTTCTGGCAGTGCTGCTCGGGCTGATTGGCGCGGGTGCCAAACTGTCACGTAACCGGCTGCTGGCGATGATCTTTGAAGGCTACACCACCCTGATTCGCGGTGTGCCGGACCTCGTTCTTATGCTGCTGATCTTCTACGGTCTGCAGATCGTGCTTAACCAGATTACCGACGCGCTGGGGATGGCCCAGTTTGATATCGACCCGATGGTCGCGGGTATCATTACGCTCGGCTTTATCTATGGTGCCTACTTCACAGAAACCTTCCGTGGTGCCTTTATGGCGGTGCCAAAAGGGCAGATCGAAGCGGCCACCGCGTTCGGTTTCACCGGTTCACAGGTGTTCCGCCGCATTCTGTTCCCGGCGATGATGCGCTATGCGTTGCCGGGTATCGGCAACAACTGGCAGGTGATCCTCAAGGCCACCGCGCTGGTATCACTGCTGGGGCTGGAAGATGTGGTGAAAGCCACGCAGCTGGCCGGTAAAAGTACCTGGCAACCGTTCTACTTTGCGATTGTGGCGGGCGTGATCTATCTGGTGTTTACCACGCTGTCGAATGGCGTGCTGTGGTGGCTTAACCGGCGCTATACGGTTGGCGTGAAGAGGGCGAGCTATGATTGATATTATTCAGGAATACTGGAAATCGCTGCTCTGGACCGATGGTTACCGCTTTACCGGCGTCGCCATTACGCTGTGGCTGTTGATCCTGTCGGTGGTTATTGGTGGATCGCTGGCGATCCTGCTGGCGATTGCGCGGGTTTCACCGAACCGGTTTATCAGTTTTCCGGTCTGGCTGTTTACCTATGTGTTTCGCGGTACACCGCTCTATGTGCAGCTGCTGGTGTTCTACTCCGGGATGTACACACTGGAAATTGTTAAAGGCACCGAACTGCTGAATGCCTTTTTCCGCAGCGGGCTGAACTGTACCTTACTGGCGTTTACCCTCAACACCTGTGCCTACACCACCGAAATCTTTGCCGGGGCTATCCGCTCGGTACCGCACGGTGAAATCGAGGCGGCGCGGGCCTATGGCTTCTCCACCTTCAAACTCTATCGCTGCATTATTCTGCCGTCGGCGCTGCGCACCGCGTTACCGGCCTACAGCAACGAAGTAATTTTAATGCTGCACTCCACCGCGCTGGCGTTTACCGCGACGGTGCCGGATTTGCTGAAAATTGCGCGTGATATCAACTCGGCGACCTATCAGCCGTTTACCGCGTTCGGCCTGGCCGCGGTGCTGTATCTGATTATTTCTTACGTGTTAATCAGCCTGTTCCGTCTGGCGGAGCGGCGCTGGCTGGCCCACGTCAAACCCTCTTCATCGCATTGAGTAGAACTATGGCTGACAATAAATTAAGCGTCACCGAATTACATAAACGTTACGGTGAACACGAAGTGCTGAAAGGGGTCTCGTTAACCGCTAACGCGGGCGATGTGATCACCATTATCGGATCGTCCGGTTCGGGAAAAAGTACCTTTTTACGCTGCATCAACTTCCTCGAAAAACCGAGCGAAGGCACGATTGTGGTTAATAATCAGCAGATCAACTTAGTCCGCGA
This sequence comes from Pantoea brenneri, assembly GCA_002095305.1. Lineage (GTDB taxonomy): Bacteria > Pseudomonadota > Gammaproteobacteria > Enterobacterales > Enterobacteriaceae > Pantoea > Pantoea brenneri. The sequence goes on from MIEI01000028.1 coordinate 6,791, forward strand.
CAAAGATGGTCAGCTGAAAGTGGCAAACAAAGAGCAACTGCGCGCCCTGCGTACCAGCCTGACCATGGTATTCCAGCACTTCAATCTGTGGAGCCATATGACGGTGCTGGAAAACGTGATGGAAGCGCCGATTCAGGTGCTGGGACTGAGCAAAGCGGAAGCGCGTGAACGGGCAATCAAATACCTCGATAAGGTCGGGATTGATGCACGGGCACAGGCGAAATACCCGGTTCATCTTTCCGGTGGTCAGCAGCAGCGCGTGTCGATTGCGCGCGCGCTGGCGATGGAGCCGGAAGTGTTGCTGTTTGATGAACCCACCTCGGCGCTCGATCCGGAGCTGGTCGGTGAAGTACTGCGCATTATGCAGAAACTGGCGGAAGAGGGGAAAACCATGGTGGTGGTGACGCACGAGATGGAATTTGCCCGTCACGTCTCCAGTCATGTCATTTTCCTGCATCAGGGCAAAATTGAAGAGCAGGGATCGCCGGTGGAACTGTTCGGCAGCCCGAAGAGTACCCGCCTGCAGCAGTTCCTGAAAGGCTCGCTGAAGTAAGTTCGCGTCCGCGTCCGCGTCGTGCTGGCACGGGCTGCCGCAATGCGGATGCCGCAGCCGCGGTCGATCATCTGTCCCGCCAGCCGGCGCATCACGATAGGGTGCGCCGGCTCAGTCTGAAAATCGCACTCTCGCTGAACTTTTATTGCCGGCCGGACGGTACCAGGCACTACTTATGACTGGTACGGATTTCGCGGGTGGTAACGGTGGTTTATCGTCGCGTTCGTGGCGGTTTCCGGCCTTAATCTCCGACCGGTAACGGCAATCGGCGCTCTCACTGGCCAACGCTGCGATTGCAGCAGAGTAATCGGCCCCAGCGAAGCCCGATTATCCGCCCGACCCATTCCGCCGCCCGCGTTAATGCTTAATCACATCCTGTAATGCTTGCTGCAGATCATACCAGCGGAAGGTAAATCCTGAGGCTTCCAGCCGTTTAGGCAACACATGCTGCCCACCCAGTACCAGCACCGCTGATTCACCCATCATCAGCTTAATCGCGCTGGCGGGGGTGCGCATAAAGGCCGGACGGTGCATTACCCGGCCCAGGGTCGCGGCAAACTGCTCATTGCGTACCGCATAAGGAGCAACCATGTTGAACGGACCGCGCAGATCGTCATGATCCAGCAGCCAGAGTATGGCGTTGAGCATATCGTCGAGATGGATCCACGGCATATATTGCTTACCGCTGCCGATCGGGCCGCCAATACCCAGTTTGAACGGCAGCTTCATTTTGCTGAGCGCGCCGCCTTCTGCTGCCAGCACCACGCCGGTACGTAACAGACAGACGCGGGTACGATCGCTTTCGGCACTGAGCGCCAGTTGCTCCCAGCGGGCGCACAGCTGGTGAGTGAATTCGTCGTGGCCGGGATCCTCTTCGGTCAGCACCAGATCGCCGGTATCGCCATATAACCCGGTCGCGGAGCCGGAAATCAGCACTGAGGGTGGAGTGGTGCTGGCATTGATCAGTGAGGCGATCTGTTCAGTGATCTGCCAGCGGCTTTCACACAACTGCTGTTTATGCGGTTCGGTCCAGCGTTTGTCGGCAATCGGTTCACCCGCCAGGTTGATTACCGCATCAACATTATTGAGATCGTGCTGTTGCGCCAGACCTGACCAGAGCGCCACGTCGTCGCCCAGCTTTTCACGCGCGCTGACCACATCACGCGTCACCACGCTAATCTGGTGTCCGAGTTGCTGCAGGCGCGGAATCAGATGGCGACCAATTAATCCTGTTCCGCCGGTAATAAGAATGTGCATGTTGCGGCTCCCTTGACGTTTTTGTTATTTGTTCTCTTCAGCATAGAAGAGTGAGGCCAGTGTGAGGTGAGTCGCGTCGCGCTTTCTTGCAATCGGTCGAAACATCGGACCAGCTCAGCGTTGCCTTCAGAAATAAAAATCGGTAAACATGATGCAATCCTGACAGCCAATTGAGGTAACCGATGAATTATCCGTCCATCACCCTGTGGTCAGATTCATCATTTTTCAGTCCTTACGCCATGTCGGCTTATGTTGCTCTCACCGAAAAAGGCATCCCTTTTACCCTGAAACGTGTCGATTTGTCGCAAAACCAGCAGTTCGCTGCGGCCTATCGTGAGCTGTCGTTAACCTGCCGGGTGCCTACGCTGCAAATCGATGATTTTCTGCTGAGCGAGTCTTCGGCCATCAGCGAATATCTGGAAGAGCGGTTTCCGGCACCCGAGTTTGAGCGCCTCTATCCCCGCGACCGTGAGAAGCGCGCCAGGGCAAGAGAGATTCAGGCCTGGCTGCGCAGCGACTTTCTGTGGATCCGTCAGGAACGGCCGACGGAAGTGCTGTTCGCCGGCGAGCGATTTTCACCGCTGACCGCCTCGGCGCAGCAGGCAGTGGATAAGCTGGTTACGGCGGTTGAACGGCTGTTACCCGATGGGCAGCAGAATCTGTTTGGTGAATGGTCCATCGCCGATACCGATCTGGCGGTGATGCTTAACCGGCTGGTACTGCACGGCGATCCGTTACCCGCGCGCTTACAACACTATGCTGAGTTTCAGTGGCAGCGTGCCTCAGTACAACTGTGGTTAGCTGAAAGCGGCAAAAATCGATAACTTTCGAGGCTTGCTCAAGCTAACGGAAGTGATTACCTTACGCCACACTATGATAATAACGTGGTAAACAGCGCGTGCATCCGGGCACGCCAAACAGGAAAGGGTTACGGATGGTGGATCACATTGCGGGTGAGGGTGTCGAGTGGGTCGACATCGTCAACGAAGAGAACGAAGTGGTTGCTCAGGCGACACGTGCACAGATGCGTGCTGAATGTCTGCGTCACCGTGCCACCTATATCGTGGTTCATGACGGTATGGGGAAAATTCTGGTACAGCGTCGCACCGAGACCAAAGATTTTATGCCGGGCAAGCTGGACGCAACGGCAGGCGGCGTGGTGCAGAGCGGCGAAGATATGCTGGAATCGGCACGACGTGAAGCGGAAGAGGAACTGGGGATTGCCGACGTTCCGTTTGCCGAACACGGTAAATTCTACTTCGAAGATGAGCATTGCCGCGTCTGGGGTGGACTGTTCAGCTGCGTATCGCACGGTCCTTTCGCAATGCAGGAAACGGAAGTGGATGAGATTATCTGGATGACGCCTGATGAAATCACCGCGCGTTGCGACGAATTTACCGACGATTCGCTTAAGGCATTGTCGCTGTGGATGAGCCGTAACGGCGAGAACCGGGCCTGATATCAACCGGCGACGGTGGCGTATCGCAGACAAAAAAGGGCATGCGCAGTGGCATGCCCGGTATGACACAGTGAGGCTTAGCCTTCAGCCTGCTGTGACTGGATGGCGGTTAAGGCGATGGTGTAGACAATGTCATCCACCAGTGCGCCGCGTGACAGGTCGTTGACCGGTTTACGCATGCCCTGCAGCATCGGACCAATTGAGATCAGGTCGGCAGAACGTTGTACCGCTTTATAAGTGGTGTTACCGGTGTTGAGATCCGGGAAGATAAACACCGTGGCGCGACCGGCCACCTGTGAGTTTGGCGCTTTGGATTTCGCCACGTCTTCCATGATCGCTGCGTCATACTGCAGCGGACCATCAATCACCAGATCCGGACGTTTCTCCTGCGCAATACGGGTCGCTTCACGGACTTTTTCGACGTCGCTGCCAGCACCTGAGGTGCCGGTGGAGTAGGAGATCATCGCCACGCGAGGGTCGATACCAAAGGCCTTAGCCGAATCTGCAGACTGAATGGCGATTTCGGCCAGCTGCTCGGCGCTCGGGTCCGGGTTAATCGCACAGTCACCGTAAACCAGCACCTGCTCAGGCAGCAGCATAAAGAACACTGACGACACCAGCGAACTGTTCGGTGCGGTTTTGATCAGCTGCAACGGTGGACGAATGGTGTTAGCGGTGGTGTGTACGGCACCCGATACCAGACCGTCGACTTCGCCACGCTCCAGCATCATGGTGCCCAGCACCACGTTGTCTTCCAGTTGCTCCTGCGCCACCACTTCGGTCATGCCCTTGCTCTTACGCAGCTCAACCAGACGCGGCACGTAGTTTTCACGCACCTGAGCCGGATCGACAATCTCGACGCCTTTGCCCAGTTCGACGCCCTGAGCGGCGGCGACGCGCTGAATTTCATCCGGGTTACCTAACAGCACGCAGGTCGCGATGCCGCGTTCGGCACAGATGGCCGCGGCTTTCACAGTACGCGGCTCATCACCCTCTGGCAGCACCACACGTTTGCCGGCTTTGCGCGCCAGCTCGGTCAGCTGATAACGGAAGGCCGGTGGAGAGAGGCGACGACTGCGTTCAGAGGTGGCGGTCAGTGACTCAATCCAGTCAGCGTTGATGTAGCTGGCGACGTACTCCTGCACTTTTTCGATGCGCTGGGTGTCATCAGCCGGAACTTCAAGGTTAAAGCTCTGCAGGCTGAGCGAGGTCTGCCAGGTATTGGTTTTTACCATAAACACCGGCAGGCCGGTCTGGAACGCACGCTCACACAGTCTGGCAATGCGCTCGTCAATCTCATAGTTACCGGTCAGCAGGATGGCACCAATCTCAATGCCGTTCATGGCGGCCAGACAGGCGGCAACCAGCACATCCGGACGGTCAGCCGAAGTCACCAGCAGCGATCCTGGACGGAAATGCTCCAGCATATGCGGAATGCTACGGGCGCAGAAGGTGACAGATTTCACCCGGCGGGTCTGAATCTCACCTTCGTTGATGATGCGTGCATTAAGGTGACGGCACATATCGATGGCGCGGGTAGCGATCAGATCAAAGCTCCACGGCACGCAGCCCAATACCGGCAGCGGGCTATCGGAGAACAGCTGTTTCGGATCGATGTTCGCGATGCTGGCTTTTGACGAGTCATCAAAAATTTCTGACAGGTCAGGGCGGGTACGCCCCTGTTCATCCACCGGCGCGTTAAGTTTGTTGATGATCACGCCAGTGATGTTTTTATTTTTCTGTCCGCCGAAGCTGCTTTGCGTCAGCTCAATGCGTTCTTTCAGCTGTGCCGGAGAGTCATTACCCAGCGCCATTACGAAGACGATTTCCGCGTTCAGCGTTTTGGCGATTTCGTAGTTCAGCGCGTTGGCGAACTGATGCTTACGGGTCGGCACCAGACCTTCAACCAGCACCACTTCGGCATCCTGGGTGTTGGCATGATAACGGGAGATGATCTCTTCCATCAGCACGTCCTGCTGGTTAGAGCCCAGCAGAGATTCAACGCGTGCCATCTGCAGCGGTTCAGCAGCAGGAATCGACGAGTTTTTACGGATAATGGTGGTGGTCTGATCCGGTGTATCACCGCCAGAGCGCGGCTGAGCAATCGGCTTGAAGACGCTAAGCCGCACGCCTTTACGTTCCATGGCGCGAATAACGCCAAGGCTGACGCTGGTCAGGCCGACGCTGGTGCCGGTCGGAATGAGCATAATTGTACGTGACACGATTGAACCTCTCAGGAATTGCAGGGTGTCAAAAACAACTCCGTCAGCCTGAGCTGACGGAGAGAAGCGATTACGCGGTCAGACGCGCGGCGTCCTGGGCGATGACCAACTCTTCGTTGGTTGGGATAACCAGCGCCGGGCGGGTGCCCTCTTTATTGATGTAGCCGGACTGACCGAAGCGGGCTGCCAGGTTACGATCGTGATCCACATCGAATCCGAGCAGCGCCAGTTTTTTCAGCGTCAGTTCGCGCACCATCGCGGCGTTTTCACCGATACCGCCGGTGAAGATAACGGCGTCAAGGCGACCTTCCATCAGCGCGGTGTAGCTGCCGATGTATTTGGCCAGGCGATGGCAGAACACATTCATCGCGCGCTTCGCATCTTCTTTAGTGGTGTAGTTTTCTTCAACATAACGGCAGTCGCTGGTCACTTCAGTCAGCCCTAACAGTCCAGACTCTTTGGTCAGCAACTTGTTGATTGCATCAACGCTCATGCCGAGGGTGTCGTGCAGGAAGAAGATGATCGCCGGATCGATATCACCACTGCGGGTGCCCATCACCAGGCCTTCCAGCGGCGTCAGGCCCATTGAGGTATCAACGCATTCGCCGTTGCGGATCGCGGAAACCGAACCGCCGTTGCCGAGGTGACAGGTAATGATGTTGAGCGATGCCAGCGGCTTGTTGAGCATTTTGGCCGCTTCATGCGTCACGTAATAGTGACTGGTGCCGTGCGCGCCATAGCGACGAACGCCGTGCTCTTTATACAATTTGTACGGCAGCGCATAAAGGTAGGACTCTTCCGGCATTGTCTGATGGAAAGCGGTGTCAAATACCGCGACATTCTTATCTGACAGATGCGGGAAGTTTTTCATCGCCTCATCGATACCGATCAGGTGCGCTGGATTATGCAGCGGGGCAAAGGAAGAGGCGTCTTTAATGCCCTGGATCACTTCTTCAGTAATCACCACTGATTGGGTCAGTTTCTCGCCGCCGTGAACGATGCGATGGCCGATTGCAGCAATTTGTGCCGAAAGCGCTGGTTTTTGTGCCAGAATGGTTTTAACAATGAAATTCAGTGCTTCGCTATGCGCTGCGCCGGCACCGAGAGGGGCTTCCTGTTTTTGACCGTCCAGCTTCCATTTGATACGCGCTTCAGGAAGATGAAAGCATTCCGCCAGGCCAGACAAAAATTCGTCACCGCTGGCAGGATTGAGGATGGCAAACTTAAGGGAAGAGCTGCCACAGTTCAGGACCAGAACTAACTTACTCGACATGGAAGTACCTATTTTTAGAGAGTGGCTAAAAAAAACGCAATCAGACTATCAGCGTAGCCCATGAAAGCTGGTAGATTAATGATAAACATCATGCGGTAGTCAGAATTCTGCTTTTCCGCAAAAAATTTTGGTAATTTTACGCAAAAATTTGAAATTTATTTGTCGAAACCTGACCTCTCCTCTTCCCAAAGGCGCTGGTCGCTGCCAGAAAGGTGTCGAAACGGCGTCAGAATAGCTGGAGTCACCTTTAAAGACAAAAAAAATTGAAGGATGTCACGTAAAGTTGTGTAGTTATAACTATTTTTTAATCTTTGCAGTATTAGTTGAGGTGAGCCATGGCGAATGAATCGGGCAGTACCAGTTGGTTCCGGATGTTTCAGCGCGGACAGCACTATATGAAGACCTGGCCGGCTGACAAGCGCCTGGCACCGGTGTTCCCTGAAAACCGTGTCTCATCAGCGACGCGCTTTGCCATTCGCTTTATGCCACCTTTAGCGATTTTCACGCTAACCTGGCAGATTGCCATGGGCGGTCAGCTTGGCCCGGCAGTTGCGACTGCGCTGTTTGCCTGCAGCTTGCCGATGCAGGGCTTGTGGTGGCTGGGAAAACGTTCTATTACGCCGCTTCCGCCCACCTTGCTTAACTGGTTCCACGAAGTCCGCGCAAAGCTGGAAGAAGCGGGTCAGGCGATCGCCCCGGTTGAGGGCAAACCAACCTATCAGGCGCTGGCTGACGTGCTGAAACGCGCCTTCAAACAGCTGGACCGCACCTTCCTCGACGACCTCTGAGTTATACCGGGTTTTTGACTAAAATACCGGTTAACCTGCAGCCAGATCAAAGAAAGGCGATACGGAGATTTCCGTATCGCTAACGCTGTGTGATCATTTCCGCATTGTCTGTTACCTGAGCGGCTCTGGCCGGGAGTGAATGATGGAAATGACCCATGCACAGCGTTTGATCCTTACCAACCAGTACAAAATCATGGCGATGCTTGAGCCAGAAAATGCCGAGCGCTTCCGCCGCTATCAAACCATTATCGAACGCGGCTACGCGCTGCAGATGCGCGAGCTGGACAAAGAGTTCGGCGAACTCAGCGAAGAGACCTGCCGGACCATCATCGACATTATGGAGATGCACCATGCGCTGCACGTCTCCTGGTCGAACCTCAAAGATAGCGGCACGCTCGAGGAGCGGCGTCTGGCGTTCCTCGGTTTTGATGCCGCAACCGAAGCGCGCTATCTGGGCTACGTGCGCTTTATGGTGAACAGCGAAGGGCGCTATACCCATTTTGATTCCGGCACGCACGGCTTTAATGCCCAGACGCCGATGTGGGAAAAGTATCAACGCATGCTGGCTTTATGGCAGACTTGTCCGCGACAGTACCATTTAAGCGCCAATGAAATTGCGCAAGTGATTAATGCCTGATGAGGAGTGACGCGTGACCTACAGTGGTTTTCTATTTGATTTAGACGGCACCTTAGTGGATTCATTGCCTGCAGTTGAACGTGCCTGGAGCCAGTGGGGCGCCCGCCACGGCATTGCAGCGGAAGAGATCCTGGCGTTTATTCATGGCAAACAGGCGATCACCTCACTGCGTCACTTTATGGCTGGTCAGCCGGAAGCGGCTATTCAGGCAGAGTTTATTGCGCTGGAACAAGCAGAGGCAGCCGATACGGATGGCGTTCAGGCCCTGCCTGGCGCCCACGCGTTGTTGAACACGCTGAACGAACTGCAGATCCCGTGGGCGATTGTCACTTCAGGTTCGGTACCGGTGGCGCATGCGCGGCATAAAGCCGCTGGCTTACCGCAGCCGGCGGTGTTTATCACCGCGGAGCAGGTGGCAAAGGGCAAACCGGAACCGGACCCTTATCTGCTGGGCGCTGAAAAGCTTGACTTAGCGGCAACGTCATGCGTCGTGGTTGAGGATGCGCCCGCCGGGATTTTATCCGGTCTGAATGCCGGCTGTGCGGTGATTGCAGTCAATGCACCGGCTGAAACGCCGCGACTGAATGACGTCACGCTGCAGCTGTCGTCGCTCGAGTCGTTAATCGTCAACCGACAGAGCAGCGGCCAGTTCAGCATTGGGCGCAAGGCGTAATAGCCTCACTGCGCCGCCAGATTCAGAGCGGCGTATCCTGTGAAATCTCATCCAGTGACAGGCTGAAACTGGGAATAAATACCTCAACGAAGTAATCCATTTCCGGTGAGCGACGTTGCGCCAGCGTCGTTTCCAGCCGCGCCTTCGCCAGCAAAAATTCATTATTGCCGGCGGAGAGTTCTTCCAGACACTTCACATAAGCACAGAGCGCATCGGCCTGCTTTACTACCGCCTGTTCTTCTTCACTGTGCAGATGCTCATCAATCAACGGGCGATAGATCGCCTGAAACTCCTCAGGCAGCATCTCGATCAGCTTCTGCTGGGCAATTTTTTCAATCTTTTTATATTCATGGGCAATCTGCGCATTGTAATACTTCACCGGCGTCGGCAGATCGCCGGTCAGCACTTCGCTGGCATCATGATAGAGCGCCAGCATAGCGATGCGATCGGCGTTAAGCGTACCGTTGAATTTCAGATTTTTAATCACCGCCAGGGCGTGCGCCACCATCGCCACCTGCAGACTGTGCTCAGAGACGTTTTCGGTACGCACATTGCGCATCAGCGGCCAGCGATTGATCAGCTTAAGGCGGGAGAGGTGGGCAAAAAAGTGGCTTTGAGTCATGAGCGTTCCTGTGAGCCGACAGGGGAGAGACCGGCTCTCCCCAAATAGCGTCAGTATACGCGGCTGAGATTATTGACGGTAGCCTTGCAGGAAACGGCCAAATTTATTGATCGCCATTTCCAGGTCATCGACGCGCGGCAGGGTAACGATGCGCAGGTGATCCGGCCACGGCCAGTTAAAGGCGCTGCCCTGCACCAGCAGAACTTTTTCCTGCAGCAGGAAATCCAGCACCATCTTCTGATCGTCAAAGATGTTGAATTTTTTCGCATCGATGCGCGGGAACATATACAGCGCACCCTGGGGTTTGACGCAGCTGACGCCGGGAATGTCGTTAATCAGTTCCCATGCGCGCTGGCGCTGCTCATACAGACGACCACCAGGCACGATAAATTCACTGATACTCTGGTAACCCCCCAGCGCAGTCTGAATCGCATGCTGAGCCGGTACGTTGGCGCACAGACGCATTGAGGCGAGCATCTCCAGCCCCTCAATGTAGCCTTTAGCATGTTTTTTCGGGCCGTTCAGCACCATCCAGCCCTGACGGAAGCCCGCAACGCGATAGGTTTTCGACAGGCCGTTGAAGGTGACGGTCAGCAGATCGGGTGCCAGAGCGGCGATACAGTGATGCTGGGCTTCGTCGTAAAGAATTTTGTCGTAAATCTCATCGGCGAAAATGATCAGGTTATGCTGACGGGCAATGTCGACAATCTCTAACAGCAGCTCTTTGCTGTAAACCGCACCGGTGGGGTTATTCGGGTTGATGATGACGATGCCGCGAGTGCGCGGGGTGATCTTACTGCGGATATCGTCCAGGTCGGGAAACCAGTCAGCCGATTCGTCACACAGATAGTGCACCGCTTTACCGCTCGACAGCGACACGGCCGCGGTCCATAACGGATAGTCGGGTGCCGGCACCAGCATTTCATCGCCACTGTTCAGCAGGGCCTGCATCGCCTGCACGATTAACTCAGAGACGCCATTACCAATATAGATATCTTCTACGGTGACATCGCGCATGTCACGCGCCTGGTAATGCTGCATGATCGCTTTGCGGGCGGAATAGAGGCCTTTGGAGTCGCAATAACCCTGCGCGCTCGGCAGGTTACGGATCACATCCACCAGAATTTCATCAGGGGCTTCGAAGCCAAACGGCGCTGGATTGCCGATGTTCAGTTTAAGAACCTTGTTGCCTTCTTCTTCGAGGCGCTTAGCCTCTTTCAATACCGGGCCACGGATGTCGTAGCAAACGTTATCCAGCTTACCGGATTTATCAATCTGAAAAGTCATTGTTATCGCCTTAATGGGCAGAATCCTTTTGGCTGCCGCAGAAATCAAACCAGCACAATGTACTCTCCTCACGGACACAAAAGAAGGGTGCCGCTCGGTTTTGGCGCGTTCAGCAACTTTTCCGGTCGCGTGTAGTGCAAAAGATATTTGTTAACGTAATAATTAGTTAAACTATCCACATTAGAATGATTAAACGATATTTTGAGCTAATAATGGGAGGCGGAATCCGCTGTCCTTTCGCACATTATGAAACATTTTTGGAACTTATGGCGGCGGAACCTTTCCTCGCTTTTGAAATACACACTGTGGGAAATAGTTAAACGATATTTTATTGATGGTTAAATAATGACCGTTCAGGGCAGGGCGATTTCACTTACGGCTTAAGACTGTTAAAGATTGGTGCGGCCATCACCCTGTGATTCCCGGAGAAGTGCCACATGATCAGGGCCGGATGGCAGCAGATAAGCGCAATTCAGCGTATCGTCTGTTGCTTCTCTGCTGAAATTTTCTTCACCGGCGGGATGAAAAGAAAGCGATACGCTGCCAGGATGTGCTGGAAACGCCTTTAGCACAAAATTTACAGCGGTTTTCACAAAATCATTTCCATTTTGAAGTCAAAAATGATTAAGTATAATTTATTATTTAGTGTGTATGGCCGCTCCGCTTAATGCGTCGCCCCATCACGCATTCTGTCCCGCCTGGCCTTTTTGGGTGGGAATAAGACAACTACGCAGCTTCCTGCATACGCGCACCCCGCGCCTTCGGTTCAGAAGTTGTATCTGTCTTCCGACCCTGTGGATCTTTAGCTTTCTAGGGGTCATCAGCGGTCTGTAAACGTTCGTGAAATTTTTTGTGTCAGTCTCAACACAGGACTGTCATTGAGCACCATTACTGTTTATCACTTTGATAAGCTTAGTAATAACACCAGGGTAGTAGTTCGTAAAAACCTAATAAGTGAAGAAAAAACATGACTAATGCAAATCGTCCGATACTGAATCTCGACCTCGATCTGCTGAGAACCTTCGTTGCCGTTGCTGACCTGAATACTTTTGCTGCGGCGGCTGCAGCGGTCTGCAGAACCCAGTCAGCAGTCAGCCAGCAGATGCAACGTCTGGAGCAATTGGTAGGTAAAGAGCTGTTTGCCAGACATGGACGTAATAAGCTGTTAACAGAGCACGGGATCCAGCTGTTAGGTTACGCCAGAAAAATCCTTCGTTTTAACGACGAAGCCTGCACCTCTCTGATGTACAGCAATATTCAGGGTGTGCTGACTATTGGCGCTTCCGATGACACCTCTGACACCATTCTGCCGTTCCTGCTAAACCGCGTAACCTCGGTTTATCCGAAACTGGCGATTGATGTACGGGTAAAACGTAACCCTTTCATGATGGAAATGCTCAATCAGGGCGAAGTGGACCTTGTGGTCACCACCTCCAGCCCGGGCAATTTCACCTATCAGGTGCTGCGCACCTCGCCAACCTTGTGGTATTGCGCGGCGGATTACATCTTCCAGCGTGGTGAAGCCATTCCATTGGTATTGCTGGATGAGCCAAGCCCTTATCGCGATATGGCGATCGATCACCTCAACGAAGCGGGCATCCCATGGCGTATTTCGTATGTCGCGTCGACGCTGGCTGCGGTACGTGCTGCGGTTAAAGCAGGATTGGGTGTGACGGCACGCCCGGTAGAGATGATGAGTCCGGAACTGCGGGTAATGGGTGCAGCGGAAGGGCTGCCGGTTCTGCCAGATACGCAGTATCTGCTGTGTCGTAATCCTGACAGCGATAATGAACTGGCGCTGGCGATCTTTAATGCCATGCAGTCCACCAACGATCCGTACAACCTGAGCGCTAATCCTGACGGTACTCTGTTACTGGATGACGAAGAATAATTTTGCTGCCTCCATGCTGCGCAAATAATGCGCAGAATGCGCGCATCAAAACCCCGATAAAAAAGCCTTTCATTCTGTAAGCAGAGCGAGAGGCTTTTTTTTGCCTGCCGCTACCTTCCTGACCCTCTGAATTTCCCCCTGAATCATCTTTTTCAATAGTCACGGGTTGCAATTAATTTCATCTTTGCGCTATCTGAAATTTACCCACCAAAAAAACGGACGTTATGTTTCGGCTAGTGCTAAAAAACGGAGAAATTTAACGCAAAAAGGGCAGAAGTGTGTTCTGGATCAAGAAAATACCCCTGCTAAGGGGAAGGAAAACACAGTGATACCTGTCAAAATATGTTTGTTAAATGCACGATCCATGCATGTAAATACCCGCTACACTAAAATTAACCCCACAGACTGAAGCGATTTAGCTGGAAAGCGGGGCATCATTTGTTAATAATATGATGCAGGTGTGAAATAATGTTTGGATACTTTTGTCAAAGTTGACAAAAGGTTATAGAAAGGAGTAAAAAACCCCATAAAATTGCTGTTTATTTAAGAATAACAGCGACGTTTAAAAGGTTTTTATCCTTCCCTTGAATCGATGTGGTCAGTTTGCTGCGGGAAACGCGTGCAGGATGCCAGCGCCACTTTTGATGAGTAAGCAATGAGTATGTCAACTACCACCGAAATCATCGCTCAGCATTGGGCGTTTATCGTATTTATCGTCATCGCATTTGGCCTGTGTGCTTTCATGTTGACCGGAGGATGGCTGCTTGGCGGCAGAGCACGCGCGCGTCATAAAGACACGCCGTTCGAATCGGGCATCGAGTCAGTGGGCGATACCCACATCCGCCTGTCGGCAAAATTTTATCTGGTTGCGATGTTTTTCGTCATCTTCGACGTCGAAGCCCTCTTTTTATACGCATGGGCGACCTCAATCCGCGAAAGCGGCTGGGTCGGCTTTGTGGAAGCCGCAATTTTCATTTTGGTGCTCCTGGCGGGCTTAGTCTATCTGGTACGCATCGGCGCACTCGATTGGGCTCCTGCACGTCGTCGCGTCGTGGTTAAAACCACCACGATCAGTCACACCAATCCTCACAAGCAGTAAAAGAGAGGCAATAAGATGGACTATACGCTCACCCGCATAGACCCGAACGGTGGTGAGAACGACCGTTATCCTCTGCAAAAGCAGGAAATCGTCAGCGATCCGCTGGAGCAGCACGTTCATCGCAGCGTTTACATGGGCAAACTCGAAAATGCCCTGCACGACATGGTGAACTGGGGACGTAAAAACTCCCTGTGGCCTTACAACTTCGGCCTCTCCTGTTGTTATGTAGAGATGACGACCTCGTTTACCGCAGTGCATGACGTGGCACGTTTCGGTGCCGAAGTTATGCGTGCCTCGCCTCGTCAGGCCGACTTTATGGTAATCGCCGGTACGCCGTTTACCAAAATGGCCCCGGTGATTCAGCGTCTGTATGACCAGATGCTGGAGCCGAAATGGGTGATCTCAATGGGTGCCTGCGCTAACTCCGGCGGCATGTATGACATCTATTCCGTGGTGCAGGGCGTGGATAAATTCCTGCCGGTTGATGTGTACATTCCTGGCTGCCCGCCGCGTCCGGAAGCCTATATGCAGGCGCTGCTGCTGTTGCAGGAGTCGATCGGCAAAGAGCGCCGTCCGCTCTCCTGGGTGGTCGGCGATCAGGGGGTTTACCGCGCCAACATGCAATCCGAGCGTGAGAGAAAACGCGGTGAGCGCATTGCGGTCACTAACCTGCGTAGCCCGGACGAAGTGTAAGTTAACCGTATGGATGGCAAACCGCGCCTGCAGCAGAACATCACAATTTAATGCATGGCCCCATCCTGACGCCTTCATTTGAGTGCCTGAGACCAGGCCGGAATGGTGAGTAACGTATGACAGATTTGACCACGCAAGATCTCGCTCAGCCTTCATGGCAAACCCGTGATCACCTGGATGACCCGGTGATCGGCGAGTTGCGTAACCGTTTTGGGCCGGATGCCTTTACCGTTCAGGCGACCCGCACCGGTATTCCGGTAGTCTGGGTGAAGCGTGAACAGCTACTGGAAATCACCGAGTTCCTGCGTAAATTACCCAAGCCTTACGTCATGCTGTATGACCTGCATGGCATGGATGAGCGTTTACGTACCCACCGCGCAGGCTTACCTGCTGCGGATTTTTCCGTTTTCTATCATCTGCTGTCGATTGAACGTAATCGCGACATCATGCTCAAGGTAGCGTTATCTGAAAATGATATGCACCTGCCGACCCTCACCCGCCTTTTCCCGAATGCCAACTGGTATGAGCGTGAGACCTGGGAGATGTTTGGCGTGACCTTTGATGGTCACCCGCACCTGACCCGCATTATGATGCCGCCGACCTGGGAAGGTCACCCGCTGCGCAAGGACTACCCGGCGCGCGCCACCGAATTCGATCCGTTTACGCTGACCAAACAGAAAGAAGATCTGGAGATGGAGGCGCTGACTTTCAAGCCTGAAGACTGGGGCATGAAGCGCAGCACCGCCAATGAGGACTTCATGTTCCTCAACCTTGGTCCTAACCACCCGTCGGCGCACGGGGCCTTCCGTATCATTCTGCAGCTGGATGGCGAAGAGATCGTCGACTGCGTACCTGACATCGGTTATCACCATCGCGGTGCCGAAAAGATGGGTGAGCGTCAGTCGTGGCACAGCTACATTCCTTACACCGACCGCGTCGAATATCTTGGCGGTTGCGTCAATGAGATGCCTTATGTGCTGGCAGTAGAGAAACTGGCCGGTATCGTGGTACCGGATCGCGTTAACGTGATCCGCGTGATGCTGTCAGAACTGTTCCGTATCAATAGCCATCTGCTCTACATTTCGACCTTTATTCAGGACGTTGGCGCCATGACGCCGGTGTTCTTTGCCTTTACCGATCGCCAGAAAATTTATGACGTGGTTGAAGCCATTACCGGCTTCCGTATGCACCCGGCGTGGTTCCGCATTGGCGGCGTGGCGCACGACCTGCCGAAAGGCTGGGAACGTCTGCTGCGTGACTTCCTTGACTGGATGCCGAAGCGCCTGAAGGAATATGACAAAGCCGCCCTGCGTAACAGCGTGCTGGTAGGTCGTTCCAAAGGCGTTGCCGCGTACAACATGGAAGAAGCGCTGGCGTGGGGCACCACCGGTGCTGGTCTGCGCGCCACCGGTCTCGACTTTGACGTGCGTAAATGGCGTCCGTACTCCGGCTACGAAAACTTCGATTTCGAAATCCCAATCGGTTCCGGCATCAGTGATGCTTACAGCCGCGTCCAGCTGAAGATGGAAGAGATGTGGCAGTCGCTGCGTATTCTTGAGCAGTGCCTGAACAACATGCCGGAAGGGCCGTTCAAAGCCGATCACCCGCTGACCACACCGCCGCCGAAAGAGCGGACGTTGCAGCATATTGAAACGCTGATCACCCACTTCCTGCAGGTCTCGTGGGGCCCGGTAATGCCGGCCAACGAATCCTTCCAGATGATTGAAGCGACCAAAGGGATCAACAGTTACTACCTGACCAGCGACGGCAGCACCATGAGCTACCGCACCCGCGTGCGTACGCCCAGCTTCCCGCATCTGCAGCAGATTCCTTCAGTCATCCGCGGCAGCCTGGTATCCGACCTGATCGTATACCTCGGTAGTATCGATTTTGTTATGTCAGACGTGGACCGCTAATTATGCACGATCAACACATTGCCATTAAAACGATCGACCCCAACGAGGTCTTCGTGCTGAGCGCGGAAGAACATCACGCCATTGAGCACGAAAAACACCACTATGAAGATGCGCGTGCAGCCTCAATCGAAGCGCTGAAGATCGTGCAGAAAGCGCGCGGCTGGGTGCCGGATGGCGCGATTCACGCTATCGCTGAGGTGCTGGGCATTCCGGCCAGTGATGTGGAAGGTGTGGCGACATTCTATAGCCAGATCTTCCGTCAGCCGGTTGGCCGCCATGTCATCCGTTACTGCGACAGCGTGGTGTGTCACATCACCGGCTATCAGGGCATTCAGGCTGCGCTGGAACAGAATCTGAATATCAAACCGGGCCAGACCACGGCGGACGGACGCTTTACCCTGCTGCCGACCTGCTGTCTGGGCAACTGCGATAAAGGGCCAACGATGATGGTGGATGAAGACACCCACGTGCATCTGACGCCTGAAGGCATCGCCACTTTGCTGGAGCAGTATCAATGACATTGAAAACTATCATTCGTACTGCTGAAACCCATCCTCTTACCTGGCGGATGCGCGACGACAAGCAGCCGGTGTGGATTGATGAATACCGCAGTAAAAACGGTTATGCCGGCGCTGAAAAAGCGTTAAACAGCATGTCACCTGACGAAATCGTGGCGGCAGTAAAAGACTCTGGCCTGAAAGGGCGCGGCGGTGCGGGCTTCTCCACCGGCCTGAAGTGGAGCCTGATGCCGAAAGATGAGTCGATGAACATCCGTTACCTGCTGTGTAACGCCGATGAAATGGAGCCGGGCACCTATAAAGACCGCCTGCTGATGGAGCAGATGCCTCACCAGCTGGTGGAAGGGATGCTGATCAGTGCCTTTGCGCTGAAGGCTTACCGTGGCTACATCTTCCTGCGTGGCGAATACATTGAAGCTGCGGTGCATCTGCGCCGGGCGATTGCTGAAGCCACCGAAGCGGGCTATCTCGGTAAAAACATTCTCGGCACCGGTTTTGACTTCGAACTGATTGTGCACACCGGCGCGGGTCGTTATATCTGCGGCGAAGAGACAGCACTGATTAACTCGCTGGAAGGCCGTCGTGCTAACCCGCGTTCCAAACCGCCGTTCCCGGCGAGTGCGGGCGCATGGGGTAAACCGACCTGCGTTAACAATGTGGAAACGTTGTCAAACGTGCCGGCCATCCTGGCAAACGGCGTCGACTGGTACAAAGGCATCTCGAAAAGTGACGACGCCGGCACCAAGATGATGGGCTTTTCCGGTCGGGTGAAAAATCCTGGCGTCTGGGAACTGCCGTTCGGCATTACTGCACGTGAAATTCTGGAAGATTACGCCGGCGGGATGCGTGACGGACTGCGCTTCAAAGCCTGGCAGCCAGGCGGGGCAGGGACCGACTTCCTGACGGATGAGCACCTGGATCTGCCGATGGAGTTTGCCAGCATTGGTAAAGCCGGCAGCCGTCTGGGAACCGCGCTGGCGATGGCAGTCGATCATGAAATCAACATGGTTTCGCTGGTGCGTAATCTTGAAGAGTTCTTCGCCCGTGAATCGTGCGGCTGGTGTACGCCATGCCGTGACGGTCTGCCGTGGAGCGTAAAAATTCTGCGCGCGCTGGAGCAGAAGCAGGGTCAGCCAGGCGACATCGAAACCTTACAGCAACTCTGCCGTCAGCTCGGCCCGGGTAAAACCTTCTGCGCACACGCGCCGGGTGCGGTTGAGCCGCTGCAGAGTGCGATTAAATATTTCCGTGAAGAGTTTGAAGCCGGCATTGCGCCGCAGGTGTTCGGTAATACCCGCGCGATTGGCGGGATTCAGCCAAACCTGCTGAAAGCGCGCTGGTAATTCGCCGCAGCACACGGAATCAGGCCTGGTGCCGCCGCCCCGATAATCGCAGTGTGTCGGGGCAAGAATTTGATTAACGCTCGTTTCTGACGAGCCTTACGGAAGCATGTCACTATGGCTACAATCCATGTAGACGGTAAAGAGTATGATGTGAACGGAGCGGACAACCTGCTACAGGCGTGTCTCTCTCTGGGCCTTGATATTCCTTATTTTTGCTGGCATCCGGCGCTGGGAAGCGTTGGGGCCTGCCGCCAGTGCGCGGTAAAGCAATTCCAGAATGCCGAAGATACCCGCGGCCGTCTTGTCATGTCCTGCATGACGCCGGCTTCTGACGGCACATTTATCTCCATCGACGATGGCGAAGCGAAAGAGTTCCGCGAAAGCGTGGTGGAGTGGCTGATGACCAACCACCCGCACGACTGCCCGGTCTGTGAAGAAGGGGGTAACTGTCACCTGCAGGATATGACAGTGATGACCGGCCACAGCTTCCGCCGTTATCGCTTCACCAAACGTACCCACCGCAATCAGGATCTTGGCCCGTTCATTTCTCACGAGATGAACCGCTGTATCGCCTGCTATCGCTGTGTGCGTTACTACAAAGATTATGCCGACGGCAAAGATCTCGGGGTCTATGGCGCGCACGACAACGTCTATTTCGGTCGCCCGGAAGATGGCACGCTGGAGAGCGAATTCTCCGGTAACCTGGTTGAGATCTGCCCGACCGGCGTGTTCACCGATAAAACCCACTCTGAACGCTATAACCGTAAATGGGATATGCAGTTTGCTCCGAGCATCTGCCAGCAGTGCAGCGTTGGCTGTAACACCAGTCCGGGTGAGCGTTACGGGGAGCTGCGCCGCATTGAGAACCGCTACAACGGCACGGTAAACCACTACTTCCTGTGTGACCGTGGCCGTTTTGGTTACGGCTACGTTAACCGCAAAGATCGTCCCCGCCAGCCGATGCTGCTGCGCGGCAACGACTGGGTGACGCTGAACGCAGAACAGGCAGTTAATGCCGGCGCAGATCTGTTGCGTCAGGCGAAAAAAGTGATTGGTATCGGTTCGCCGCGCGCCAGTGTTGAAAGCAACTTTGCGCTGCGTGAGCTGGTTGGCGCCGAAAACTTCTCCACCGGGATGCCGGCTGGCGAACAGGCCCGGCTGGAACTGATGCTGAAAGTACTGCGTGAAGGCGGGATCTACACGCCATCGCTGCGCGAAATTGAAAGCTACGATGCGGTGCTGGTGCTGGGTGAAGATCTGACCCAGGTTGGCGCACGCGTGGCGCTGTCAGTGCGTCAGGCCGTTAAAGGCAAGGCGCGCGACATGGCTGCCGCCCAGAAAGTGGCAGACTGGCAGATTGCAGCGATTCTCAACATCGGTCAGAACGCCAAACATCCGCTGTTTATCACTAACGTCGATGAAACCCGTCTGGATGATATCGCTGCCTGGAGCTACCGTGCACCGGTTGAAGATCAGGCGCGCCTCGGTTTCGCCATCGCCAACGCGCTGGATGAAACTGCTCCGGCGGTGACCGATTTCGACAGCAAACTGAACGGCAAGATGGATGTTATCGTGCAGGCGCTGGCCGGCGCGAAAAAACCGTTAATCATTTCCGGTACCCATTCCGGCAGCAGCGCGATGATCGAAGCGGCTGCCAACGTGGCCAAAGCGCTGAAAGCGCGCGGTGCCGATGTCGGGATAACGCTGCTGGCGGGACATGCCAACAGTGTGGGTCTTGGCCTGATGGGCGGCAATACGCTGGAAAGCGCGCTGGAGCAACTGAGCAACGGTGAAGCCGATGCGCTGGTGGTGCTGGAAAACGATCTCTATCGCCATGCACCGAAAGCGCTGGTTGATGCGGCACTGGCACAGACCACCAACGTGATTGTGGTGGATCATCAGCGTACCGCTACGCTGGAGAAAGCCGGGCTGGTGTTATCGACCGCCAGCTTCGCCGAAAGTGACGGAACCTCGATTAACCATGAAGGCCGCGCACAGCGTTTCTTCCAGGTTTACGATCCTTCCTACTACGACAACAGCATTGTGATGCTTGAAAGCTGGCGCTGGCTGCATTCGCTGCACAGCACGCTGGAAAGTCGTCACGTCGACTGGACGCAGCTGGACCACGTGATCGATGCGGTGGTGAGTCATCTGCCACAGCTGGCCGGCATCAAGGATGCGGCGCCGGATGCCAGCTTCCGTATTCGCGGGCAGAAACTGTCGCGTTCACCGCACCGTTCCAGTGGCCGTACCGCCGCGCGCGCCAACATCAGCGTGCACGAACCGCGTCAGCCGCAGGATCAGGACACCATGTTCGCCTTCTCAATGGAAGGCAACAACCAGCCAGGCGCGCCACGTTCGCAGATTCCGTTTGCCTGGGCACCGGGCTGGAACTCACCGCAGGCGTGGAACAAATTCCAGGTTGAAGTGGGCGGTAAACTGCGTAATGGCGATCCGGGCGTACGCCTGTTTGAAGCCAGCGCCGCCCAGCTGCCGTGGTTCAGCAACGTCCCTGCGGCGTTTGTCAGCGAAACGCAGTGGCGCGTGGCACCTTACTATCAGCTGTTTGGCAGTGAAGAGATGTCACAGCGTTCGCCGGTATTCCAGCAGCGCATGGCGCAGCCGATGCTGGTGATTAACCCGGATGATGCGGCGAAACTGGGTGTTAACAACGGCGCAGCCGTTGAGTTTACCTGTGCCGGTGAAACCGTACGTCTGCCGGTCCGTTTCTCAGCGTCACTGCAGGCGGGACAGATTGGCCTGCCGCTGGGCATGCCGGGTGTACCGCCGTTCCTGGCGAACGGAAAAATCGACAAACTGCAGGAGACGGCGCAATGAGCTGGTTAACACCGGATGTTATCGACATTCTGCTGGCCATCGGTAAAGCCATCGTCATTCTGCTGGTGGTGGTGGCCTGTGGCGCGTTCATGAGCTTTGCCGAGCGTCGTCTGCTCGGCCTGTTCCAGAACCGTTACGGACCGAACCGGGTAGGCTGGGGCGGATCGCTGCAGCTGGTGGCGGATATGATCAAAATGTTCTTTAAAGAGGACTGGGTCCCGCCGTTTACCGACCGCTTCATTTTCACCCTGGCACCGGTTATCGCTTTCGTGTCGCTGCTGCTGGCGTTTGCGATTGTGCCGGTTTCGCCGACCTGGATGGTGACGGACCTGAATATCGGTCTGCTGTTCTTCCTGATGATGGCGGGCCTGGCGGTCTACGCCGTGCTGTTCGCTGGCTGGTCGAGTAACAACAAATACTCGCTGCTGGGTGCGATGCGTGCTTCGGCGCAGACGCTGAGCTACGAAGTGTTTCTCGGGCTGTCGCTGATGGGTGTGGTGGCGCAGGCGGGCTCGTTCAACATGAACGATATCGTCAACAGCCAGACGCACCTGTGGAACATCATTCCGCAGTTCTTCGGCTTCGTAACCTTCTGTATTGCTGGCGTTGCGGTGTGTCACCGTCATCCATTTGACCAGCCGGAAGCCGAGCAGGAACTGGCCGATGGTTACCACATTGAATATGCCGGTATGAAGTTCGGCCTGTTCTTTGTCGGCGAATATGTGGCGATTACCACCGTGTCGGCGCTGATCGTCACGCTGTTCTTTGGTGGCTGGCATGGCCCATTCCTGCCGCCGTTCATCTGGTTCGCCCTGAAAACGGCGTTCTTTATGATGATGTTCATCCTGATTCGTGCTGCGCTTCCGCGTCCACGCTATGACCAGGTGCTGTCGTTCGGCTGGAAAGTGTGTCTGCCGTTGACGCTGTTGAACCTGCTGGCGACCGCCGCAGTGATTCTCTACACAGCGCAGTAAGGGGTTAACAAATGACTTTAAAAGATATTGTCGTTGGCTTCGGCACGACAGTCCGCAGTATCTGGCTGATTGGCCTGCACGCCTTCGCCAAACGTGAAACGCAGATGTACCCGGAAGAGCCGGTTTATCTGCCACCACGCTATCGCGGCCGCATCGTGTTAACCCGCGATCCGGATGGCGAAGAGCGTTGCGTAGCCTGTAACCTGTGCGCCGTTGCCTGTCCGGTCGGCTGTATTTCGCTGCAGAAAGCGGAAACCAAAGATGGTCGCTGGTACCCGGAGTTCTTCCGCATCAACTTCTCACGCTGCATCTTCTGCGGCATGTGTGAGGAAGCCTGTCCGACCACGGCGATTCAGCTGACGCCTGATTTCGAACTGGGTGAGTTCAAGCGTCAGGATCTGGTGTACGAGAAGGACGATCTGCTGATCTCGGGTCCGGGTAAATATCCGGAATACAACTTCTACCGCATGGCGGGTATGGCGATTGACGGTAAAGATAAAGGCGAAGCGGAAAATGAAGCTAAGCCTATCGACGTCAAAGGCTTATTACCTTAAGGAGCAAGGCATGGAATTTGCGTTTTATCTTTGCGGGCTGGTGGCGGTGCTGACGACGTTGCGCGTCATTACCCACACTAATCCGGTACATGCGTTGCTGTACCTGATCATTTCGCTGCTGTCGATTGCCGGCGTCTTCTTCTCTATGGGCGCCTATTTTGCCGGCGCGCTGGAGATCATCGTTTACGCCGGTGCGATTATGGTGCTGTTCGTCTTCGTGGTGATGATGCTGAACCTGGGCAAACAGACTGAGAAGCAGGAGCGCGAGTGGCTGAGTCCGTCACTGTGGATTGGGCCTGGCCTGGTCTCGCTGTTGCTGCTGGTAGTCATGGTCTACGCCATCCTGACCGCTAACGATCAGGGCATTGACGGCACCATTATCGACGCGAAAGCGGTCGGCATCAGCCTGTTTGGTCCTTACGTGCTGGCGGTTGAACTGGCGTCAATGCTGCTGCTGGCGGGTCTGGTAGTGGCGTTCCACGTCGGTCGTGAAGATCGTCAGGGTGAAGTTCTCAGCAACCGCGTTTCTGACGCCGCGCAAGCGAAAAAGGAGAATGCATGATCCCGTTACAACATGGATTGATACTTGCTGCCGTGCTATTTGTCCTTGGTCTGACCTCGCTGGTGATCCGCCGCAATCTGCTGTTTATGCTGATTGGCCTGGAGATCATGATTAACGCCGCCGCCTTAGCACTGGTGGTTGCGGGGAGCTACTGGGGGCAGGCCGATGGACAGGTGATGTATATCCTGGCGATCAGTCTGGCCGCCGCCGAAGCGAGTATTGGCCTGGCGCTGCTGCTCCAGCTCTATCGTCGTCGTCAGACGCTGAACATTGACACTGTGAGCGAGATGCGCGGATGAATCTTCTCTATTTAACAGTACTGTTTCCGCTGATCGGCTTCCTGCTGTTAGCGTTTTCCCGTGGTCGCTGGTCAGAAAATCTGTCGGCCGCTATTGGTATGGGATCGGTAGGACTGGCGGCGCTGACCACGGTGATGGTCGGCATCGACTTCTTCGCCAACGGCCAGCAGGCTTATACTCAGGCGCTCTGGACCTGGATGCATGTCGGCAATTTTGATATGAAAGTGAACCTGACGCTGGACGGCCTGTCGCTGACCATGCTGTCAGTGGTCACCGGCGTCGGTTTCTTCATCCACATGTTCGCCTCCTGGTACATGCGCGGTGAAGAGGGCTACTCGCGCTTCTTCGCCTACACCAACCTGTTTATCGCCAGCATGGTGGTTCTGGTACTGGCCGATAACCTGATGCTGATGTATCTCGGCTGGGAAGGGGTAGGGCTCTGCTCTTATCTGCTGATCGGCTTCTACTACAGCAATCCGGACAACGGCAAAGCGGCGATGAAAGCGTTCATCATCACCCGTGTCGGCGACGTGTTTCTGGCGTTCGCGCTGTTCATTCTCTACAACGAGCTGGGCACGCTGAACTTCCGCGAGATGATGGAACTGGCACCGGCGCACTTTGCCGCAGACAACCACATGCTGCAGTGGGCGACGCTGATGCTGTTGGGCGGCGCGGTCGGTAAATCGGCGCAGTTACCGCTGCAGACCTGGCTGGCAGATGCGATGGCCGGTCCGACGCCGGTCTCGGCACTGATCCACGCCGCGACCATGGTGACCGCCGGTGTCTACCTGATTGCCCGTAGTCACGGTCTGTTCCTGCTGACGCCGGAAGTGCTGCATCTGGTCGGCATTATCGGGGCGATTACCCTGGTGCTGGCTGGCTTTGCCGCGCTGGTGCAAACCGATATCAAACGCGTACTCGCTTACTCCACCATGAGCCAGATTGGCTACATGTTCCTGGCGCTGGGCGTCCAGGCGTGGGATGCGGCGATTTTCCACCTGATGACGCACGCCTTCTTTAAAGCGTTACTGTTCCTCTCCTCCGGTTCAGTGATCCTGGCCTGTCACCATGAGCAGAACATCTTTAAGATGGGCGGCCTGCGTAAGAGCATTCCGCTGGTTTATACCTGCTTCCTGGTGGGCGGCGCGGCGCTGGCGGCGCTGCCGCTGATTACCGCGGGCTTCTACAGTAAAGATGAGATCCTGTTTGGCGCACTGGCCAACGGTCACATCAACCTGATGGTTGCCGGTCTGGTGGGCGCTTTCCTGACCTCTATCTACACCTTCCGCATGATCTTCATCGTGTTCCATGGTGAAGAGAAAATTCATGCGCATGCCGGTAAAGGCATTACCCATCATCTGCCACTGATTGTGCTGCTGCTGCTTTCCACCTTCATCGGCGCGCTGATTACGCCGCCACTGGCTGGCGTACTGCCTGCCAATGAGTTTGGTGAAGCCGGTAAAGTGGGACTTGAAATCACCTCTGGCGTGGTCGCTGTGGTCGGCATTCTGATCGCTGCCGCGCTGTGGCTGGGCAAACGTGAGCTGGTAACGAAGATCGCTAACAGTGCGCCGGGCCGTTTCTTCGGTACCTGGTGGTTCGCTGCATGGGGCTTCGACTGGCTTTACGACAAAGTGTTCGTCAAACCTTACCTCGGTATTGCGTGGCTGCTGAAACGTGATCCACTGAATGCCCTGATGAACCTGCCCGCGCTGTTCTCACGTATCGCCAATAAAGGTCTGGTGGTCAGTGAAAACGGGTACCTGCGCTGGTACGTTGCGTCGATGAGTGTCGGTGCCGTGGTCGTGCTGGCTCTGCTGCTGGTGATTTAAAGATTGATGAGCGGGGCAGGTTAGCTAATCTGCCCATTGAGAATGTCAAAAATTGTCCTGAGCAAGGGCGTTATCGTCGCGGCCAGTTTGGTTACCGCCAGCGCACAGCAACCGGAGCATACTGAAGTATGTGAGGATTGCGAGCACTGCCGGGAGCCAAAATGGCAAGTAAGATAGCCCGAACTAAGACAAAGAAAAGGGAAGTGTGCCGTGTTATTACCTTGGCTAATTATCATACCCTTCGTCGGTGGTCTGATTTGCTGGTTGACCGAGCGCCTCGGCGCGAAGGTGCCACGCTGGATCGCACTGATCACCATGGGGCTGACGTTGGCGCTTTCGCTGCAACTCTGGTTGCAGGGAGGCTATTCACTGACGCAGGCAGCGGGCATTCCGCAGTGGCAGTCAAGTTTCTCCGTACCGTGGATCCCACGCTTCGGCATCAGCTTCCATGTCGCCATCGACGGTCTGTCGCTGCTGATGGTGGTACTGACCGGCCTGCTCGGCCTGATGGCGGTGCTCTGTTCCTGGAATGAGATTTCAAAGTATCAGGGCTTTTTCCACCTGAATCTGATGTGGATTCTGGGTGGCGTGATCGGGGTGTTCCTTGCCATCGACATGTTCCTGTTCTTCTTCTTCTGGGAAATGATGCTGGTGCCGATGTACTTCCTCATCGCGCTCTGGGGTCATAAAGCCTCTGACGGTAAAACCCGTATTACCGCCGCCACCAAATTCTTCATCTATACCCAGGCGTCAGGTCTGGTGATGCTGATTGCGATTCTGGGACTGGTTTTCGTCCACTACAACGCCACCGGCGTCTGGACCTTTAACTACGAGCAGCTGCTGAAAACGCCAATGTCGAGCGGTGTCGAGTATCTGCTGATGCTGGGCTTCTTTATCGCCTTCGCGGTGAAAATGCCGGTGGTTCCGTTGCACGGCTGGTTGCCTGATGCACACAGTCAGGCACCGACTGCAGGTTCGGTCGACCTGGCCGGTATTCTGCTGAAGACGGCGGCTTACGGTTTACTGCGCTTTAGCCTGCCGCTGTTCCCGAACGCCTCCGCCGAGTTCGCGCCGATTGCCATGTGGTTAGGCATCATCGGTATTTTCTACGGTGCCTGGATGGCGTTCTCGCAGACCGACATCAAACGTCTGATCGCCTACACCTCAATCTCGCACATGGGCTTTGTGCTGATTGCGATCTACACCGGCAGCCAGCTGGCGTTCCAGGGTGCGGTAGTGCAGATGATTGCGCACGGCCTGTCAGCCGCGGCACTGTTCATCCTGTGTGGTCAGCTGTACGAGCGTCTGCATACCCGTGACATGCGTCAGATGGGCGGCTTGTGGTCACGGATTAAATGGATCCCTGGCCTGTCGCTGTTCTTTGCCGTGGCTAACCTCGGGATGCCGGGCACCGGTAACTTCGTCGGCGAATTTATGATTCTGACCGGCAGCTTCCAGGTGGTGCCGGTGATTATCGTCATCGCCACCTTTGGCCTGGTGTTCGCCTCGGTCTACTCGCTGGTGATGATGCAGCGCGCTTACTATGGCGAAGCGAAATCGAAAGATCCGCTGCCGGGCATGTCGCCGCGTGAGTTTCTGACCATCGGGGTTCTGGTGGTGCTGCTGGTGCTGCTGGGCGTCTATCCACAGCCGATTCTGGATACTTCGCACGCTGCCATGAGCAATATTCAGCAGTGGTTTACCGCTTCAATTTCAACTACAAGGCCGTAATTCGCCATGACAATAACTCCTCAACAATTGATCGCGTTGCTGCCGCTGTTAATCGTCGGATTGACGGTGGTGGTTGTGATGCTGTCCATTGCCTGGCGACGCAACCACTTCGTTAACGCCACGCTAACGGTGGTGGGCCTGAACCTGGCGCTGCTGTCACTCTACTTTGTCGGCCAGGTCGGGGCGATGGATGTCACGCCGCTGCTGCGGGTTGATGGCTATTCCATTTTCTATACCGCGCTGGTGGTACTGGCGAGTCTGGCAACCTGCACCTTTGCTTATCCCTGGCTGACAGATTTCCCCGACAACAAAGATGAGTTCTATCTGCTGGTGCTGATTGCGGCACTCGGTGGCATCGTGCTGGCCAGCGCTAACCATCTGGCGGCGCTGTTCATCGGGATTGAGCTGCTGTCACTGCCGCTGTTTGGTCTGATTGGCTACGCTTTCCGCCAGAAACGTTCGCTGGAAGCGGCGCTGAAATACACCATCCTGTCGGCGGCGGCCTCGTCGTTCCTGCTGTTTGGTATTGCGCTGATTTACGCAGACTCCGGTAACCTGAGCTTCGTGACGCTTGGCAAGAGCCTGACCGACAGCATGATTCAGGAGCCGCTGTTACTGGTGGGTCTGGGCATGATGATCATCGGTCTCGGCTTCAAGCTTTCGCTGGTGCCGTTCCATCTCTGGACGCCGGATGTTTATCAGGGTGCGCCTGCGCCGGTTTCAACCTTCCTGGCAACCGCCAGCAAGATTGCTATCTTCGGCGTGATTATGCGTCTGTTCATGTACGCGCCGGTGACCGACAGTGAAGCGGTGCGGACGGTACTGGGCGTGATCGCGTTTGTCTCGATCCTGTTCGGTAACCTGATGGCGATTTCGCAGAGCAACATCAAGCGCCTGCTGGGTTACTCTTCTATCGCCCACCTCGGTTATCTGCTGGTGGCGTTGATTGCGGTGAAAGATCATCAGCTGTCGCTGGAAACGGCCGGGGTTTATCTGGCCGGTTACCTGTTCAGCAGCCTCGGCGCGTTTGGCGTGGTCAGCCTGATGTCCAGCCCGTATCGTGGTCCGGATGCCGATTCGCTCTACTCCTATCGTGGTCTGTTCTGGCATCGTCCGATCCTGTCAGCCGTGATGACGGTGATGATGCTGTCGCTGGCCGGTATCCCGATGACGCTCGGCTTTATCGGTAAATTCTACGTTATCGCCTCGGGCGTCAGCGCGCACCTGTGGTGGTTAACCGGTGCGGTGGTAGCGGGCAGTGCAATTGGCCTCTACTACTATCTGCGCGTCACGGTGAGCCTCTATCTTAGCCCGCCGGAACTGCATACCCGCGATACGCCTGCTAACTGGGCCTTTACCGCTGGCGGTGTAGTGGTGCTGATTTCAGCGATTCTGGTGCTGCTGTTAGGGGTCTACCCGCAGCCACTGATTACGCTGGTACAGATGGCCCAGCCGCTGATGTAAGTTCGACCCTTACCAGACAATCAGGCCTGCGGGCCTGATTTTTTTTGCCCGCAATTTGCCTGCGCGCGGCGGAGATTTGTTCCGCCACAGGCCGATCCGCTAAAGTAAGTAAGCTGACAAGGAGACCCTATGGACATAACCTGGCTGGATAAACATCATCGTGAACTAACCACTACCGAGCTGTATGCGCTGCTGGCACTGCGCTGCGCGGTGTTTGTGGTGGAACAGCAGTGCGCCTATCTGGATGTGGATGGCGACGATCTACAGGGTGACAACCGTCATCTGCTTGGAATGCACGACAACCAGCTGGTCGCCTATGCGCGGCTGCTGGCCCCGGCCGATGCGGCCAGTCCGGTAAAGATCGGCCGGGTAATCGTATCCGATAGCGTGCGCGGTGCGCGGCTGGGTAATCGTCTGATGGAGCAGGCAATCAATAGTTGTCAGCAGCACTGGCCGGGCCGCGATCTGTTTCTCTCCGCGCAGGCGCATCTGGAAAGTTTCTATGGGCAGCATGGCTTTGTCGCGGTGGGGGAGAACTACCTGGAAGATGGGATCCCTCACGTCGATATGCTGAAGAACGCGCCATAAAAAAGGCGAATAAATCTCAGTCTGGAATAGTGGCATAGCCAAATCAAGGTGAGTCTGGAAGCAATCGATAAGTTTAAGGCGAAGGGAGCAAGGTCAGAAGAGGAAAGCGTCCCGCGGCAGGGACAAAAACGCCGGGAGCGTTTTTGAACAACGCAAAGCGTTGGCCCGGCTAAGGGCGTACCTCAGGGATGAGGTGCGTAATCGCGCGGGCCGAGCAGTCATGGATGACAGCTTTTGCGTCTTTCCGATCTGACCGTGTTCCCTGAGCAGGTTCGATCTCACCGCTAATCGGTGCAGACTTTACCGGTATGAAAAGGCGAGGCCTGAGCCTCGCCTGTTTACATCAACCCACCGTCATCTGCCGGTCATCAACATATTTGCGCTGGTCCGGTGCGGGCGGGAAGTACTGATAAAGCCAGGTTTCACTCAGAGTTTCCTCCTTGCTGCGCAGGAACAGACGCATATCCACCGGCTGGGTAGAATCGCTGTTTGGATACCAGTCAAACAGAATACGGTAGCCTTTCAGCGGTTCCACGTAGAGGATCTCAACCTGCTTCACGCTGCCGGATGAAACGGTAATCACCGGTTCAATGCCTTTCGGCGCCGCAGCCTGCAGATCGCCACCAATAAAGTCGATGGCGAAGCGACGGCTCCAGGTTTCCGGGAAGTGTTCGCCAGGTGCCCAGCCTTCCGGGAAACCACCCATACCGGTGCGGGTAGCATCGACGCGCGCCAGACCGCTGCGAACTGGCGGCAGACCGCTCCAGTAGAGTTTGTAGGAGAAGTTCAGCTCGCTGCCTGCCTTCACGGGTTCAGCCGGCTGCCAGAAGCAGACGATGTTATCCAGCGTCTCACCGGTGGTCGGGATCTCCATCAGATTGATCGCGCCTTTACCCCATTTACCGACCGGCTCAACCCACAGGCTCGGGCGTTTGTCATACCAGCCAATCACGTCCTGATAATCTTTGAAGTCGTGATTAAGCTGCAACAGACCAAATCCGCGCGGGTTCTCGTCTTCATAAGCATTGAATTGCAGGCGCTGCGGATTATTCAGCGGACGGGCAATCCATTCGCCTTTTCCGGTCCACATTGCCAGGCGATCGGAGTCATGAATCTGAGGATGGTAGGTGTTGCACATGCGGCGTTCATTGGTGCCGCAGCTGAACATACTGGTCATTGGCGAGATACCAATCTGACGGATCTCTTTACGGGCAAACAGGTGGTTTTCCACTTCCATTACCACGCGTTTATCTTCGCAGTGGATGATGAACTTATAGGCACCGGTAATGCTGGCCCCATCGAGTAACGCGTAACAGGTAAAGGTGGTGTCTTCCGCTTTCGGCGTTTCAAACCAGAACGCGGTGAAATCCGGGAACTCTTCCTGACCGTTACTGAAGGTGTTGATGGCGACACCACGGGCGGATAAGCCGTACTGGAACGTTTCGTCAACGGCACGGAAGTAGCTGGCACCAAGGAAGGAGACGATATCACGGCGCGCCAGTTCCGGCTTTTTAAACGCCCGGAAACCGGCAAAGCCGAGATCGGTTTTGCCTTCCAGCTGTTTGGTATCAACGTGGGCATTGTTGTAGTTGAACAGCTCAGGACGGAAGTGGATCTCACGCGCCTGGCGGCTCTCGCCGTCGACTGAGAACATGCGGATACGGCGTTTAAAGCCCATCCCGACGTGGAAGAACTGAACGTCAAGTTCACGGTCGGGAATGTTGTTCCACAGTGAATGGTTAGCGTCATACTGAATTTCGTTATACGCCTGCGGGGTCAGTGTCGCCAGCGTCTGCGGCAACGCGCCTGGCGCGCCACTCCAGGGTTGCTTCGCCAGGGCGGCCGCGTTCTTCTTCAATACGTCGAAATCGAAGCGTACTGCGGTTCCGTCAGCAATGCCATCTTCTGCCCAGGCGGATTGCGCAAACAGCGTTGACAGGCCGGTCATGCCGCTGACGGCGGAGAAGGCCATTGACGCTTTCATAAACATTCTTCGATTCATGCCAGAGATCATTCCTTAGCTGTTCGAGTTTGTCGTGACTGTCGTGCGAAATGCACTTTTATGGCCCGATAATCACAGGCAACAGGAGGGTACGACAGTCGGGTGACGTGAAAATTCAGTCCGGAGAAAATTTATCAGATTAATCAAAGAAGCGAAGCGAAATTCGGTGTTTGCCGCGGCGTCTTACACTTCTTTGCGAAAGCACAGCTGTTATCCTGCTGGTCTGGATGGCGTTAGCAAATGAATTATCAGGTGATTCCTGGTGCGGTAAACCGGCAGAGCGCCAGATTGGGGCTATAGTTAATGGACTGCTTTGCAATTCACACGGAGGAAATGATGGTAAATCAGACTGATCAATTCGAAACCAACCTGGATGATGATATTACGCTGCTGACCGAAACGCTGGAAGAAGTGTTGAAGTCATCAGGTGATCCGGCGGATCAAAAATATATCGAGCTTAAAACCAAAGCGGAACAGGCGCTGCATGACGTTAAAGCCCGTGTCAGCCAGGCGTCCGACAGCTATTACTATCGTGCTAAACAAGCGGCCTACCGTGCCGATGATTACGTGCATGAGAAACCGTGGCAGGGCATCGGTATCGGCGCGACTGCCGGTCTGGTACTCGGCCTGCTGCTGGCGCGTCGCTGATTACCTCTGACGGCACCGTAACAGCATACTGATGATAAAAACGGCGGGCGATCCCCGCCGTTTTTGTTGCCGTTTCCGCCGTGCCTTGTCGACTCCCGCTATCAGCTATCTCCCCGCCGTGCCGCCAGCGTGCGACTCCCTCGCGGTCAGACCGTCAGCGCCGTTGGTGGTCAGCGGTCAGCGATGCTGATTGTGTTTCATCTGCGGACTTCCTACAGTAAAGCGACCGGCATAAGGAGAACCAACGTGATCAGAGTAGAGATGCTTTCAACCGGGGATGAGGTGCTGCACGGCCAAATCGTCGATACCAATGCGGCCTGGCTGGCCGATATTTTGTTCCAGCACGGTTTACCGATGACCAGCCGCACCACGGTTGGCGATGCCCTTGAATCGCTGGTGAGCACGCTACAGGCGCGCAGCCAGCAGGCGGATGTGCTGATTGTTAATGGTGGGCTGGGACCGACCAGTGACGATCTCAGCGCGCTGGCTGCGGCGCAGGCCTGCGGTGTTGAGCTGGAGTTGCAACAGGCGTGGCTGACGCAAATGGAAGCCTGGTTCGCCAGTCGCGGCCGGGTGATGGCGGCCAGCAACCGCAAACAGGCGGAGATCCCGGCCAATGCCGAGCTGATTGATAATCCGGTCGGCACCGCCTGCGGCTTCGCCCTGCAGTTGAACCGCTGCTGGATGTTCTTCACCCCTGGCGTGCCGTCTGAATTTAAAGTGATGGTTGAGCAGCAGATCATTCCGCGTCTGAAAGCCCGATTTTCCTCGCCCGAGCCGCCAATCTGTCTGCGCCTGACCACTTTTGGTCGTGGCGAAAGCGACCTCGCGGCGGAACTCGAACCGCTGAGCTTACCGGAGGGCGTGGTGATGGGTTACCGCTCCTCAATGCCGATCATCGAGATCAAACTGACCGGTCCGGCCAGTCAGCGGGTGGCGATGGAGCAGGTGTGGCAGCAGGTGCGGCTGCAGCTGGCGGAGTGCACCCTTTATGAAGGCACCGCGGGATTGCCGGCACTGCTGGCCCGCGAGCTACAGCAGCGTGATTATCAGCTGACGCTCAGTGAGCAGTACACCGCCGGCTTGCTTAACTGGCAGCTGGCCGCAGCCGGCGTGCCGCTGCGTGGCGCACAGATTCTGCCGCCGCAGCAGGAAACGCTGACGCAACAGGTGGCGCGAAGCCGTGAACTGGCGACGCAGCAACAGGCGACGCTGGCGCTCTCGGTTGGCGACCTGCAGCAGGAGGAGATTGCGGTGGCGTTGCATACGCCCGCAGGCAGCTGGGGCCAGCGCGTGAAGTTCAGTACCGGCCGGCATAATCTGGAGACGCGGCAAAAGGTGGTGGCGATGATGGCGATGAATATGTTGCGACGCTGGCTGCACGGCAGTGAAGTCACTACCGGTCACGGCTGGATTGATGTGATTGAAACGGTCAGGCAGTGATTTCAGTGAAAACAAAACGGGCACCTGAGGCGCCCGTTTTGTTTCAGAATGCTGACCAACTTAACCCAGGTGGCTGTAAGTCCGGGGAACGCCGCTTCAGTTATAACTCAAGCTCGATCTCGCCTTTGGCTTTGCAACAGCAGGGCAGGATCTCGTCCTGCTGAACAAACGCCAGCGGCCTCTGCGGGTAGTGCACTTCGCCTTTCAGCAAACGCATCCGGCAGGAGCCACAGTAGCCTTCCCGACACTGAAACTCCACGCACAGGTTGTTAGCTTCCAGCAGGGTCAGCAGATTAGGGTGATCGTCTGCGCTCTCCAGTCGGGCACCGGAGCTGCGCAAAATAACAACGGCACGGCTCATGATTACAGCTGGAAGTCGTCGAAGTCGTTCTCGCCCACTTCTGAATCGATCTGACCGACCAGATAGGAGCTGACTTCCACTTCCTGCGGCGCGACCTGCACGTTGTCAGAGACCAGCCATGAGTTGATCCATGGGATCGGGTTAGAGCGCGTCTGGAACGGCAGATCAAGCCCGACCGCCTGCATGCGGATATTGGTGATGTACTCAATGTACTGGCAGAGAATATCTTTGTTCAGGCCGATCATTGAACCGCCGCTGAACAGATATTCCGCCCACTCTTTTTCCTGCAGAGCGGCTTTCTTAAACAGTTCGAAGCACTCTTCACGGCACTCCGCCGCAATCTCTTTCATCTCCGGATCGTCTTCACCACTGCGCAGCAGGTTCAGCATGTGCTGAGTGCCGGTCAGGTGCAGCGCTTCGTCACGGGCGATCAGGCGGATGATTTTCGCATTGCCTTCCATCAGTTCGCGCTCAGCGAAGGCGAATGAACAGGCGAAGCTGACGTAGAAGCGGATCGCTTCCAGCGCATTAACGCTCATCAGGCAGATATAGAGCTGCTTCTTCAGGGCGCGCAGGCTGACGGTGACCGATTTGCCGTTGACCTGATGGGTGCCTTCGCCCAGCAGATGCCAGTAGTTGGTCATCTCAATCAGATCGTCGTAATAGCGTGAGATATCCTGGGCACGGGCCAGAATCTGCTCATTGGTGACGATATCGTCAAACACCACCGCCGGATCGTTAACGATGTTGCGGATGATGTGGGTGTAGGAGCGCGAGTGGATAGTCTCGGAAAATGCCCAGGTTTCGATCCAGGTTTCCAGTTCAGGAATGGAGATCAGCGGCAGCAGCGCCACGTTCGGGCTACGGCCCTGAATCGAGTCCAGCAGGGTCTGGTATTTCAGGTTGCTGATGAAGATGTGTTTTTCGTGGTCCGGCAGCGCCTGATAGTCGATGCGATCGCGTGAGACATCGACCTCTTCCGGACGCCAGAAGAAGGAGAGCTGCTTTTCGATCAGCTTTTCAAAGATGTCATATTTCTGCTGGTCGAAGCGCGCCACGTTTACCGACTGACCGAAAAACATCGGCTCTTTCAGCTGGTCATTTTTGTTCTGTGAGAAAGTGGAGTAAGCCATAAAAAATGTCCAAAAGTGAACGAAGCGAAGCCGCCCCGTGAAAGGAGTGGGGCGGGAGTTTCTCCCGCCCGCCCGTTAGATCTTACATGCGCCGCTTTCGCAGCCATCATCCTGGATAGAAGGTGCCAGATCGTCCTGCGCATCTTCAGCACCGTCACGGGTGTTCTGGTAGTAGAGCGTTTTCACGCCAAATTTGTAAGCGGTCAGCAGATCTTTCAGCAACTGTTTCATCGGCACTTTACCGTTGGCAAAGCGCGACGGATCGTAGTTGGTGTTAGACGAGATCG
The DNA here is from genome assembly GCA_002095305.1 of Pantoea brenneri. GTDB lineage: Bacteria > Pseudomonadota > Gammaproteobacteria > Enterobacterales > Enterobacteriaceae > Pantoea > Pantoea brenneri. The sequence goes on from MIEI01000028.1 coordinate 41,738, forward strand.
CCTGGTCGATAAACTTCTGCATCAGACCCACCAGTTGCAGGTAGCCGTCGTTGTTCGGCATTTCCCACAGCAGTTCGTACTGATCTTTCAGACGCTCATACTCCGGCACCACCTGACGCAGAATGCCATCTTTCGAGGCTTTAATGCTGATGTGACCGCGCGGCGGTTCAATGCCGTTGGTGGCATTGGAGATCTGCGACGAGGTCTCAGACGGCATCAGTGCAGAGAGCGTTGAGTTGCGCAGGCCGTGAGTTTTGATCTCTTCACGCAGGCTTTCCCAGTCCAGATGCAGCGGCTCGTTGCTGATGGTGTCGAGATCTTTCTTGTAGGTGTCGATTGGCAGGATGCCCTGCGAATAGGTGGTTTCGTTGAACCACGGGCAGGCACCTTGCTCTTTAGCCAGCGCGTTTGAGGCTTTCAGCAGGTAATACTGAATGGCTTCAAAGGTTTTATGGGTCAGGCCATTGGCGCTGCCATCGGAGTAACGCACACCGTGTTTCGCCAGGTAGTAAGCGAAGTTAATCACGCCGATACCCAGGGTACGACGGCCCATCGCGCCACGTTTGGCGGCCGGGATCGGGTAGTCCTGATAATCGAGCAGCGCATCAAGTGCACGTACTGCCAGGGTAGCCAGCTCTTCCAGATCGTCGAGGCTGTCAATCGCGCCAAGGTTGAACGCCGACAGCGTACACAGGGCGATTTCACCGTTTTCGTCGTTAACGTCTTCCAGCGGTTTGGTCGGCAGCGCGATCTCAAGGCACAGGTTAGACTGGCGAACCGGCGCAATGCTGGCGTCAAACGGGCTGTGGGTGTTGCAGTGATCGACGTTCTGAATGTAGATGCGGCCGGTAGAGGCACGCTCCTGCATCATCAGTGAGAACAGATCGACTGCTTTAACCCGCTGCTTGCGGATGCTCTGGTCCTGCTCATATTTGGTGTAGAGGCGTTCAAACTCATCCTGATCGGCGAAGAACGCATCATACAGGCCCGGCACATCAGACGGGCTGAACAGGGTGATATCTTCCCCTTTCAGCAGGCGCTGATACATCAGCTTGTTGAGCTGTACGCCGTAGTCCATGTGACGTACGCGGTTGCCTTCAACGCCACGGTTGTTTTTCAGCACCAGCAGGCTTTCGATTTCCAGATGCCACATCGGGTAGAACAGCGTTGCTGCGCCGCCACGAACGCCGCCCTGTGAGCAGGACTTGACCGCCGTCTGGAAGTGCTTATAGAACGGGATACAGCCGGTATGGAATGCTTCACCACCGCGGATTGGGCTGCCCAGCGCACGGATACGACCGGCATTAATGCCGATGCCGGCACGCTGAGAGACATATTTCACAATCGCGCTGGAGGTGGCGTTGATAGAGTCGAGGCTGTCGCCGCACTCAATCAGGACGCAGGAGCTGAACTGACGCGTTGGCGTCCGCACGCCGGACATGATAGGCGTCGGCAGCGAGATCTTGAAGGTTGAGATCGCATCATAGAAACGCTTGATGTAATCCATACGCGTGTCGCGCGGATAGCCCGAGAACAGGCAGGCGGCGACCAGAATATAGAGGAACTGCGCGCTCTCGTAGATTTCACCCGAGACGCGGTTCTGCACCAGATATTTGCCTTCCAGCTGCTTCACTGCGGCATACGAGAAGTTCATGTCACGCCAGTGGTCGAGGAACTCGTCCATCTGAGCAAATTCTTCTTCGCTGTAATCTTCCAGCAGGTGGCGGTCATATTTGCCCATGCCGACCATTTTAACCACCTGGTCATACAGCTTCGGCGGCTCAAACTGGCCGTAGGCTTTTTTGCGCAGATGGAAGATAGCCAGGCGTGCGGCGAGGTACTGATAATCCGGGGCTTCGCGAGAGATGAGGTCTGCTGCGGCCTTGATGATGGTCTCATGAATGTCAGATGTTCTGATGCCATCATAGAACTGAATGTGGGAGCGCAGCTCCACCTGCGATACCGAGACGTTGTTCAGCCCTTCGGCTGCCCAGTCCAGTACACGGTGAATTTTGTCGAGATCAATGCGCTCCTGGCGGCCATCGCGTTTAGTAACGAGCAGACTTTGGTTCATGTCGCGTTTTTACCTTTGCGTGAGTATCCAAAAATTAAAAGAAATCCCGGTTTATACACAGCATATTCATTGTGAATAATTTGTGGATAAACACAACATCTAGGGGGTGTTGGCAAAAGCCATAACAATATGGAGGCATATTTTAGTATTTTACTGCCGCTTAACAAGAGGAAAAAATGATGTCAGGAGGGGTTGTAATTTCTGCGATATTTCCTGGCCCGCGTCTTATAAGGCCCGCCATCATGTCAACCCGATCCTACTTTTTTTTCTTAATTTGATCGGACGCGTATTTCTTATTCAATCCTTTGCGCCAGGTCCTGGAAAGGGTGAAAAACCGCCAAAACCCGCTAGCGGTTGTGTGGCAGGAAATGCGGGAAAAGAGAAAATCTGAACCGCTCAGTATGTGCCCAGCCTAACCCGTTGGCAGACAACAGAATGATGCCGATCGGTTTCTGCAGCGCCAGTCTGGCCGGTTGGGTGTGGCTCATCCGACAAGCTTAGTGCCTGTCAACAGCCAGAGGCATGGCTGGCAGTTCAGCCCGATAAGCATAATAAAGGAGGAAGCAGAGGCCAGCGGGAGCCGGGCAGGCGCAGCGAGGAGCTGAGCCATCCGGCCAACAAGCGCAGCACGTCGCCCGCCGGATTGCCGGCGGGCAGGGCGCTTAAACGGCGCGGTGGGTATGCACCATATAATTGACGTCGGTGCCCGGTGCCAGCTTGAAGCGATTGGTCAGCGGGTTGTAGTGCAGGCCGATGATGTGACGTTCACGCAGCGCGGTTTCATCTACCCAGCCCAGCAGTTCAGATGGACGAATGAATTTTTTCACGTCATGGGTCCCGCGCGGCACCATGCGCAGCACATATTCAGCGCCAAACACCGCCAGCAGCCAGGCTTTTGGATTGCGGTTCAGGGTAGAGAAAAAGACTTCGCCGCCAGGTTTCACCAGTTGCGCGCAGGCGTGAACCACCGAGCGCGGATCGGGCACGTGCTCCAGCATCTCCATGCAGGTCACCACATCGTAGTGGCCAGCATACTGTTCGGCGTGAGCTTCTACCGTCTGCTGGACATAGTCGAGCGTTACGCCGCTCTCCTGAGCATGCAGACGCGCTACGGCCAGCGGTTCAGCACCCATATCCAGCCCGGTGACGATAGCGCCTTCACGCGCCATGCTTTCGGCTAAGATGCCGCCGCCACAGCCGACGTCGAGCACTTTTTTACCAAACAGACCGTTACTGCGCTGGGCGATATAGCCCAGTCGCAGCGGGTTAATCCGGTGCAGCGGTTTAAATTCACCCTCCAGATCCCACCAGCGCGAGGCAACGGCCTCAAATTTGGCAATTTCCTGCGCATCGACGTTCTGCTGATGATTCTGCGGTTGTGCATTCATTGAATCGTAACTCCTGACAAAATGTGCCATCAGTATAAACGCTTAACCGGTTATGGCACACCTTTCAGGCGTAAGGAAAAGCAGCTGAAATCGGTGGTTAACGTTCACCAGAGCATTGCAGTGTGATATACTTTCGCACCTTTAAAATCCGGGATTAAGTAGAGGGATAGCGGCTCCATGAGCGACCTTGCGAGAGAAATTACACCGGTCAATATCGAAGAAGAGTTAAAGAATTCTTACCTCGATTACGCCATGTCGGTCATCGTTGGCCGAGCTTTACCCGATGTGCGTGACGGCCTGAAGCCGGTGCATCGTCGCGTACTCTTTGCGATGAGCGAACTGGGTAACGACTGGAACAAACCCTATAAAAAATCTGCCCGCGTCGTCGGTGACGTTATCGGTAAATATCACCCGCATGGTGATTCCGCCGTTTACGACACCATTGTACGTATGGCCCAGCCTTTCTCCCTGCGTTACATGCTGGTGGACGGTCAAGGCAACTTCGGCTCCATCGACGGCGACTCCGCTGCGGCGATGCGTTATACCGAAGTCCGCATGTCCAGAATCGCCCACGATCTGTTAGCTGACCTGGAAAAAGAGACCGTCGATTTTGTCCCTAACTACGACGGCACTGAGCAGATCCCTGAAGTTCTGCCGACCAAAATTCCAAACCTGCTGGTTAACGGTTCCTCCGGTATCGCCGTGGGTATGGCAACCAATATCCCGCCGCATAACCTGCGTGAAGTGATCAACGGCTGCCTGGCTTACATTGAAGATGAGAACATCAGCATTGAAGGGCTGATGGAGCATATTCCGGGACCTGATTTCCCGACCGCTGCCATCATCAATGGTCGTCGTGGCATTGAAGAAGCTTACCGTACCGGGCGCGGCAAAATTTATATCCGTGCACGTGGCGAAGTCGAAGCGGACGCCAAAACCGGCCGTGAGACCATCATCATTCATGAGCTGCCTTACCAGGTTAACAAGGCGCGTCTGATTGAGAAAATCGCCGAGCTGGTGAAAGAGAAGCGTGTCGAAGGCATCAGCGCGCTGCGTGATGAATCCGATAAAGACGGCATGCGCATCGTGATTGAGATCAAGCGTGATGCGGTCGGCGAAGTGGTGCTGAACAATCTCTATTCACTGACTCAGCTGCAGACCTCGTTCGGCATCAACATGGTGGCACTGCATCAGGGCCAGCCAAAGATTATGGCGCTGAAGGAGATTCTGGAAGCCTTTGTCCGCCATCGTCGTGAAGTGGTGACCCGCCGTACCATTTTCGAACTGCGTAAAGCCCGTGACCGTGCGCATATCCTTGAAGGTCTGGCGATTGCGCTGGCTAACATCGATCCGATCATTGAGCTGATTCGTCGTGCACCAAGCCCGGCGGAAGCGAAAGCGGGTCTGGTGGCACAGGCATGGGATCTGGGTAACGTTTCCGCGATGCTGGAGCGTGCCGGTGATGACGCCGCACGTCCGGAGTGGCTGGATGCGCAGTTCGGTATTCGTGACGGCCAGTACTATCTGACCGAGCAGCAGGCTCAGGCGATTCTGGATCTGCGTCTGCAGAAACTGACCGGCCTTGAGCATGAAAAACTGCTGGATGAGTATAAAGCGCTGCTGGATCAGATCGCTGAATTGCTGCATATCCTGTCAAGCGCCGAGCGTCTGATGGAAGTGATTCGCGAAGAGCTGGAACTGATGCGCGATCAGTTTGGTGATGAGCGTCGTACCGAGATCACCGCCAATACTGCCGACATCAATATCGAAGACCTGATCAATCAGGAAGATGTGGTCGTGACGCTGTCGCATCAGGGCTACGTGAAGTATCAGCCTCTGACCGATTACGAAGCGCAGCGTCGTGGTGGTAAAGGCAAGTCGGCCGCGCGTATCAAAGAAGAAGACTTCATTGATCGTCTGCTGGTTGCTAACACCCATGACACGATCCTCTGCTTCTCAAGCCGTGGCCGTCTCTACTGGATGAAGGTTTACCAGCTGCCGGAAGCGAGCCGTGGCGCACGTGGACGTCCGATCGTCAACCTGCTGCCGCTGGAAGCTAACGAACGCATTACCGCGATTCTGCCGGTACGCGAGTACACCGAAGGCTTCAACATCTTCATGGCGACCGCCAGCGGTACCGTGAAGAAGACCGCGCTGAAAGAGTTCAGCCGTCCGCGCAGTGCCGGTATTATCGCCGTCAATCTGCGTGACGACGACGAGCTGATCGGCGTGGCGCTGACCAACGGCAACGACGAAGCCATGCTGTTCTCGGCTGCCGGTAAAGTGGTGCGCTTCGCGGAAACCGCGGTCCGTGCGATGGGCCGTACCGCATCCGGTGTGCGCGGCATCAAGCTGGCCGAAGGCGATCGCGTGGTGTCGTTGATTGTGCCGCGTGAAGAGGGTGCAATCCTCACCGTGACGCAGAATGGTTACGGCAAACGTACTGCTAACAGCGAATACCCAACCAAGTCGCGTGCGACGCAGGGTGTTATCTCAATCAAGGTTACCGATCGTAACGGCCCAGTGATTGGTGCGGTGCAGGTTGTCGATGGCGATCAGATCATGATGATCACCGATGCCGGTACGCTGGTACGTACGCGCGTTTCAGAAGTCAGCGTCGTGGGTCGTAATACCCAGGGTGTGATTCTGATTCGTACGGCTGAAGATGAAAACGTGGTCGGGCTGCAACGGGTTGCTGAACCGGTTGAAGAAGAAGAGCTGGATTCAATCGACGGTAGCGTAGCTGAAGGCGAGGATGATATCGCGCCAGAAGCGGAGCTTGATGACGAAGAGATCGCGCCAGAAGCGGATATCGATGATGAAGATGACGCGGCGGCAGACGACGAAGAGTAATTCTTCGGGCGCTAGCTGAGTACGTTGTCGAAACGGCAGGTCAGGGGAAACCCGGCCTGCCGTTTTTTTTGGGTGATCGGACGAGGTTGTAAAGCATTAAGGGGCGCTGCGGTGAGTGGGGTGCGGCGAAAGGCCCGCACTGCCCGATCGCCAAGGAAACCCGCTTCCCTGCGGATCGGCCGCGCCTTCCGTGGCGCGGACGCTTTGCTTTTCGGGCAGAGCGGGCCTTTCCTGGTAGGCGATTGTGCGCTGGCGGCTGTGGTGTCTGCTGATTGTGGTGGGAAAGGTGACGGGTGGTGAAGTGGAAAGTGGAGCGGCGGTGAGAGGGGGGCGGCGAAAGGCCCGCACTGCCCGATCGCTAAAGAAACCCGCTTCCCTGCGGATCGGCCGCGTCTTCCGTGGCGCGGACGCTTTGCTCTTCGGACAGAGCGGGCCTTTCTTGGTAGAAGATTGTGCGCTGGCGGTTATGGTGGCTGCTGATTGTGATGGGTAGGGAGACGGGTAGAGCGGGCCTTTCCGGGTTGGCGGTTGTGCGCTGGCGCTTTAATGGCGGCAGTAATGGGGAATATCGGGTATTGCGGTCTGAAAACCGGGCTGGCTGTTTCAGGGATCGCCGCAAAGTGTGATGTTGCTCGCCGTCTTCGTGCCGGGTGCGGCTTCAGAAACGATAGCAACGCGCCGTTAAAAGATTCCCAAACCGGGTGCTAAGCCCGCGTCCGACTGGCTTTTTTTGCCCGATAAAGCTAGTGTATGGGCATTAAAAAATGACGATGCGACTAACCTTGCCAACTGCGAGTTCCACTTGAAATATCCTGTCTCTTTCCGCACCACGCTTCGCATCTCGCGCTATCTTTTTCGCGCGCTGGCGCTGCTAATCTGGACGCTGGGCGCCGTGCTGACCGCCTTTTACATCATCAGCGTGTTGCATGAAAAAGAGACCCAGGTCCGCCAGGAGTTCGCCAGCAATTACGGCTCAATCGAGTGGTATGTCCGGCATTCAGCCGACATGATGCGAGAGCTGAAATATATCACCGAGAACCGTCTGACCAATGCCAGCAGCGGGCTGGATGTGCTGACCGGCATGATGCCGGGCAAATCGACCCAGCCGCAGTTTACCCCGCTGTTTTCCGACGGAGACTGTACCTCGATGAGCAATACCTGGCGTAACTCGCTGGATTCGCTCAGTTACTACATTAATTACTGGAAAAGTAACTTCGCTTCGTCGTACGAGCTGAATCGGGTGTTCTTTATCGGCGGTGAAAATCAGTGCCTGGCCGACTTTACTATCGGCAGCAGCAATGCCGATCGCGAACGCAGTCTGAAATCCCTGCGCGAAAACGTGCTGCGTTACCGCAACAGCAATGAAGAAGAACGCCGTAATCCGATGTACTGGATTAACAGCACCACGCAGCCAGGCGTGGGCACCTTCTATATGGTGGTGCCGGTTTATGTCGCCAACAAATTGCAGGCGCTGCTGGGCGTTGAGCAAAATATCCGTCTGGATGAGTTTATTCAGCCCGGCAGCCTGCCGGTTATCGCCTCCATTACTGATGAAAATTACCGTCCGCTGATCAATTCACGCCGTGGCGGTCTCGGTTTTTCGCTGGATGATCTGCCTGACGATAAAACCTGGTTTGGCTACCTCAACGGCTATCGTCAACTGGTCCTGAAAAAACCGCTGCCGCCGTCCGATCTCAACATCGTCTGGTCGATTCCCACTGACGTGGTGGTCGATCAGTTAAAACTGATGATGATTAATGCGCTGCTGCTGAATATCTTCAGTGCCGTCATGCTGTTTACGCTCGCCTGGCTGTTTGAGCGGCGGATGTTTCTGCCCGCCGAAGAGAATGCGCACCGGCTGGAAGAGCATGAGCAATTTAACCGCAAGATTGTCGCCTCAGCACCGGTCGGTATCTGTATTTTACGCACCAGCGACGGCACCAATATCCTGAGTAATGAACTGGCGCACAACTATCTGACGCTGCTGACCCAGGAAGATCGTCAGCGGCTGAACGAAATCATTGGCGGTCAGCAGGTGAATTTTGTCGATGTGCTGACCGGCAGTAACACCAACCTGCAAATCAGCTTTGTTCACTCACGCTATCGCAATGAGAATGTGGCGATTTGCGTGCTGGTGGATGTCTCGGCGCGCGTCCGAATGGAACAGTCGCTGCAGGAGATGGCGCACGCCGCCGAGCAGGCCAGCCAGTCGAAATCGATGTTCCTCGCCACCGTCAGTCACGAACTGCGTACGCCGCTGTATGGCATTATCGGTAACCTCGACCTGTTGCAGACCAAGCAGTTGCCAAGCGGCATTGATTCGCTGGTAACCGCGATGAATAACTCCTCCAGCCTGCTGCTGAAAATCATCAGCGATATTCTCGACTTCTCTAAAATTGAGTCGGAACAGCTGAAGATTGAGCCACGCCCGTTTGCCCCGCGTGAAATTGTTACCCATATCGTCGGCAACTATCTGTCGCTGGTGGTGAAAAAAAGGCTGACGCTCTACTGCTTCATCGAACATGACGTGCCGCAGGTGCTGGATGGCGATCCGTTGCGTCTGCAGCAGGTGATCTCGAATCTGCTGAACAACGCAATCAAGTTCACCCATACCGGCTGCATCATCCTGCATGCCTACGTTGCCGAGGGTTATCTGGCGTTCCGCGTTCGTGATACCGGCGTCGGCATTCCGGCCAAAGAGCTGCCGCGGCTGTTTGATCCGTTCTTCCAGGTGGGCAACGGCGTGCAGCGTAATTTCCAGGGTACCGGACTGGGGCTGGCGATTTGTGAAAAGCTGATCAACATGATGGACGGCGATATTGAGGTCGACTCTGAGCCGGGCATGGGCAGTCAGTTCATCGTGCGTATCCCGATCTACAAAGGACAGCAGCCTGCGCTGCCGTTGCTGGAAGGAATGCAGGATAAGAAAATCTGGCTGGCGATGTGCAACGAATACCTGGCGGAATTTATTGCGCGCCAGTTACGTCAGCAGGGCATTCAGGTGGCTGAGTACCACGGCAAGCCCGGTCCGGACGATGTGGTGATGACCGACCACGAACTGGATATTGACTTGCCGCTGCGGGCGCTGGTGACCTTTGACGGATCGCATGTCGATATGCCGCGTGAACGCCAGCCGGGACGCTGGATCCATTCTACCGCCACGCTGCACGAAGTACCGACGCTGCTGGCGCGCATCTATCGCATCGCGCTGGATAGCGACGCGGCAGACGCGCTGCTGCTGGCCGGACCGGTGGAAGAGAAAGTGCATAACGATGACATCATGGTACTGATTGTGGACGATCACCCAATCAACCGCATGCTGCTGTCAGAACAGCTCGGTACGCTGGGGTATCAGGTCAAAACGGCGCAGGATGGCGTCGATGCGCTCAACGTTCTGAGCCGCAATGAGATTGATATCGTGCTGACCGACGTCAATATGCCGAACATGGATGGTTACCGACTGACGCAGCGGCTTCGTCAGTTGGGACATCTGTTCCCGGTGGTTGGCGTTACCGCGAATGCGCTGGCTGAAGAGAAGCAGCGTTGTATGGATGCAGGCATGGATAACTGTCTGTCGAAGCCGGTGACGCTGGATGTGCTGAAGGTAACGCTGGCGATCTATGCGGAGCGGGTACGTAAAACGCGGGCAGGATAGAGCAGAGGGCAGAAGTAAAGGCGGTGCCGCTGGCACCGCCTCGTGATACTAGTCTTTTTCGACCTGAGTCTGGCTGACAGACGACAGGTAGTTCAGCAGCGCGATATCGTTATCCACGCCCAGTTTCATCATGGCTGATTTCTTCTGGCTACTGATGGTCTTAATACTGCGGTTCAGTTTCTTGGCAATTTCGGTAACCAGGAAGCCTTCAGCGAACAGACGCAGCACTTCGCTCTCTTTCGGTGACAGGCGTTTGTCGCCGTAACCGCCAGCGCTGATCTTCTCCAGCAGTTTCGCTACGCTTTCCGGCGTATACTTTTTGCCTTTCTGCAACGCGGCCAGCGCTTTCGGCAGGTCGGTTGGCGCGCCTTGCTTCAGTACAATCCCTTCAATATCGAGATCCAGTACCGAACTCAGAATTGCCGGGTTATTGTTCATGGTCAGAACGATAATCGACAGATCCGGATAGTGACGTTTAATATATTTAATCAGCGTGATGCCATCGCCATACTTCTCACCGGGCATAGAGAGATCGGTGATCAGGACATTCGCATCCAGCTTAGACAGATTGTTGATCAGTGCTGTTGAGTCTTCGAACTCACCTACAACGTTAACCCATTCAATTTGTTCCAGAGATTTTCGGATACCCAAAAGAACAATTG
>MIEI01000029.1 GCA_002095305.1 Pantoea brenneri
CTTACTACCGGGCGGTTGAGCAGTCGGCCGGCCAGTCAGAATCACCAGCGCGCGCAGGCCGGAAAGCTGCCGCTGCTGGCGGTCAGTGCCGAACAGGGTTCAATACCGGATATGGCGACCTCGCTGCGTACAGTGGCTGAGCAGGTCAGCGGTGCGGTTATCCTGAACTGCGGTCATTTTATTCCCGATGAGCAGCCGGAAAAATTAGTGGAAATATTAACGGGTTTCTTAACTCATTGATCCGATAAGCGGCTAACCATGGCAGTGTGCCTGCCGTATCGCCCCAGGCCGCCAGCGGCAGGCTGGCGGCGTTAAGCGGGACTGCTGATATTCTGAGGCTGATTAAACAGGCTCAGGGTCGGTCCGGTTTTGAGCTGTTTTCTTCAGCCAGAAAATCTTTCTCATCAGCCCGGCAGAGGACGAAAATTCTGTTCTCCTTCAATAAATCGCTGCTGACGTAAATGTGCTTGTCAATTAACGCTAACCTGCCATGCTGGGCCCTCTTTTACCGGGGATGATCCTAATGTGTATTCATGAGGTTCGCTAAATTTCGCTGCCCGTTCTGCGGTGACAGGAAGTTTACCTATTCTCTCCTGTCTGACATGAAGAAAGGTGCTCACGGAGCAGTCTGTTTTGGATGCGGCAGGCCGGTAACCGTGGCAAATTTTCAGAGGCTTACGCTGGTCAAAAAATAGCGTAATCCGACAGAGGTTTTGTTAATTATTTTCAGCCAGTGAACCAGTGAAAATGGTTAATCAGCGTTTCCTCAACCTGATTAACTGCCAAATATAGGTTTTATAGAGTATTTCCCATGAAAAACGTTGTGTTAAGCATGCTTGCCAAAATCTCTAAAATTGATGCGGCAACCAAACAGTTAACTGCCCGCGTCGAGGCTCAATCGCTTCTGATCAGCGCGCTGGTGCTTGCAGTGAGTAAGCAGGGCGGTGTGACTGAAATGATGGAAAGCGCCGGAAAGGCCATCAATACGATTATTGAGTCCGTGGATACCGATGAGGTGCTGAAATCGGATGCGGCCATTCTGCTGCACGAACTGCAGGACTTACTCATGATGGCCCGGACTGTTGATGGTGCCGCGGCTGAAATCGATCAGGATGGGCTTTCTGACATCACCGGCGTTTCTGCCGCAGAGGATGTGCAGCGTAAAAACGAGCAGTAGCCGGATACCTGCCGGGCTAACCGCCGCTTATTACTCCCGCAATCTCTGTACCAACGACTATCAACGTTTCCCGGGGAGATGCCCCGGGAAACGAACCCGCGTAGTGTGCACGCCATTAAGCATTACGACGGTTACGTACTTTACCGTGCCACATCCGGTAGCAGGCAACCTGGGTAAGCAGACAGAACCTGCTGCGCGGTAGCGTATCAACAGGTTGCTGCACCAACCATAATCTGCCTGTGCTACTCCGCTTCCGTCCCGACCGCTTTACTCACCCGATTGGCCGTTGCCCGCTTATAACACCTCTCCGGCCGGTTTAACTCAGCAGATCGCATTGGCAACTGATGCCGGAACGTTCAGCATCTTAGTAAATATCAGCGCTAAGGCGATGACCGATAACCGGTTCCACAGACCAGCAAGAGCCTCGTGGCGATCCGTGACGGGCATCATGGCAGGAAGAATCTTAAAGCCGCCTGTCAGAGTATTTTTTGGCAGGCCAGTAAGCGTCTGGCATAGTTAAGGCTGAATCGCTTTACCCTGCTCATCAAGCAGATCGGTCAGGAGTGCCGTGCCATCGCTCCCGACGCGGAACGCCCCGTAACGTGCCTGCGCGAAACGCTCGCCATGGCCTTCCTGAAAGAACCAGGCGTTGGTGCCGACGGTCAGCGAGCCAGAATGTTGATGGTATTTCACCCGTAGCTGATTCGCCTGCAGAGGCTCACCGTGATCAAACCGGGCCTGAGTCGCATGACGCTGCGCATCGAGGTCAACAATCAGCGTCCCGCTGGTGGGCAGGCAGGGCGCTGACAGGGTCGCGCCGCAGGTCTCAGCCTGCTGATACAACCTCAGTTCCAGAGGTCGGGTCAGGGCATAATTCAGCGCCATGTAATCACCCTGCATCAGGGATCGCGGGTCAACCGGCGCAAGGGGTAAAATCATGACCGCGCCCTGTTTCAGCACCTGCTCTTTTTGCCAGATGCTGACATTGACGGCCACCAGCGCCAGCGCTATCACTGCGCCTGCCAGCCATCGGCTCTGTTTACGCATTCTCACTGGCACCTCCGATTGGTGCGGGTAACACTTTTTTGACTCCCCATACCAGCCCCAGTAAAACCAGACCACCGACCATCAGCAGCAGGGATTTCTGCAGCAGAGTAACCGCCAGGAAGTAATACCAGCCAATGACATACAGCACCATGAAACCGCCACTGACCACCAGTAATCCCTGACTTCCCTGATAACGCGCCATCAGAATAAACCACAGGCCCAGTCCAATACCCGGTGCATAGAGGGCGACAGCCCCGCAGATCAGGGCGGCGGGCAGTGTGATAATCGAAAACAGCGACTGGCCATTCCTTTTCTGACTGAGTGCACTCAGCACTAAGCCTGCCGCGATCCCTGTGCCTGTCGCAGACTGAAGCGTAGTCAACTGCGCAGTTGACCAGATGAAATCCGTGAGATACGCCGCGTTTATCCCGAGGAAACTCAGCAACATCAGACCAGCCGGGATGCCATACAGCAGGGGATGTACCGCGTCAGCATACGGCCCTGCCTGTAACCTCAGCTGATGACTGACGATCCACAGCCACCAACACGTTATCGCCGCCACCACTCCGCAAACAGCAAGGCGGCCAGCCGTCGGCGACAGGGACAGCCGGGCCAGAGAATGGCCCGCCAGCACCAGAAAAAAGGTCAGGGCAGTGATGGCCATAAATCGATAAGTGCGGTCGGGCATAACCACCGCCATCGCGGCCAGGATCGGCACTGCACACAGTGAACTGAGCATAAGGAAGCTGACGTCATTGCTGTGGATTTGCAGCAGAACGCCGGATATCAGCCCGCAGGTCGCCGCAATTGCCCATGCCAGCCCGAGGTGATGTTTACCGTCACGCTGACTGCGCAGCAGGCCGCGCGCAATGACGGCGAGCAGCAGTGAAGGAAGAATAAGGGTGGCGGCATTCGGTTGGTCGAGTAAGTCAGCGGTATAGAGCAGCAGTATCAGCAGTAACAGAATGAGGATCGCTGCGATCCAGCCACCGACGCTTAGCGCCAGCCTCAGATACCAGGGCAGGTCGGAGGCGAGATCGCGTTGCTGAATTTCTTCAATCTGCGAGGCGCTTAGCAAACCCTGCTGACGCAACGTGTCTGTCAGTAAGGTCAGCCTGGCCGGAACCCGATCGATCGGCTCCTTTTCAACCATTTTGCGTTGCCACTTCAGCAGGATAGAGCCATTTACCGCCAGCCAGAATGCCATCAGGGCACCGGTCAAAAACAGATCGCCCGTATCGTAGGCGTAAAGAAATAACCGCATGATTAGCGCACAACCAACAACAGTCAGACTGGCGATGCCCAGCGTCAGCATGCAGAGATCCTGATAGCGGTAACGGTACAGGTAATAACCTGCCAGCAGGGTGATCGCCCAGCCGACCGTGATGTAAGTAAAGTGGTTGTTACCGTCCCAGTCAGAAATGTTCCCGGCCACGATGGTGGTCAGCAGCAGCAGTAAAAATCCAGCCATCATCCGTGAGAACCAGCGGCTTGCCAGCCAGCTCTCAGGATGATGCGTTATCGCCCGCCAGGCCAGCGCTTCCCTGATAATCAGGCAGGCGGCCAGCAGCGCCAGATATCCGTGAAGCACCGCCGACGGGAGTCGGGTGAAGCTGTCAGACACGGCGAGATCCAGTAGTGAGGTCGGCATCGTGGTGTAATAGAGCTGGAACGCCAGGTTAGCGACCAGCCAGCTGCAAAACCACAGGCTGTTTTGCCGGGCAATCAGCGCCAGCGGCAGAAGAACGTATAGCCAGGCCCGGAATAGCTCCCAGCTGTCAGCCCCGGTCTGATAAATCTGCCCATAAAGCGCAAACAGGGCGCCGAAACTTAACCCTGCTGCCAGCAATGCGCTGCGTGCCAGCGTGCTGTACCAGCGCCACCAGACCACCACCGCCAGCGCGACGATCAGCAGTTCGGCCAGGGCAAATTTCGCCATCTTCGGCAGCCACGCCCAGTTCCAGGCAATAAAGAACACCGATCCGGCAACCAGTGACAGTAATCCCAGACAGCAAAGAACCGGGATAAGAAACTGACGCCATTGAGTATCTGACGGTCTGATACCACAAAAAGCATAGATACGCTGGCAGGTCTCCGGGGTCAGGCTTCCTCTTTTCACCAGGCGTGCAGTCTGACGGCAAAGATACTCTGCCGTGCGTGACGGCATACCGGTTATGCCCTCGGGTGCAATCTCCCTCATACTTTCCCTGCCTCTGTTTGCGGAGTTACTTTTAATGTTAACGACGGGTCTTCCCTGCGATCAATCCGCGTGTCGGTGAGTAACACTCTGCTGAGCGGCAGAGCCGCGGATAAGTTTGCTGAATAAATGTAATCATCTTTTCGCGGACATAACAGCGTCAGTCAAAGGCGACTGGTGAACCCGGATCGCAGGATGATTCAGCAAACCTCTTCTGCATGCCGGGAATCATACCGCAACTGAGCCTGCTCCATTTCCGCACCATGTTTTAGCGCCCATCCATACAGCGCACTAAAAGGCTCCTGAAGCGTCTGTGCCAGTGATGTAAGACTGTACTCCACACTCACCGGCGAAGTCGGCAGTACCTTTCGATGCACCAATCCATTGCGCTCAAGCCGCTTAAGCGCATCAGACAAGGCTTTGTGCGTAATCCCATCCAGTCGGCGGCGAAGTTCATTGAAGCGCACGGGTTCACTACAAAGTACGGTGAGAATTAAAATTGACCATTTATTGGTGATGTTCTCCAGCACCGGTCGGGTTTTTCCTATTTCTGTCAGATCATTACTCTCAATTTGAGCCATAGCGATATATTCCTCGATACCTGATATAAACAAAGTGCGTAATTGTTATTAAGTATAAAAATTATATCATCTGTTTTCCATCCCGACAGGAGTGAGCAGATGCGTAGATTAGAGAATAAAGTTGCCCTGATACTCGGCGGAGCAAAAGGCATTGGTCTGGCTATCAGCCAGCGATTTGCCAGTGAAGGTGCAACGACCTGGCTGACCTCGCGCCGAAATGAGGAGTTAGCAGCAGCCAGCCACACCATAAAGGGCACCGCCAGGCCCGTTCGTGCTGATGTCAGCCAGATAAGCGAACTGACGCGGATAGTTGATGTAATCAGGGCAGAGTCTGGCCAGATAGATGTGCTGGTCATCAATGCCGGAATGGCAGAATACTCGACGATTGATGACGTCACCCCGGCACATTTTGATGCTATTTTCGGCCTGAATGTGCGCTCACCACTTTTTGCTATGCAGGCAGCACTTCCCCTGATGAAGAAGGGCGCGAGCGTCGTTTTGATCGGGTCGATTGCCGATGTGATTGGCACGCCGGGATATGGCGTATATGGCGCCAGTAAAGCAGCACTTCGTTCTTTTGCCCGCACATGGACAAAAGAACTCTCCGCCCGTGGCATTCGAATAAATGTTGTCGCCCCTGGCCCCATCGATACGGAAATGATGCTTGCGGCCTCTGAAGAGCTACGTAATGGGATAATCAGCACCATTCCGTTATCAAGAATGGGCAGGCCTGAAGAAGTTGCCAGTGCTGCACTATTCCTCGCAAGCGATGAAAGCAGTTATATAGCCGGAGCAGAAATCTGTGTGGATGGTGGGATGACGCAAGTCTGATCAATGATGTTCAGTTTTACTAACACCAGAGAAAGGCTGAATGAGAAACGAACCGGGCTATTACCCGGTTTTATCTTTCGCCAAAGCGGGTCGCTGTCAGTGGCTATGCAGGCAGAGGTCCTGATGCGCGGTATGAATCGACCAGGGCATCGAAAAGCGAGATATCCGAGCGACTTCTGGCAAAAAGCTGGGCACCCACAATAGCGGCGAAAATTGCACGTGCTCTGGATTCACTCTCACTTGATTCGCACACCTTCGCAGCCACCAGAAGCTTACTGAGCCACGCAATGTTTACTTCAGCAAATTTCTGGATTTCATTGGTCATTTCAACCGGCAAAGTATCTGTTTCAGCGCCCATGAAACTGCCCAGGCAGAGACGATTGTCGGCCTCAAGCGATCTGCGGAAGATTTCAGGAAAGCGACGCAGCGCGTCAATCGGAGATGGGCTTTCTGATTCGATCATCTCGAGTGCGAGCGCACCGTCCTCCCAATAGCGTCTGGCAACGGCAATACCCAGATCGGCTTTGCTGGGAAAATGGTAGTAAATACTCGCCGCTTTGATACCAACAGCTTCCGCGAGGTCGCGGAAATTCAAACCATTGTAGCCCTGCGATTGGGCAATTTTTTTAGCCGCCAACAAAATGGCTTCCTTAGAATTGACGCTCATCTTTGTGCCTTTCGTCCAGGGACGATCTGTTCAATAAAGAAGGCTATTTTACAGCAAATACCTACCGTGTGACAGGTAGATTATCAGGCAGAGCACGGCGTTCAATACGACCAGGGTGCTCAGGCAGAAGCCGTTCCATCATGGTTCAGAAAGCGGCATCGCCAGCCGATACTAGCGGGACCACTACGGTCACCGGGAAAGTTAAAGGATGGCGATCCCGGCGTACCGGCGTTTTCATTGAGAAGCTATTACCGGGCTGGCGAATCCAGCTCAGGAATGCCGCTGCTGCGATCGGCGTAGGCTGCCTGGAAAGCAGGACGTTTTGTCCAGCGCTGCCAGTACGCATCCAGGAACTCAAAACGCTCGTCCAGTGGTGTGGCATTGACCGGGAATTTCGAGAAGGCGATGGCGGTTGCCAGCGTAATGTCCGAGAAGGTCGGGGCATCGCCGCCGAGCAGCCATTCGCGGCCGTCTGACAGATGACGATTGACCAGGGCGGCGTGCGCCAGCGCTTCCTTACGGCAGTGTTCGCCCCAGGCCTCATTTTTGGTCAGTTCCAGCTTGAAGCCGAGTCCGGTGTGCAGCACATGGAACGCGGTTACGATACGGTACAGGATGTGCACCCAAATCCGGTTATCCCACATGTTATCCAGACCCTGTTCCAGTGCGGTCTCTCCCATGATCTTGCGACCGGGATACGCCTGATCAAGATAACGAACGATGGCAGCCGTTTCGGAGATGTAGCTACCGTCAGCCAGTTGCAGAGTAGGCGTTTCGCCCCACGTATTCATATTCAAATGACGCCAGCCACGCTGTTCTCCGACAGGAGACATGTCATAGATGGTCTCGGCAAAATGGTCAGCGATGCCTTTTTCGTGCATGAACAGACGCAGACGCTGTGGATTCGGAAAGGCTGAAGGCGAAGTGAAAAGCTGAAGTTTAGTTGTCATGGTCATGATCCTTAAAGTTGGGGGCTGAGTTATCTAACTAACGTTAGGTAGATAAACCTTAGCGGGTGATTCGATAGGCGTCAACACCTATCTAACACTTGTTAGGTAAATATTTTTTGTGCCGTCCCGGTTGATACGCTATTTCAGCGTCTGCCTGGCTGAAGGCAGGGGCAGAATGACGCCAGACGGTCGAACGAAGATGAATGACGGGTAAGGTCGAATGCAAACGGGTAGTCAGATAGGTGGCATGACGTGAAGTTAACGCGATAGCTGATACTGACTATGCGATGCCGCAGAGGTATCGGAGTGGGTGAGGTAGCGTCGGTTTAAAGCGGACGATGGGTCTGAACCGCTCGGTGTACGCTTAGCGTTAATCCGTAACCCGTTTTAACGGGTACGCTGGCCGAATCAGCTGAGTTAATTTCAGGCACGCATCGCTGCTTTTAGCGTGTCAACGAACAGTCGCAATGCGACAGGCATGTGGCGATTTTGCGGAAAGTAGAGTGCAATACCCTGAGACGCAATCGTCCACTCTTCCAGTAACGTAACCAGCCGCTTAGTGTCGAGACCCTGCCGGGCGTAGGGCTCTGGCACATAGGCCACACCTAACCCTGCGACAGCGGCTTCCACCATTAAAGCGCTGCTGTCGAGGGTCAGGCTGCCCGGCACATCCAGCGCAAACTGTTGCTCGTGCTGCTGATATTCCCAGTGATAACGTTTGCCGCCAGGCAGACGCTGGCGCAGACAGGTATGTTGCATAATGTCCTGCGGGTGGCGAATGTCAGGTCGTCCTGCCAGGTAACCGGGCGATGCTACGGTAACGAAACGCAGCGGCCCGCTCAGAGGAATGGCAACCATGTCTTTAGGCACATCTTCAATCAGCCGGATGCCCGCATCAAATCCTTGCGCCACGATATCCACCAGTTGACCTTGTGCAACTAAATCAATTTCGATTCCCGGCTTTTGCTGGATAAATGCTGGCAATACCGATTCCAGCAGAAGGCTGATTGCCGCATCGCTGGCGCTGATGCGCAACGTGCCGTAAGGCTGCTGACCGCTGGCGGTGACGTCATTCAGCAGTTCATCCATTTCCGCCAGTAACGGTGCCAGACGCGCAATCAGCATTTCACCCGCTTCGGTCAGCGCAACGCTACGTGTTGTGCGATGGAACAACTGCACGCCAAGTGTTGCCTCCAGCCCTTTAATGGTATGGCTGAGCGTTGAACGTTTAAGTCCGAGCACGTCAGCAGCGCGACTAAAGCTGCGCTGTGCGGCAATGACTTTCACCGCCTGCAGTTCGTTCCAGGAAGGACGCTTCATTGTTGGATATTTCCCACCACCCCATTCTGATTTGCGGAGATTATGCCACCAATAAACCGGTTTATGCTGTTATCCGGCTTACTAAACGGAGATGACCATAATGAAAACCTGGCTAATAACCGGCGCATCCAGCGGCCTGGGTCGCCTGATGTGTCAAAGCCTGCTGGACCGTGGCGATCGGGTGGTGGCAAGCGTCCGGCGTGAAGCAGCATTAGAAGATATGCGGGTGCAATACGGCGATAATTTGCAGGTGATGGTGCTGGATATCAGCAATACAGCAGCGATTAAGCCCGCGGTTGACGCTGCGTTCGCCTGGGCGGGGCAGATTGATATTGTGGTAAGCAACGCGGCGTACGGCCTGTTTGGCGCAGCCGAAGAGCTGAGCGATAAGCAAATTGAGCGCCAGATTGCCACCAATCTCATGGGTTCGATTCAGCTTATCCGCGCGGCGATTCCATTTTTGCGGCAGCAGGGCGGCGGGCGCATCGTGCAGTTGTCTTCGGAAGGCGGCCAGATCGCCTACCCTGATTTCAGTTTGTATCACGCCACTAAATGGGGAATCGAAGGTTTTGTTGAAGCGGTCCGGCAGGAAGTGGCGGCGTTCGGCATCGACTTTTTGCTGGTAGAGCCGGGGCCGACGGCAACGCAGTTCGGTGCGGGACTGGATATTGCTGATGCCCTGCCGGCTTATCGCAATACGCCGGCGGGCGAACTGCGATCGGCACTGCTATCGGGAGAGTTTGCGGTTAAAGGTGATGCTGAAAGATGCGTGACAGCAATAATAGCCGCAGCAGATGCGGCCAGCCCCCCATTACGTCTGCCGCTGGGCAGCACAGCCTATGACCATATTGAAGCCGCATTAAAAACGCGTCTGAACGCGCTGCAGGCAATGAAAGCTGTGGCATATGGCGCAGATCGCAGGGAAATGTAGGTAACTGAACGGGCGCAACGTCTGGCTAATGGGCGAACCTGTCACCGGGATAAAACCTCTCGGCGTAAGGTAAACCTCTTTATCCCATTCGATGGGGTAAAGGCCGTGATCGCTTATTCAGGGATCACGGCGACTTTCACAACCGTCAGGTCAGGGCTTTTTCATCAGCAGACCGCGGTTTTTCAGGGCGGATCCTGAACCAGATCGCGTACATCGCGGGCAGGAACACCAGCGTAATAACGGTGCCGCCCAACGTACCGCCAATCAGGGTATATGCCAGCGTTCCCCAGAACACCGAATGCGTCAGCGGAATAAATGCCAGAATGGCGGCCATTGCCGTCAGCAACACCGGACGGGCACGTTGTACCGTTGCCTCTACCACCGCATCAAAAGGCGCGAGTCCTTGCTGCTCATTGTGGTGAATCTGGCCTATCAGAATCAGGGTGTTACGCATCAGGATGCCCGACAGCGCAATCAGCCCGACCAGTGCATTGATGCCAAACGGCTGGTTAAACAGCAGTAACGTGGGCACGACGCCAATCAGTCCCAGTGGCGCGGTAAGAAAGACCATCACCATCGCTGACATCGACCGCACCTGCAGAATAATAATCAGCAGCGTCATGGCGATCATAATCGGGAACAGCGGTGCCATCGCTTTTGTCGCTTTACCGGATTCTTCTATCGCTCCCGCCTGCTCAATGCGGTATCCAGCCGGAAGATTGTCGATAACCGGCTGCAATTGTTTGAGCATGGCGGTGGAGACATCCGGCGGTTGCAGATGCTCAGCAATATCACCACGTACCGTAATGGTCGGGGTACGATCGCGACGACGCAGAATCGGATCTTCCATGCGGACGCTGACTTCCCCTATCTGTGACAGCGGAATACGCTGACCGGATGAGCCGACCAGGGTAAAGCCCGCTATTTTGGCCGGATCAAGCCGGATGTCGCCTGCCGCGCGTCCCATAACCTGCACTGAACGGATGTCTTCACGCACCGATGTGATCGGTACGCCTGAAAGCAGGAACTGAAGCTGCTGTGCCACCGCATTGGATGTCAGCCCCACGGCCTGCAGCCGATCCTGATTGAGCGTGAAATGCAGCGTTGGCACCCGCGGGCCCCAGTCGGTATTGACGGTTCTCATCATCGGGCTGGCCTGCATCACGGCCTCCACCTTGTCAGCAATCGCGCGCAGCGTGGTCGGGTCCGGACCCATGACGCGATAGGCCACCGGATAAGGCGAGTAAGGGCCAAACACCAGTTGTGTCACCCGGACGCGTGCCTCTGGTGCCAGCCCGTGAGCCGCCGCTTCTCGCAGCCGGAACTTCAGTGCCTCACGTGCCGCCTGACTGTCCGTCAGCACAACAATTTTGGCAAACGACGGGTCGGGGAGTTCCGGTGCCATGGCCAGATAAAAACGCGGTGACCCCTGGCCGATATAGGCGGTGACGATTTTTGCCTCTTTCTGCTGCTGAAGCCACGCTTCGACTTTTGCCGTCGTGGCGCTGGTCTCCTCAATCGAGGTGCCATAAGGCATCTGGACTTCTACCAGCACTTCCGGGCGGTCAGAGGTAGGAAAAAATTGTTTTTTAACCAGTCCCATCCCGAGAACAGCGACCGTAAAAATGGCAATAACCGATCCGGCTACCCACCATTTTCTCGCGATGACGCGGGACAGAACGCGCCGGAAGCGATTGTAATGACGGGTGTTGTAAATGGCAGCATGTCCTCCCGCCACGGTTTTGATTTCCGGCAGCATTTTCACGCCCAGGTAAGGCGTAAAGACCACCGCGACCACCCATGAGGCGATCAGGGCGATGCCCACTATCCAGAACATGTTGCTGGTATATTCGCCGGCGGTGGACTGTGCAAACCCGTTGGGCATGAAGCCAACGGCCGTAACCAGCGTACCCGCCAGCATCGGCGCAGCCGTGTGGCTCCAGGCATAGGCGGACGCTTTGATACGGTCGTAGCCTTCCTCCATTTTCACCACCATCATTTCTATGGCGATAATGGCGTCATCCACCAGCAAACCCAGCGCCAGGATCAGAGAACCCAGCGTGATACGGTCAAAGTTCTTACCGGAAGCCTCCATCACCACAAAAACGACAGCCAGCGTCAGTGGCACGGCGGCGGCAACGACGACGCCCACCCGCCAGCCCATACTGATGAAGCAGACCACCATCACCACCAGCAGCGCGACAAAGAATTTGACCATGAACTCATCAACGGCGGAACTGATGTTCACGGACTGATCGGTGACTTTGGTCAGCGTCATGCCCAGTGGCATACCCTGATTGATTCTGGCCGTTTCCGCATCCAGCGCCTTACCCAGATCCAGCCCGTTCCAGCCCTCACGCATGATGACGCCTAGCAAAAGGGCCGGTTCTCCCTGATTACGTACCATAAAGGTCGCTGGATCTTCATAGCCTCGTTCAACCGTTGCCACGTCCGAAAGCCGCAACGTTCTGCCCTGGACCACAACAGGCGTTTGGCGGATTTTCTCCAGTTTGTCGAAG
This sequence comes from Pantoea brenneri, assembly GCA_002095305.1. Classification (GTDB taxonomy): domain Bacteria; phylum Pseudomonadota; class Gammaproteobacteria; order Enterobacterales; family Enterobacteriaceae; genus Pantoea; species Pantoea brenneri. Next base: position 12,221 of record MIEI01000029.1, read on the forward strand.
GCGCCATCCAGACGAACGAACACCTGAGGTCCGTGAGTATCAATCGAACCGGCAGGGGTCAGAACGTTCTGGCTGTTTAGTGCGGAGAAGATATCCTGCGGAGAGATACCGAGCGTGGCCAGCCGGTCATGTGAGAAGGAGACAAAAATCCGCTCACTCTGCTCACCGATAATGTTGACCTTTTTCACGCCGGGCACATGCAAAAGCTGCTGGCGCAACGACTCTGCATCGCGCGCCAGCACGCGCTGTGGTTCTCCCTTCGCCTTAAGCGCAAACAGGGCAAAAGTCACATCAGAGAACTCGTCATTTATCATCGGCCCGATCACGCCCGCCGGCAGATTTTTGGCTTCATCACCCAGCTTTTTACGCGCCTGGTAGAATTCCTCCTGTACTTCTGCAGGCGGCGTGCTGTCCTGCAGTGACAGCATGGTAAAAGCCAGGCCGGGACGGGTATAAGTCTCACTGCGGTCATACCACTTAAGCTCCTGCAGCCGCTTCTCAAGCGGCTCGGCAACCTGATCCTGCATCTCGCGGGCGGTTGCACCCGGCCAGGCAGAGATAATGGTCATCTGCTTGACGGTAAAAGGCGGGTCTTCAGCCCGGCCAAGTTCGAAGAAAGAGAGAATACCGGCGACGGTAATCAGAATGATCAGGAACAGGGTGATTGAGCGCTCGCGGACCGCCAGTGCTGAAAGGTTGAAGCGGCCGCTGCTCATGGCTGGCTCCCGGCAGCACTGACGCTGCTCTGAGGGGCGATCCGTACCGCTTCACCGTCATGCAGCAGATGCGCACCCAGCGCCACCACCTGATCGCCCGGCTTGATCCCACCGGTTACGCTGGCGGCATCGTCCCCCAGCCCGACCACCTGGACGGATCGCCAGGTGACGTTGGCCGGCTTGCCTGAAATAACCCAGACGCCAGCCCCTTTGCCGGGATCATAAATCGCCGCTAACGGCACCTGCAGGCGCTGACCGGGTGTTTTATCTTCTGCTATATGCAGCGTAACGGTGGCACCGAGCGGTGCGCTGGCCAGTGCGCCTTCAAGCACATATCTGGCTTCGAAAGTGCGCGTCACCGGATCGGCGGCATCGGAGAGGAGACGCAGCTTGGCGGTAACAGACTGTTTTGCGCCACCGTACAGTTTAGCCTGCGCCTCGCTGCCGATTGCCGGCCGCAGCGTCTCAGGCAGCTGCACGACGGCTTCACGCTGTCCCGCTCTGGCCAGCCTGATGACTGGCTGGCCTGCCGCAACCACCTGGCCGGGTTCGGCCAGCGTTTCCATCACCACACCGTCGGCATCCGCCAGCAGCACGGCATATCCGGTCGCATTCCGGGCGAGATTGGCCTGCGCCTGTGCCGCGCTGAGTTCGGCTCTGGCCGAATCCGCGGCGGCCTTTATCTGGTCGTAGGCTGACGCAGAAACAGCTCCTGTAGCGACCAGTCCCCGATAACGAGCCTCATCAGCCGTAGCCTGTCGGGCACGCGCCCGCGCAGCGGTAACAGCCTGCGTCTGCGCCTGTGCCTGGAGGCTCAGGTCAACCGGATCCAGACGCATTAATGGCTGACCGCGCTTAACGGTCTGGCCGGTATCAACCAGACGCTCAAGAATTTTGCCCTCTACCCGGAAGCCGAGGTCGCTTTGTGTGCGTGCAACAACAACGCCAGTGAAGGCGCGCGAGGTATCGGCAGCACTCACTACGGTGGCCGCTCTGACCAGAGGAGGTTGAGTCCGCGGATCGTCGGTGCCGGACGGGTCGCCGCAGGCTGCCAGGGCCAGCGGCAACAGGCAGACAGCAAGGGCGGCAGGTTTGAACCTGAGCATAGGTTACCTTATTCATTCATCAGCAGAGTAACCGCATTCTCAGACCAGTGACTAATAATGTCAATAGTCACAACCTCAGGGCAAACCGTGTTTCTGCATCAGGATGATTACCGCACCGCTGAACCATTCGTGAAGTAAAGCGTCGCGTATCAGGTCATTGCTGCAACCGCATCCCAACGTAGCGAGATTGACAACCAGTGACCATTTAATAATGTGGTCGCAATTCAGTATCGACTCAGGAGCTCTCCATGTTCGCCTCACCAACCCTCGCACTGATGGTCAGCGCCAGCCTGCAGGGCGGTTGCGCTGTCAGGGCCGATCGGGATTCGATAGCGGATAGGGTGACACCACTTCGTACAGTGGCTAAGCAGGTCAGCGCTGAAGCTCTGCTCAACTGCGGGGTTTTATTACTGATGAACAGCCGGGAAATGAGCGGAAATAGTAATGACTCTTTTAATTTAGCTGAATCACTAAGCGACTTTCTGCTGCCGATAAGTAGTGAAAGTAATTTCATCTGGCGGATTATTAATATTATTGCTGATCCGCCCGCTTCTCATTCAATCTTCCTATGGTTATTCCTATCTCATTGATTTTAAACCGGCTTCGGCCGGCTTTTGCGCGTTGCTTTCTGCGCCATGCTGTGAATAAATAAACGGTCGCAAATACCAGAAATCATGATCACATAAAAAAAGAGTCTGCATTACGATGCCGACCCAATATTGCCGGGGCTGCTATGAATCAGGATAAAGCACTGCTGGCCAGGGAAATAAAAGCCAGAACAGAACAACTGGAATCCCATTTAGTGGCGATTCGACGTGATATTCATGCCCACCCGGAATTAGGTTTCGATACGCTGCGTACCGCCAGCCTGGTGACGCAACAGTTGCAGGCGCTGGGGCTGACGCCAAAAACCGGTATCGGCCGCAGCGGCGTGATGGTGGATATCCAGGGTGCAGAGCCGGGTAAAACCCTGCTGCTGCGCGCTGATATGGATGCTTTACCGATCCATGAACAGACCGGACTGCCTTTTGCCAGCGTCTGGCCCGGCAAAATGCACGCCTGCGGACACGATATCCACACGGCCACCCTGCTTGGCGTGGCGGCGATCCTGCCACATTATCGTCAGCAGCTGAAAGGGACGGTGCGGTTGATTTTCCAGCCGGCCGAAGAGACGCCTGACAGCGGCGCGCAGGCGATGATCGCCGATGGTGCGGCAGAGGGCATCGACTGGGCAATCACCCTGCACAACAAGCCGGAACTGGCGGCTGGAGAAGTGGCGCTGACCCGTGGTGCCAGCACCGCCTCCAGTGACGAATTCGACGTGACGGTGCATGGCGTATCGACCCACGCCGCCCGTCCGCACATGGGCAGCGATCCGATTATCGCTACCGTGCATCTCATCAGTCAGCTACAAACCATCATTTCGCGTGAACGCGATCCGGCCCACTCCGCGGTGTTGACCATCGGTCATATTCAGGGCGGCACTACCCACAACATTATCCCCGACAGCTGCCTGTTTCAGGGCACCATCCGCACGAAATCGCCGGCGGTGCGTGCCGACATGGAAGCCGCGTTTAAGCGGATGTGCGAGGGCGTGGCGCTGGCCCAGAACGTGCGTGTGGAGGTCAATTTCCAGCGTGGCGTCCCGCCGTTGATGAATGACGATCGCCTGATTGATGCGCTGGAACCGATCCTGTCGCACCAGTTTGATAAGCCGATTATCGCGCAGCCCAGCGACAGTTTTGGCGCTGAAGATTTCTCGCTGTTTACCGAACGGGCTCCGGGTTGTCAGATCCACATTGGTTCTGCCACGCCGGGCCGTGACGATCACCTGCATAACTCCGACTATCAACCGGATGAACGCAGCATTGCCGCCGGGACGCAGGCGCTGAGCCGCCTTGCCATTGAGCTGCTCTCTTAATAATAAAATGAGGTTTCTATGATGATGCACAACCGTCTGTTTGCGGCTTCCCTGACCGTGGCGCTGCTGGCAACCTCCGTGGTCAGCCAGGCAAAAGATTTTGGCACCCTGAAATTCGCCACCGAGGCGGCTTATCCACCGTTTAACCAGACCACGCCGAGCGGCAAAATTGTCGGTTACGAGCCGGATATGGTGGCGGAGCTGGCTAAGCGCGCCGGTTTTAAATATGAAATCATCGCCCAGAAATGGTCAGGTATGATCCCGGGCCTGATTGACGGTAAATATGATGCGGTGATTGATGCGGTCACCGTCACGCCTAAGCGCGCCGAAGCGATCGACTTTACCCATCAGTACACCGTCAGCGTCTCCAGTTTTGTCACCTCTAAATCCTCGCCGCTGGCAACGCTGCCAGGCAGCGGCACGGTGGTTACCGCGGATGATGAAGCGGGCATGAAAAAAGCGATTGAGGATCTGAAAACCAGCTTTAAAGGTAAAACCATCGCGGTGCAGGTCGCCACTATTCAGGCCGATTTCCTGCAAAAATACCTTGGCGATGTGGCCACCATCCGCACCTATCAGGCTGGTCCGGAAACCTTCGCTGACCTGATGAATGGTCGGGTCGACGCGGTGATGGCCTCCCGAACTAACCTTAACGCCTTTGTGAAAAAACACGCTGAGGCGATCAGCAGCAGCGGCTACGGCTTCTCCGGCGGCGTACTGGGGGCGGGATCGGCTATTGGTCTGCGCAAAGGCAACAGTGAGCTGCAGCAGGCGCTGAATCAGGCGCTGGACTCAATGATCAAAGACGGCACGCTGAGCAAACTGTCAATTAAGTGGTTCGGCGAAGACGTCGCGCCCAAAGCGTAACCGCTGATGTTGATGGATATCGACTGGCAGATACTGGGCTTTGGCGACGAAGGATGGGGCGGGGTACTGCTGAGCGCCGCTGCCGTCACCGTCACGGTATCACTCTGTGCCTGGTTGCTGGGCGCGGTGCTCGGCAGCGTGCTGTGCTGGATGCAGATTGCCGGCTCGCGCTGGCAACAGCGGCTGGCGGCCAGCTACATCACCCTGTTTCGCGGCGTGCCTGAGCTGCTGGTGATCTACCTGTTCTATTTCGGTGGGCGACAGGTGGTCTCGACCGTCGGCACCGCGCTGGGTTTGCAGGGCCCGTTTGATGTGAACGGCTTTGTGGCCGGCGCGATTGCCATCGGGCTGATTTCCGGTGCCTATCAGAGCGGCGTGTTTCGCGGCGCGTTCTACGCCATCCCGAAGGGCACGCTGGAAGCGGCGACGGTCACCGGTATGGGGCGCTTAATGATGTTCCGCCGCATTATTGTGCCGCAGGCATTGCGCACCGCGCTGCCGGGAATGGGCAATCAGTGGCAATCGGTGATCAAAGAGTCGGCACTGGTGTCGGTCACCGGACTGGTAGAAACCATGAATCAGGTGTCAACTGCGGCTAACTCCACTCAGATGTCGTTTTTCTTCTACAGCGTCGGCGCGGTGATCTACCTGATCATCACCACCTGTTCTGACATGGTTTTCCGCTACGTGGAAAAATTTGCGATGCGCGGTCAACAACGCGTGAAGGCGTAAGGAGTCCACGTGGATATCACTTTTTTACAGCAAACCTTGCTGGCGCTGCTGAAAGGGTTGCCGCTGACGGTTAACCTCGCGCTGTTATCGCTGCTGGGCGGTGGCCTGCTGGCGCTGCTGCTCAATCTGCTGCGCATGACGCGGGTCGGCAGCCTGTTCTGTCGTTTCTATGTCTGGCTGTTTCGCGGTACGCCGCTGTTAATCCAGATTTTCATGGTCTATTACGGACTCGGCAGCTTACCGGCAGTGCGCGAAAGCCTGTTCTGGCCGCTGCTACGCGATCCCTACTGGTGCGGCTTGCTGGCGCTGATCCTCAACGATGCCGCCTACACCTCTGAGATTCTGCGGGGCGGGCTGCGCGCCGTCAGTACGCAATCGCTGGAGGCGGCAAAAGTTTCCGGTATGGCATCACACAAAATCTTCACCCGCATTACCTTACCGATCGCCATTCGCCAGGCGTTACCGGCCTACAGCAACGAAATTATCTCGATGATTAAAGCCACCTCACTGGTCAGCACCATCAGCCTGATGGAGATGACCGGGATTGCCGATTCGATAGTCTCGTCGACTTTTCGGGCGCTGGAGGTGTTCCTCAGTGCCGCGGTGATTTACCTGATACTGACCATGCTGGTCAGCAAAGGCGTGTCGATGCTGGAACGTCGACTCTCACCTTACTACTTTGGAGCGCGCTCATGACGGCACCGACAATCATGCTGAGTCATCTCAGAAAGAGTTATGCGGGACATGAAGTGCTGCATGACATCAGCCTGACGGCGCAGGATGGCGATGTGATTTCGCTAATTGGCGCCAGCGGCTCCGGCAAAAGCACCCTGCTGCGCTGTATACCGTTCCTTGAAGTGCCGCAGGCGGGGGAAATTGCGGTCGGCGAGGTATCGGTTACGCTGGATAACGCCGACGAAAAACTGAACCGCGAGCAGCGTCGCCGTATCAAACTGATGCGGATGCAGCTCGGCTTTGTGTTCCAGAGTTTCAACCTGTGGCCGCACAAGACGGTGATGCAGAACATCATTGAAGCACCGATTCACGTGCAGAAACGCAGTCACAAAGAGGCGCTGGAAGAGGCTGAAGCGTTGCTGCATAAGGTGGGGTTGTATGCAAAGCGCGATGCCTGGCCATCGCAACTTTCCGGCGGTCAGCAGCAGCGCGTGGCGATTGCCCGGGCGCTGGCGCAGCAGCCGAAAGCGATTCTGTTTGATGAGCCGACTTCCGCGCTCGATCCCGAACTGGTGGGGGAAGTGCTGCGGGTGATCCGTAGCCTGGCGGAAGAGGGACGTACCATGATCATCGTGACCCATGAGATGGGCTTTGCGCGGGAAGTCTCCAACAAAGCGATTTTTCTGCATCAGGGCATGATTGAAGAGTCCGGCGCGCCGGAACAGGTATTCCTCGATCCCCTCTCGCCGCGCTGTCGCGCCTTTGTGAACAGCCACTTTGAGCGTAATGCGGGTTAAGCCTGTGGGCCGCTGAAAGGAGCAGACATTGCGTCAGACCACTTTCAGCGGCCGCTCTGCGTTACTGCCGGCCATGACACACCGCACTGGACGCCACCATTTCAGCTATTGATACTCCTTTCGGACCGCTCATCATTGGGCTGGTCACGCAATTTTGTTGCCTGAAGGGAAACACTCTCTTGTTTCCCGTTGAGAAACAGGCGTGATTAAAAGCCGGAAGCATAAGGGATTGCAGAGACTATACGAAAAAGGTGACACCAGCGGTCTGCAGGCAAAGGATATTGATCGGATCAGGCTGCGGCTGAGGGTGCTGGATAATGCCATGACAATTAATGAATTCAGCCATTTTCAGGACGGTTGATCATCGCCTCTTCACTTGACGAACCTGCCCGCTTAACTTAAAACTAGAACCCGTCAGGGGAGTCTCGCCAGAGAGACTGAGAGGCTAATAGCGCACTGCGCGGCTTAGCGACCCTTCGAACCTGACCCAGTTGATACTGGCGTAGGAAGACGGGCATCCGCTCTCTGCAGATGCTTGCCGCAAGGGCATCGCCATTCATGCTCTCGCCTTTTTCCCTTCTGGTATCCCGGGTCTTCGCGTAGTTATGACGAGGCCACTATGAACCATCCTATCCTGAATGACGCGACGCCCGCCCGGTGGGCAACATGAGCCGCTGGTCGGTACTCGGCAGCGGCGTGGCCGGGCTGTGTGTCGCCACGCTACTGGCAGAGCGGGGCGAAAAGGTTGAAGTGATTACCCGGTCCGACGTCCGTGCAGCCTCCCACTGGGCGGGCGGCATGCTGGCACCCTGGTGCGAAGCGGAAAGTGCGCCGCCGCAGGTGATTGAGTGGGGCCAGCATTCGGCGGCCTGGTGGGCGAAACGCATTGAAGGCGTGACGCAGCACGGGACGCTGGTGGTGGCACCGCCGCGCGACAGTCGCGAGCTGACCCGCTTCGCCAGTCTGACCCATAATCATCAGTGGGTGGTTCCGGGCGAGGTCGAACCGGCGCTGGAAAATCGCTTTGCCCGTGGCCTGTTTTTTGCCGCCGAAGCCCACCTTGATCCGCGCCAGGCGCTGCGGCAACTGGCGCAACGTTTGCGCCAGGCTGATGTGCCGTTTCATCCCGGCGCGCCCGGAGGTCAGATTATTGACTGCCGCGGTATTCACGCCGTCGCGGCACAACCGGCGCTGCGTGCGGTGCGCGGCGAAATGCTGATCCTGCACGCGCCTGAACTGCATCTCTCCCGACCCGTCCGCCTGCTCCATCCGCGTTTTCCCTGTTATCTGGTACCGCGTGCCGACGGTATTTTCATGCTGGGCGCCACCATGGTTGAGAGCCACGACAGCAGCCCGATCAGCGCGCGCGCGATGATGGAACTGCTCAGCGCCGCCTGGTCTCTGCATCCGGCGCTGGCCGAGGCGCGCGTGCTGGAGAGCGGCACCGGGCTGCGACCGGCTTACCGCCATAATCTGCCGGAAGTGCGCTACGAAAACGGGGTCTTCTCGCTCAACGGACTCTATCGCCACGGTTTCCTGCTGGCACCGCTGATGGCGGAACAATTAATGCAGCAACTGACTCAGGAGGTGATTCATGCGGATTGAACTGAATGGACGTGTCATTGATACCACGGCGCGCACGCTGGACGAACTGTTGCAGGAGCAGCAGATCGATCCCGCCACGGTCGCGACGGCGCTCAACGGTGAATTTGTACCGCGCGCCCGCTATGCCAGCCAGTCGCTTGCGGCGGGTAACCAGATCGAAGTGCTGTCACCGATGCAGGGAGGATAACCATGTTTTATCAACACACCCCATCATCACGATTTTTGCTGGGCACGGCAGGCTATCCGTCGCCCGCGATCCTGCAACAGGCGATTGAGACCTCAGGCGCAGAGATTATTACGGTCAGTCTGCGGCGCGAGGGCAGCGCGGGCGGCGCTTTCCGTGAGCTGTTGCAACAGCTCAACACCCGCATTCTGCCTAATACCGCCGGTTGCCACACCGTGAAAGAGGCAGTAACCACCGCGCAGATGGCCCGCGAACTGTTCGGCACGCCGTGGATCAAGCTGGAGGTGATTGGTCACGCCGATACCCTGCAACCCGATCCGTTCGCCCTGGTTGAGGCGGCACGTATTCTCTGCGCTGACGGTTTCCAGGTCTTTCCCTACACCACCGAAGATCTGATTGTTGGCGAAAAACTGCTTGAGGCTGGCTGCGAAGTGCTGATGCCGTGGGGCGCGCCGATTGGCTCAGGGCAGGGGCTGCGTAATATCGAGGGACTGCGCAGTATGCGGGCCTGGTTCAACGATGTGCCGCTGATTATTGATGCCGGTATCGGCGCGCCTTCGCAGGCAGCGCAGGCGATGGAGATGGGCTTCGATGGCATTCTGCTGAATACCGCCGTGGCGAAGGCGCGCGATCCGGTGCGCATGGCCGCTGCGTTCGCAGCCGCCATTGATGCCGGTCACCAGGCGTTTCAGGCGGGTCTGATGGAGCAACGTGATATGGCCGCGGCATCAACCCCGATTTTTGGGCTGGCACAGTTCAGCTAAGGAGAGGTGATGGATCGTTATCAGCGACAAACCATACTGCCGGAGATCGGTGAGGTGGGGCAGCAGCGCTTACGTGCGGCGCGGGTGCTGGTGGTCGGCGCGGGGGGACTCGGTTCAACCGTGCTGCCGTTGCTGGCCGGGGCGGGCGTGGGTTTTATCCGTCTCTACGATGGCGATCGGGTTGAGCTGCATAATCTGCACCGCCAGACTTTGTTCGGCATGGCGGATATTGGTGAGGCAAAAGTTTCAGCCGCCCGGCGCGTGCTGCTTCAGCGTAATCCTGACTGCGAGGTCGACGCCCGCCCGCAGGTGCTGAGTACCAGCCTGCTGCCGGACGCCCTCGACGCCATCGACCTGGTGATCGACGCGGCTGACAATTTCGCTATCACCTATCAGCTGTCGGACGCCTGTCTGCCGCGCGGTCTGCCGCTGGTCTGTGCGTCCGTACTGGGCCGCAAAGGCTACGTCGGCAGCTTTTGCGGCGGTGCGCCAGGCTATCGCGCACTGTTTCCGCAACTGCCGACCGCGGCGGGCAATTGCAACACGGCCGGGGTGATGGGACCGGCGGTGGCCACGCTGGGCGCGTTACAGGCGCAGATGGCGCTCAGCCTGTTGCTGAAACTGACGCCGTCACCGCTTGGCTGCATGATCCACTGTGATTTCATCAACTGGCACCTGCGACAGTTTCGTTTTGATGATGCGCCGGAACCGGAAAGTGCTGGCGTGCCGTTTATCGATCCGCCGATGCTGACCGCCAATGACTGTATCGTGGAATTGCGCAGCCGGGATGAAGCGCCGGTCAGCGTGGCAGAGCAGGTGCTGCGGATCCTGCCGCAGCAGATAGCGGACTGGCAGCCGCCGGCAGATAAACGCATCGTACTGGTGTGCGCCAGCGGAATGCGCGCCGCCCAGGCGGCTGAGATCCTGACGGCGCGCGGTTGTTCACGGCTGGCGCTGATGGCGGCAAACAGCCTGTAGCGTGGGTTGGCCGGAGCGGTTCAGATCACTTCGACCAGCTGGAAGGTTTCAAACACCAGTTCCATTTCCGGATGGAAATAACCTTCGCGCTGGAAAAAGCGCTGATGCTCCTGCTGCCAGTATTCCAGGCTGAGATCGCCTTCGCCTTCCAGCATCGCCATTTCAGGCGTCACGCGGTCAAAGCGCGTCAGGAACAGCCCGGTGGTACGGATCACACATACCGGCCGCTGCTCGCCGTTGAGGATAATGCTGTAACGGCCCGGCTCAGGTTTATCCTCATCATCCTGCCAGCTGTGCAGCGAACCGCAGCTGGCTACTTTCTTACCGGCAATGACCAGCGTCGCCAGCTGGCTGGCGAGTTCCGGGGAGTCACCGAGCGATGCCGCGTTGGCATCCGGGTATTTGTCTTGCAGTTGTTCCAGCGTCATTGCCATCAGAAAATCCTCGATTCAGGGTTGCCGCTGACGGCTGTTTTGCGCCTGACGTCGGGTAAGCGCGAAGCAGGCCAGCGGGAGCGGTAAGGTAAGCAGCAGTAACCACAGCAGGACACAGACTGCATCCACGCCATCATTCTGCAAATTGTGGTACAGCTTAACCGGCATCTCCGGCGTAAAACAGGCAAAAATCATCACGATACCGAATTCGCCCGTCGCCTGGTCCTGAATCCATCATGCAGCCGATTAAGCGTGACTGGATCGCATTACTGGCCGTAACAGGCCGGCTCCGGACCGACCAATCCGGACAGATAAGATGGATGGCTGCATCGCTATATAAACAAATCCATAGCGAATAATGGATCTGACGTCCGGGCGGATCAGTAAGCGATAGACTCAGTCTGATTGCCGCTGTCTGCGACTAAAGTGCTGTCAAATGACGCTAAATCCTGACGCTGTGGCTAAACCTCGTGCCGATCTGCGGCGAATCGTCTAGAAAGGGAGGCGGACATAGCAAAATCCCCGGCACATCAGCCAGTTAACCTGTCGCCACCACTGTTAAAAAAATCGACAGTCGAACGGCTCGGGCGGGTTAAAACGAGACAAAAATGGCCAAAAACATTTAAACTTGTCGGCTTTTAGAATTCTGACGGTGTAGCCCGGCGCAAGCGTGCAGAAACAGCTATAGTTATCACCAGACTTTAGAGCCATGACTTTGCAGACCCGTTGCTGCGATAAATTCCGCTGTTCATTTGCCCGGAGCCGATAAGCGTTAAAAGAGGTTAATTTTGCAGACAGAGCTCTCCTGGAAAACACTCCACCAGATTATTAATCAGACCATCTCTGACATGCTGGATGAACATCAGTCGATTAACGTCCTCTCTTTACGGGCGAGGCTGCGTGAACTGGCTGAGAAAGAGGAGGATGAAATGATGGTGCTGTGTTACTGGCAGGCGACTAAAATTCTGATGCGATTACCGACTACCGTAACGGCCAGCCAGCTAATGGCCGCGGCGCGCCATGCTTTCCGGACACCTCTCAATCACGATCCGCTTTAGCTGTCACCGCGCAGCATCCGCTGTGCGGCAGAAAAATTCCGCATTTAACCAATGAAAGCCCCGCATTTACAGCAGTTTATGACCGCTGCCTGTTGCTATGCTGCCGGTTGCGTTGCCGCTGTGATCGTCCGGCGACGCCTTCATCCGTTGATTGAGGAATGCGAATGGGTATTAAAAGTTATGCCGCGCTCCAGCCCGGCGAAGCGCTACAGCCTTATGAGTATCAGCCCGGACCGCTCCAGTCAGAAGACGCTGAGGTCGCGGTAGAATACTGCGGCATCTGTCACTCCGATCTCTCGATGATTGATAATGCCTGGGGTGGATCGACCTATCCGCTGGTGGCGGGACATGAGGTGATCGGCCGCATCGTGGCATTGGGCGACGGTGCGCAGCACAAAGGGCTGCATATTGGTCAGCGCGTCGGCATCGGCTGGACGGCAAAAAGTTGCCATTACTGTGATGCCTGCCTGAGCGGCGATCAGGTTAATTGCCGTCGCGGCAAAGTCTCCACCATCAATAATCACGGCGGATTTGCCGAGCGACTGCGGGCAAACTGGCAATGGGTGATCCCGCTGCCAGAAGCGCTGGATGCCGCCACCGCAGGCCCGCTGCTGTGCGGCGGCATGACGGTATTCAAACCGTTGCTGATGCACAACATCTCAGCGCTCAGCCAGGTCGGGGTGATTGGTATCGGCGGGTTGGGCCACATGGCGATCAAAATCCTGCGCGCGCTGGGGGCTGACGTGACCGCTTTCACCTCGAGCAGCGAAAAGACGCCATCCTTACTGGCGCTGGGGGCAAACCAGGTGGTCGACAGCCGCGATCCTCAGGCGCTGACGGCGCTGGCGGGACAGTTTGATTTAATCATCAACACCGTTGCGGTCGATCTTGACTGGCAGCCCTATTTCAGCGCGCTGGCGCCGCATGGAAAATTTCATACGCTGGGTGCGGTGATGACGCCGTTCAGCGTGCCGGCCTTTAGCCTGATTGTGGGCGATCGCAGCCTGAGCGGTTCTTCCACCGGTTCACCGGTTCAGCTACGGGCGCTGTTAAAGCTGGCGACCCGCGCTGATATTGCCCCGGTGGTGGAGTATTTCCCGATGTCGCAGATCAATCAGGCGCTCGACCATTTGCGCGCCGGGAAAGCTCACTATCGCATTGTGCTGAAGGCCGATTTTTGATTGTCAGACATTAGTTTGCGGCTGCCGGGTCCTGGCGCCGCTGTTTTTCCTGAACTCTGTTAAAATTAATCCTTTACGCCACTTTGCAGGATGCAGCTTCAGGAGAAACTATGTTGTGGATTTGGAACGCCCTGATTGTTCTGGCCACCGTTATCGGGATGGAGATAACGGCTGCGCTGGCGCACAGATATATCATGCATGGCTGGGGTTGGGGCTGGCATCTTTCACATCACGAGCCGCATAAGGGCTGGTTTGAACTCAACGATCTCTACGCGGTGTTGTTTGCCGGTCTGGCGATTTTACTGATCTATCTCGGCAGCGTTGGCGTCTGGCCACTGCAGTGGATTGGTGCCGGCATGACGGTTTATGGTCTGCTCTATTTCATGGTACATGACGGGCTGGTGCATCAGCGCTGGCCGTTCCGCTACATTCCGCGTCGCGGCTATTTCCGCCGACTCTATATGGCGCACCGGATGCATCATGCGGTGCGCGGTAAAGAGGGCTGTGTCTCGTTTGGCTTCCTGTATGCGCCGCCGCTGTCAAAGCTGCAGGCGACGCTGCGCGAACGTCACGGCGCTAAAGCGGGCGCTGCCACAGATCGGCAGGACGAGGAGCATGACGCGCCAGCCGGGAAGTAATCGCCTGGCCTGAGGCCGCCACCAGCAGCGCCAGTTTCTCGGGTGTGCTGGTGGACTGGCGCTGATCCCACGCCTGCTGACCCGCTTCATCAACCTTCATGCCAATCTTACGATAAACCTGCTTCGCCGTAGCAATCGCCCATGCCGAGCGCAACGGTAATCCGCTCAGGCCCGCCGTGGCAGAGTGATAATAGGGTTCGGCGTGCTGCACCAGCCGCCGTGCAACCCGGCTCAGCGCCTGACGATGTTCCGGTGAGGCCAGGTTTTCCGTCGTCAATCCCTCTTCTGCCAGCCAGGTCGCCGGCAGATAACAGCGTCCCGCCTGCGCATCGTCGACGATATCACGCGCAATATTGGTCAGCTGAAAGGCGAGGCCCAGATCGCAGGCGCGATCGAGAGTAGCGTTATCCCGTACTCCCATAATCTGCGCCATCATCAGACCCACCACACCCGCCACGTGATAGCAGTAGCGCAGGGTATCATCCAGCGTCTGGTAACGAGCGCCACGCACATCCATCGCAAAGCCGGCCAGATGATCGAAGGCGTAGGCGGGCAGGATATCATGCGCCATGGCCACCTCCTGAAAAGCGGCAAACGCCGGCTCATGCATCTGCGAACCGGCGTAGGCCTGGCGCGTTTTCATCTCCAGCTGGGCCAGTCGCTCCTCGGGTGATTGCAGCGAGGGGGAATCGCTACTGAAACCCAGCTGCTGATCGTCAATCACGTCGTCGCAGTGGCGGCACCAGGCGTAGAGCATCAGCACGCTGCGCCGGGTTTTGGCATCAAACAACTTTGAGGCGGTAGCAAAGCTTTTCGATCCCACCTCCATGGTTTCTACCGCATGATCGAGTAATGACGCATTATTCAAGCCAGATCCTCCAGCATTAAACCTGCGGTTGCTTTAGCCGAACCAATGACGCCGGGAATGCCTGCACCCGGATGCGTCCCCGCGCCCACCAGATAGAGATTGTCGATGTGCTTATCGCGGTTGTGCGGCCGGAACCAGGCGCTCTGAGTCAGAATCGGTTCCACCGAGAAGGCCGATCCCTGATAAGCATTCAGCTCATCGCGGAAATCAAACGGCGTGAACATCCGATGGGTGACCAGCTGGCTGCGCAGACCCGGCATGTAATGCTGCTCAAGATAGTCAAAAATGCGATCGCGCAGCCGCGGGCCTTCAACGGCCCAGTCAAGATTGGCCGTACCGAGATGCGGCACCGGTGCCAGCACGTAGTAGCTGCCGCAACCCGGCGGGGCCAGCGACGGATCGGTAACGCACGGCGCATGCAGATAGAGCGAAAAGTCGTCAGCCAGCGCATCGCGATTAAAAATCTCGTCGATTAACTCGCGGTAGCGTGGGCCGAAGCAAACGGTGTGGTGGGCGAGCTGATCGTGATGATGATTAAGGCCGAAGTAGAGCACAAACAGCGAGTTACTCATTCTTTTGCCCTGCAGCGTCCGGCCCTGTGCGGCGGATGCCGGGTGCTGACTCAGCAGATCAAGATAGGTATGCACTACATCAGCATTTGAGGCGACGGCGGTCGTCGGGAACACCCGTCCATCCTGCAGGTGTACGGCGGCAATGCTGTTATCCTGCGTCTCCAGCCGCGCCACTCTGGCGTTCAGTTCCACTTCACCGCCCAGATCTTCAAACAGTTTCACCATGCCCTGCACCAGCGCGCCGGTGCCACCGCGTGGGAACCAGACGCCCCATTCACGTTCCAGCGCATGAATCAGGGTATAAATTGATGAGGTGGCAAACGGATTACCGCCAACCAGCAGCGAGTGGAAAGAGAACGCCTGACGCAGATGTTCATCTTCGATGTAGCTCGCCACTTTACTGTAAACACTGCGCCACGCCTGCAGTTTAGCCAGCTGTGGCGCGGCGCGCAGCATATCGCGGAACGATAAAAACGGCACGGTACCGAGCCTGAGGTAACCTTCGGCAAACACCGCGCGGGAATAAGCCAGAAAGCGGCGATAGCCTTCAACGTCGCGCGGATTAAAGGCGGCAATTTGCGCCTCAAGCGCCGGTTGATCGTTGTCGTAGCTGAACACCTTGCCGGATTCCCAGCACAGGCGATAAAACGGTTTAACCGGCAGCAGTTCAACGTAATCGGACAGCTTTTTGCCGGCCAGGGTGAATAGCTCTTCAATCGCGCTGGGATCGGTGATCACCGTCGGGCCAGCGTCAAAAGTAAAACCCTGATCCTGATAAACATAGGCGCGGCCGCCCGGCTTATCACGCTGTTCCAGCAGTCTTGTCGGAATACCCGCGGCCTGCAGGCGGATTGCCAGCGCCAGGCCACCAAAGCCTGCACCAATTACTGTGGTTCTTTTCATTGCATCGCCTGTTGACGGTGAGGAGTCATAATAGCCTGTAACGCCGCCAGTACGGGAACCGGTGGCTTGCCGCTTAAAATGCGCAGCCGATCAGGCAAAGTGAGTTTTCCCGCATAAAAACGGGCGATCAGGTCCTCGGGCAGACCGTAAAACCGCTGCATTACCTGCCAGCGACTATCGGCCGGACCGGCCAGAAAAAGCATACGATTCAGCATGCGAAAGAAGCGCTGCTGTTGCCATGTCTGGCTGGCGAAGAGCTGAATCGTGGCGTGCAGGGTATCGGAATTAAACAGCGTCATCTGCGATAACCGATCGGCCAGCGCCACCGCCAGCGGTAACGAATAGCCGGTGGTGGGATGGAACAGACCGGCGCGTAACCCGCTGCACGGTCGATCGCGCTGTTGCCAGAAGGCATCAATGTCACCGGTCAGGGTAATCGGCAGCGCGCCCTGTTCTTCACGCAGCAGTCGCGTTAACTGCCATCCCTGGCGTTCAGCGTAGTCGCGGATATTCTGCCGGGCGCGATCGGCGCTCAGCGTGGCATCGTCAATATAGTGGGTATCTTCAATCAGTAAGGTGTCGGCTGAAAATGGCAGGCTGTAGACAAAGCGATAGCCCGCCTGTTGATCGACCGTGGCATCCATGATGATCGGCGTGCTCAGGCCGTGCGGCTGACTCAGTTGCCACTCCTGACCGACAAACGCCTGAAACCCCATGCGTAATGCCGCCTCCGGCTGATAACCCCGACCATCAATTACCGCGCTGGCCTCCAGCGACCGGCCATCGGCCAGCGTCACCGACCGTGAGGCCACGCTTTCCACCCGGGTGTCCAGCATCAGATCCTGTTGAAAGCGATCGTGCATCACTGCGGCGAAACGTTCCGCTGTGACGCAGAAGTAGCCGCTGTTGAGGCTGCGGGTGCGGTGCGGAAAACGGACCTGATAACCCGGCCAGTGATGAACCACCAGTGGGGCGATCCAGCGGTGCTGGGTTTCGCTGAGATCCTCGGCGTGGAACGACCAGGTATGTCCGGCACCCGGCTGGCGCTCAGCGTCAATCAGCAGGATGCGCAGCGACGGATGCTGCTGGCGCAGACGTAAGGCTATTAAGCCATTAGCCAGGCCGGCGCCGACCAGAATCAGATCATACGACGGCATAATCCCTCCGGCTCACTACCGGCCTGCGGGTCAGCACCGCCTGCTCAACAATCGCTGCCGCCAGCGCGCTGCCGCCGGCTTCGGCCACGGCGTTGCGCATCCGCAGCATCTGCTGCCGGTAGCGGTCGTCAGCCAGCAGCGTCTGCAGCTGCCGCGCCAGGGCATGGCTGGTGGTGAAGCGTGAGGCGCGCCGTCCCACACCGTGATAGACAATGCGTGCGGCGACGCCGGGCTGATCAAAGGCCAGCGGGATCGCCAGCAGCGGGGTCAGATGATTAATCGCATCCAGCACGGTATTCATGCCGCCGTGGGTAATCGCCAGATCGGCCTGCGCAAGCGCCGCCGCCTGATCGGTAAAATCCACCACCTGCGTCTGGCTGGCGCGTGCCAGTTTCGCCGCCTGAAACGGCGTCAGGCGGCCGCAATGCGCCAGCAGCAGCTGTGCATCCAGCTCCTGACAGGCCCGGACGATGGTTTTGAACAGAGCGTAACGGTGTCCCTGCAGCGTGCCGAGCGAGGCGAAAATGCGCGGCTTATCGCCGTGCGGGAAGTAGTGCGGCGCAGAGGAAGACGACGGCTGAATGGCACGCAGTGGCCCGACCGCGTGGAAATGGTCCGGTAACGCCTGACGCGGAAAGTCGAACGCCGGGATCAACTGGCTGATCTGTGCCAGCGGAGAGAAACAGTGGTGCAGTTTTTCCCGTGGCGCTAATCCCAGCGCATGGGCATTGCGGGCGATAACCCGGTCATGACGGCGCATCAGCCAGTCATAGATTTTTTCACTGGTGCGATAACGCTCCAGTGCCGCATCGCTGGTGCCATAGTCAAACGGCATCACCGCCAGCGGGAAATCAGCTTCACGGTTGAGCGGCAGGGCGCAGGCAACCGAGACATAAGGCAGATCCAGCGCTTCGGCTGCCAGTGCGCCGGCGGGCTCCATCTGATCGACGATCACCCCATCAACCGCCAGCGTGTTAAGCACCACCGGCAGCTCACGGCACAGCATATCGCTGGTGCGGGCCATTTCGTTGATCAGCTTCAGCATCGATGGACCCAGCGGATGCGCCGCCAGTTGCAGAGTATGCGCCAGGCTGCCGGCCGGATGGCTGGCTAATCCCAGCGGGAAAAAACCGATGTCGCTGTCGCTCAGTAGGGCCTTAACGTCGATCTGCTGGATAAACGTCACGCGATGTCCGCGTGCGATCAGGGCCTGGCTGAGATGCTGAAGCGCGCGAACATGGCTAAAGAAAGGCGGCGCAATCACCGCAAAGTGGCTCATGCAGCATCCTTAACTGACGGCAGCGAGTTTTTTCTCAAACCAGGCCTGAATGAAATGTTGAGTGGCATAGCCGTCCTGGCACGCCAGTAACAGATGTTCACTGGCGCAACGCAAATGGTCGCGCAGGTGATTTTCCACCGCCTGCGCACCCAGCAGATTGACCAGCGTCGATTTGCCCGCATCCTGGTTACAATCCTTTCCGGTATCGCTCATGCCATCGGTTAAATCGTCCAGTAACTGAAACGCCTGGCCGAGATTGAGCGAGAACCGGTGCAGCTGTTCACGCACTTCATCCGAGGCACCGGCGGCAATCGAGGCCATCTGCATTGAGGCGCAGAACAGGGTGCTGGTTTTAAAGTGATTGGTCATCAGAATGGCATCAGCGCTGCGCGGTTTATCGCCTTCCGAGAGATCTTTAAACTGTCCCTGCACCAACCCCTGCATGCCAATCGCGTGGGAAAGTTCACTCACCGCCTGGGTTCGGGCGCTGGCGGACAGGCTCTCGGCCGTGGCGATCACCCCAAAGGCTTTACTCAGCAGCGCGACCGCCGCCAGAATCGCCACGTGTTCGCCATACTGACAGTGGATGGTAGGGCGTCCGCGCCGCATCTGCGCGTCATCCATGCAGGGCATATCATCCAGAATAAGCGAAGCGGCATGGACCATCTCTACCGCGCAGGCGAGATCCAGCAAGCCGTGCGGACTTGCTTCACAGCCCAGATCGCGTGCCGCCAGCAGCAGCAGCATCGGACGAATACGTTTACCCGGTGCCAGCGCGCCTTCGCGCATTGCCGCACCAACAAAATCACGTTCACCTTCAACCGGCAATAAAGAATCGAGTCGTTGTTCAATATCATTCAACAGGTGTGCTGCATCGCTGTGGGTGGAATTGACGTGTTTTTCTGCGCAGACCGTCATTAAGGCTGTCCTTATCTACAGAGGAATTCACAGCAGGTCGAAATTATTCGATGCCATCTTTAATAATCGTCCCCGGCTGCCATAGCATAGTTGGCAGGTTTTCAAAGAACGGCGGGTCAATCCATTCAAACAATAATAGTTGAGGATCGGGAAAAAGTTGGGGAATTCAGCAGCATTCAGCGTTTCTTTACCTGAATTTTCACCGCTGAGCGTCGCCTGATTCAGCCTGAATTATCCGAGTAAGCTGCGTAGCTGACTGATTATTCCGGCAACCTCGTCAGCGCTTAATGCGCCATCTTTAGCGAAACGGACAATGCCCTGGCGATCAATCACCGCTACCGCCGCGTTGCCCGGTTTTAGCTGCCAGCTGTGCGCTGTTACGCCGCTATTATCAATAATAAACTGCTGCCACGGTGCCGCTTTTTTGCTGGCTGCAATACTGCGAACCACAAACAGGCTGCTGCCGGGCAGGGCATCATCGGTATTGACGATGGTGGTGGTCTGGAAACCCTGATGCGGTAAATTCGCCTGCTGAATGGCCTCGATTAATCCCGCGCTCTGCTCTTTGGCCGACAGACGACCCGCGACATGAATAATTAACCTGACTTTGCCGGTCAGGGTCTGGCTATTCCAGCGCTGGTAATTTACATCGCCCTGATCAATCACCATTTCGCCTTTATCGGCAATATAAACCGAGGGGACGGGCTGACCGGGCACCAGAGTATGTGCGCCACTCAAGGCTGGAAAAAATAGCAGACTCATCAATCCATAACGGCGCACGGTATCCTCACTTCGTTGTCTGATTGTGGAGGGCAGATCACCTGTTTTCATTGGCAGGCAGATGATTAGTAACACATCCTTGTTTCAGATCAATAAATGCCGGTAAGAAATGGACCGAGAATGCAGGCTGATTTGTTGTTCAGGAGGTTGGAAATGAGTACAGCATTAATGACATTACCTGAATTTGCGCAGTATATCGGCATCGAAACGCCTGCGCTGGCGCGTGCGTTTTGCTGTCGCGGATCGCTGGCCGGCGTGCCGTTGCCGCAGGCACTGGATGACGCGCCCCTGACCCAGCGTCACTGGCTACGCGATGATGTTCGCCAGTTTAAGCATGCGTTTAAGCGGGTTAAGGCGATGCAGCAGCAACAGCCGCAATAGCAGACCGGACATAGCCGAAAATAAATAGCGCGGGAAAGGTTCCCGCGCTTTGTTATGCCGCGCTGTCAGGTTTGAGCAGGAAGCAGATCAGATTGGCGTCGCGATCGCCGACAATTTCCATGTTCTCGTCCACGCCGCTCACCGCGTCACCGCGCGACAGCCGCTCCTCACCGATCCGAATCACGCCTTCCAGCACGGTAATGTAAGCGACAAAACCGGGCAGCGACGGCACCTCAAGCGTATGACCGCGCTCCAGCAGGGCGTCAAAGATATAGGCATCCTGCCGCAGTTCCAGCGGCGCATCGGAGGTTTCCGGCCCCGCCAGTTCGGTCCAGCCGTTAGCCATAATGCCCTGGTCACGTTCCAGCACTTGCGTCATGCCTTCACCGCCGCGATGAGCCGGCCGGATCACCGCCTGCAACAGTTCTGCTTCATACAGCGGAACCGACTCTTCATACTGCACACCCTCACCGGCGTTCACCAGCATCACCCGTTTCGCGGAGAGTGAGGTGCTTTCGCCGTTGCTGTCCTGATGGCGCATTGAACCGCGCCACAGATAGGTAAAGACCTCTTCATCACGATGTTGCTGCATTGGAATGCGTGCATCGAGTTTCAGCGTCATCAGGTCAACGCTGACCAGCGGGCTTAAGGCCTCGCCTGGCCGCTGGCGGCGTACGGTAAACGGACCGTACTCAAACAGTTGTTCAGGATTCGCTCGCACGATGTTCATGATTCGCTCTTTCATCAAGGGGTCAATAATGACGATGATAACTCTTACGCAGGGAATGAGAAGCCGGCAGTTTTGCCGGGCCTCGTCAGTTAATTTGAATAACAAGTTGCCTGCCGGGAAGGCAGGCAGGGCGCTTACTTGCCTTGTTCGTCGCTTTCGCCAAGGAAGAAATACCACAGCGGAATGGATAACAGGCCGGTAAATACCGTCGAGTAGAGCAGGATCATCATCGCCTGGGTGATGTACATGGTCAGCGACCAGCTGCTGAACGGAATCTGATACTGATCGATCACTCCGCCGATCATCGCATTTGCCATCACGGTGATCACAATCAGCGCCAGCACCGTCACGCTGCGCAGGAAATAGCGCATCTCTTTGCGTTTGACGGCGAAGCGCGCCTGAATAATCGCCAGCGGAGACTGTTTATCCGGCGCGGTATCGACACGCCGTTGCGCGCTGCGTTGCGCACTGCACCAGCGCTGAATATCAAGCAGCACCAGCACCAGCAGGCTAATCCCCATCAGCGGCAAGGCATAGCCCAGCGCCAGCACCACGATCAGACTGACTCCCTGACCGTAACGCGGCAGCGCCAGCCAGGCTGACAACAGCGTTTGCGACGGGCTGAGTTGCGGCACCGCGGGACGGCGTATCCACCACATGCGGTAGCCCAGCACGATCATTGCGCACAGACCGAAACCAAACAGCGCCAGAATCAGCTGGTTAGGCAGGCCAAACAGCACGCCCATATGCGCATCTACGCCCCAGCGGGTCAGTTTTGCCACCAGTGGGAAATGGGCGAACTCCACCCGATCGACCAGGCTAAAATCGTTGGGATTAATCGAGACAGCATCGACCTGGCTCGGCCACCTGCGATCAATCTCAGAGATGGTCCACGCCTGATTGGGGGTTTTCGGCTGACGTAACTCCAGCTTGTCAGCATGCAGACCGGCCTGACGCGCGGCGTCGAGGGCGCGATCCCAGTTGCCGTCCGGCTGATTTGGCAGCGCGGGCGCGGCTTTTCGGGCCGGCATCGCCATATCGCCCATGGTCATGCCTTCACCGTTGCCACGATGGTCAGCATGCGGATCGGCCGGTGCCGCCGGTGCGTCACCGTTCAGCGCAGTATTGACCTGCGGCGTCATCCAGCCGAGATCGCTGCGCATTTTCTCAATATTATTGCCCGCCCACTGTGACCAGGTCAGTCCGGTAACCGAAAAGAACACCAGCCCGACCGCCAGCACCAGCCCCAGCATAACGTGCCAGTGACGCAGAGCGGTAAAACCACGGCGCGGTTTTCTGGCAGAACGGCGTGGCCGGGTGCCGAGCCATAACACCACGCCGCCGAGTGCCGCCACCCACAGCCAGGAGGCGGCCAGTTCGCTGTAGTTGCGACCGAAATCGCCTAACAGCAAGCCGCGGTGCAATTGGTCGAGCCACATCCGCAGCGGCAATACGCCGCTGGTGCCGTAAACCGTCATGTCACCCTTCACCTGCAGGGTATAGGGATCGATAAACAGTGAACGCGATTCTGACGGGCCGAGGTCGCGCCCGGAGAACTGCACCCGGGTGGTATCCTGCGGACCCGGTGCCGGTCGAACGGCATAGATACGTGCGTTTTCCCCGGCACGCTGGCGGGCTGCGGCGATCTGCGCCGACAGCGGTTTCGCCACGCCGTGCGCGTCAGTGGTTAAGGCATCATGGTAGATCGCCTGCTCAATCTGCGGCGTCAGAACGTAGAGGGTACCGGTCAGCGCGGCGACAAAAATAAACGGCGCAATAAACAGGCCAATATAAAAATGCAGGCGGCGAAACAGATTTAACACCGCGCCGCGCGGTGCAGGGGTCATTTCCTGAGAAGAGGACATAGCATTCCACACTTTTCAAAAGACAGGACAAAGCTTCTGACGCCGTAACGCGTAAGAAGTACAGGTCAAAAAACAGTGAGGTTTACGCCAGTAGCGGGGGCGCACGCGGACGGTGGGTGCGCAGAGAGCGTCGCCGCCGCGGTGGAGCCGTGGCGGGCGGAGGTGGTGCCCGGGAGATCAGGCACATCCACCAGATGAACGGGATAAACACCCATAACATCAGCGGCACATGAATCAGTAAATCGCAGTAGCCGCAGGCGAAACCGGGCGCCATCATCTCATGGCCGGCCATCGGCATGTCGCTGTGATGATCCATCATCGCCATCTCACCGTGATGGTCCATCATCACCCTATCGCCGCTGATGGCGGAGAGGCGCTGCAGGCTGGCGTGATGTTCCGCCAGATTTTTTGACACCATCGGCGCAACAAACAACAGCAGCACGGCCAGGATCGCAATACTGGCGGTGAGTCGTTGTCTGTCGGCAGGTGTTCGCATGATTTACATCAGAATAATAGGTCAGAATTCAGGGCGGCAGTGTAACGCGAAGGGGATAAAAGGGTTAAAGAAAGTGGCATAAATTCTGAAAAAATTCGCACAGTTTGAACATATTCACTTTAATTCTGCTGTCATTTAACCTGTTTGTTACTCTGGAAATACATAAGGCTAACATTGTTGCGCGCCAGAAGTGGGTCGGCTGCGTTTATTGCTGTCAAAAAGGATGAAAAATGAAAATTGTAATGCTGGATGGGGCTACGTTACCGGTTCCGTTGCCTGCGCTGCCGGGCTGCACAGACTGGCAGGTGCGGGAACAGACGGCGGAAGACGCCATCGTAAGCGCGCTGAAAGACGCCACCGTAGCGATCACCAATAAAGTGCCCCTGCGGGCGGCCACGCTTGAGCAACTACCGGCGCTGCGCTTTATCTGTGTTGCCGCAACCGGCTACGACTGTATCGATCTGGATGCCTGTCGGGCGCGTGGCATTGTGGTGAGCAACGTACCGGGTTATTCAACCCAGAGCGTGTCGGAAGGGGTCATTGCCGCGATTTTTGCCCTGCGGCGTCAGCTACCCGATTACGCCAGCACGACCCGGGCGGCGTGGCCAGAAGCGCAACATTTTTGCCTTCATCGTCAGCCGATTCAGGATATTGGCGGTGCGACGCTGGGTATTGTCGGCAAAGGCGATATTGGTCAGGCGGTAGCAAAACTGGCGCAGGCGTTAGGCATGAAGGTGCAGTATGCCGAGCGCAAAGGCAGCACGACGCTGCGTGACGGCTACGTCAGTTTTGAGCAGATGCTGGCCAGCAGCGATATCATCTCGCTGCATTGTCCCCTGAGTGAGCAGACCCGACAGATGATTGACCGCGAGGCGCTGAGTAAAATGAAGCCGCAGGCGCTGTTGATCAATACCGCACGCGGCGGGCTGATTCATGAAGCGGATCTCGCTATGGCGTTGCAGCAGGGCCAGATCGGCGGGGCAGCGCTCGACGTCCTGAGCAGCGAACCCCCGGCCGTCGACAATCCGCTGCTGCAACCCGGCCTGGCGAATCTGCTGCTCACGCCGCATATCGCCTGGGCCAGTCAGAGTGGGGTGCATAATCTGATCGAGGGCATTACCGCTAATCTCACTGCCTTTCGCCACGGCCAGCCGATCAATGTGGTGAGCTGACTCAGAAAATTGAGCGGCCCAGTTTATCGGTCAGACACTCCAGCGCGGCGGTTCCGGCCAGTGAATTACCCGCGCTGTCCAGCCCCGGCGACCAGACCGCAATGCTCATTTCGCCGGGGATCACCGCAATAATCCCACCGCCAACCCCCGACTTGGCGGGCATCCCGACGCGCCAGGCAAACTCACCCGCACCGTCATACATGCCGCTGGTGATCATCAGCGCGTTAATCTGCCGCGCCTGACGCGGCGTAATCATCCGGCTGCCATCCAGCGTCAGCCCCTGGTTCGCCAGATAGACGAAACTGCGCGCCAGCTCAATACAGTTCATCGACAGCGAGCAGTAGTGGAAATAGGTCTGCATCACGCTGGTGACGTCGTTATCAAAGTTGCCAAACGATTTCATCAGCCAGGCGATGGCGGCGTTGCGGGCGGAATGCTCAAACTCAGAACGGGCGACGTGGCGGTCATAATTGATATCGGGCTGCTGACTGAGCTGACGCACAATCTCCAGCATCCGCTGACGCGGGGCGGTCAGGCGCGTTTCCAGCAGGTCGCAAATCACCAGCGCACCGGCGTTGATAAACGGATTACGCGGCTTGCCCTGTTCCAGCTCCAGCTGCACCAGCGAGTTAAACGGCTGACCCGAAGGTTCTTTGCCGACCCGCTGCCAGATTTCACTGTCGTCATAGCGGGTCAGCGCCACCGTCAGCGACAGGGCTTTGGAGATCGACTGGATCGAAAAGCGCGTTTCGGCATCGCCCGCCTGATACAACGTGCCGTCGCGCAGACAGACGGCAATGCCTAAATGATCGGCGGCGACTTCCGCCAGCGCCGGAATGTAATCGGCTACTTTTCCCTGATGCACCAGAGGACGTACCTGGTCCAGCACCTCCTGCAGCAGCTCATTACTCAGTTCGGACACGCACGCTTCTCCCGTCAATGAAAACTGGCCGGATGATGCGTGTCAGCGGCCAGTGAATCAAGGCTAATTTAATGCCATTGTGAGCCATGCAGAACCGCAGAGTCAGCTGATGGGCTTTGACTGCGCGGCCAGCGGTGCCAGCAGCATCTGCAGCAGGCTCAGTCCGGTCAGCACCGTGAACGGTAAGGTCCAGTTACCGCTGTAATCATGCAGCACGCCAAAAAACAGCGGGCCGAGCGCCGCCAGCGCATAACCGACACACTGAGCCATCCCCGATAACTGAGAGGCCTGACGATGGTTGCTGGCCCGCAGATTAAACAACGACAGGCAAAGTACCAGCGAGGCACCTGCGCCCAGACCGGCCAGCGTCAGCCATGCGAACGCCGCCTGCGGCAACATCAGCAGGCCAAGCATGCCGAGGAAAATGGCGCCAGAGGCGATAAAGGCGGTCAGCCGGGCATCTTTCACCCGCTTCAGCGCCACCATACAGCCGAGGTTGGCGACGATCGCTATCGCCTGATACCAGAACAGCAACCAGCCAGCGGTCGCCTGACTAAAGCCACTGGCCTGGGCATACAGCGTGAACCAGTCAATCAGGGTATAGAATGCCAGCGATTGCAGCGCCATGAACAGCGCAATCTGCCAGCCGCCGGGCGACCGCCAGGGATGACGATGCGCGACCGTCTCTGACGAGGTCGGCAGCGTGGTGACGTGACGGCGTAACAGTGGCAGCCAGGCAATCAGCGCTATCAGCCCCGGCAGCGCCCAGACCACCAGCGACAGACGCCAGCCCGCCGGTGACAGCTGGCTGAGCGGCACCGCAACGCCTGAGGCCAGGCTGGCGGTAATCGACATCGTGGCGGCATAGAGACCGATATATTTGGCGGTCTGGGCGGTGAAGTCGCGCTTTATCAGCGGCGGAAGCAGCACATTGGCCGCTGCGATGCCGGCACTCAGCAGCAGGGTTCCGCCCCATAACGCCGCTTCGGCAGGTAGCCAGCGCAGCAGCGAGCCCAGGGTAATCAGGCACAACGCGCCCCACAGGCTGCGCTCCAGCCCGATCCGATTGCCCAGCCAGGCTGCCAGCGGTGCCAGCAGGGCAAACAGCATCAGCGGAATGAAGTTAAACAGGCCCGCCTGACCGGCACTGAGGCCGAACGTCAGGCGGATATCCTGCAGTACCGGGCCAACGGCGGTGATCGGTGCGCGCAGGTTGGCTGCGGTAAGCAGCAGTACAAACAGAAAAAAAGCGGTGCCAGAAAACCGCGAATGAGATTTTGCAGGATGTTGAACAGGGGTCATCAGAATGATCATCACAGGCAGCAGTGCTGCGGGGGCGTTGGTTGACGTTAACGCTTACGCATCAGATTTGATGTCTGGGCGTTACTCTACTGACCACGCTGTGAAGTGTAAAGCCTTGTTATCAATTCATATTTGCGCCGTCACGCTTTAAGCCACCTGCAGGCTATTGTGACGCAGCAGGTGGCGGCGTAGCGCTTCAGTGAAATTCAGGTTCCGGGAAGTGGCCGCAGTCGTTTTGACTGGGATTGGTACCGGGCGGGCAGGTTTGCTGGCGGGTTTCACCGGCAGGAACCGGTTTTTCGCTGCCCCACGGTGAGCTGCAGGCAGTTAAGGCAGTAACCACAATGATCAGGCTGAGAAAACGCATATCCGCTCCTTGTTGGGATTATCATGAGCAAACAAACGTCGGTGGCCACGTTTAGCCGGCCAGAGGCGTATTACCTGAGTGTGGTGGGAAAGGCGAAATTGTCAATTAAAACAGGGCAAACATCAGTGCGACCGGGAAACTCATCGGCCAGGTAGCGCCGACTAACAATGCACTCAGCAGCTTAATGCTCAGCTTATCTTTAGCAATAAAGAAGGTGATCAGCGTAGCGACCAATGCAACAACGGCATAAAAAATTAGCATACCCTGGTACAGTGTCATTGATATCTCCGCGGCGTCATTAAGGTTTTCGCTGCGCATGATGCGGATTTTTGTGATCCAGATCAAGTCGAACGCTGTTAAAAATCTAAAGTAACTGCATGCTGTAGCTGATGTTTTGTGGGTGGACGTAGGCGTGATTAATGGGCGATTTCAGCCTGAAACCGGCAGGGATAAAAGCAGCTCAGGCGTTGCGGGCAGCGGTTGATCACCCTGCTGGTGCCCTGGCGAAACAGCAGGTCCGGCTAAACCGCGCGGAGCAATAATATACCTTTCACTGCCTGCATCATGCGGCAGTCATGTTGCAGTCACCGTACCCTGCAGTTCCGCCGGCCAGCTTCATGCCAGTGCCGGAATCGTCCAGTGCGCCAGTCTGTGTAATCTGTAACCTCACTCGATGCAGGCCGGGCGGTTGACAGCCGAACTGTCTGATTTCTGTCTGTCAGAGGTCGAAATTCCCCACAGCGCCGATTGCTGTGCAACACTTCCTGATGAGCAAACTGACCCATTCAGAAGAGGAAAAACCATGACCCGGTTCGTAATGAACAAAAAGGATGACCTTGTCGACAGCGCGCTGGATGGCATGATCTATGCCAGTCCGTGGGAAAATCTGGTGCGGCTGGCGGTAGCGCCACGCATCCGTATAGTGATGCGTAAGGACTGGAAAAAGCAGCAGGTCGCGCTGATTTCCGGCGGCGGATCGGGCCATGAGCCAGCGCACGTCGGGTTTATCGGTAAAGGTATGCTGACGGCAGCGGTCTGCGGCGATGTATTTGCCTCGCCCAGCGTCGATGCGGTTTATAACGCCATCATTAATCTCACCGGAGAGGCGGGCTGTCTGTTAATCGTCAAAAATTACACCGGTGATCGGCTCAACTTTGGTCTGGCGGCGGAGAAAGCGCGCAAGGCCGGCTTTAAGGTCAATATGGTCATTGTGGGCGATGATGTCGCGCTGCCGGAGAATCCGCAGCCGCGCGGCGTGGCCGGTACGCTGCTGGTGCACAAAGTAGCGGGTTTTGTCGCCGAACGCGGTGACGATCTGGCGGCGGTGACCGGGGCGGCTGAATCGGCCAGCCAGGCGATCTCAACCATGGGCGTCGCGCTGTCGAGCTGTCATCTGCCTGATGAGCAGACGGCACAGCGGGTGCCGGAAGGCAGCGTCGAAATGGGGCTGGGTATCCACGGTGAACCGGGCGTGGACGTGCTGAAAACCCAGAACAGCGAGCAAATCGTCCAGCATCTGCTGGAAAAAGTGATGCAGAAGGGCGATGCGCAGCAGCCACGGGCGCTGCTGGTGAACAATCTGGGCGGCATGTCGGCGCTGGAGATGAGTCTGGTGACCCGCGATCTGATCGCCTCGCCGCTGAGCCAGCAGGTCAACTATCTGATCGGGCCTGCACCGCTGATGACGGCACTGGATATGAAAGGTTTCTCGGTGACCAGCATGATCCTGACCCCGCTGTTTGAACAGGCGATTTGCGCGCCGGTCGAAGTCACCGGCTGGGTTAACGCCGTCAGGCTGAGCGCGTTGCAGCCGGTGACAGCCAAAAAGCAGGTGACGGAACATCCGGCCACGCCGTCGGAAAACCCGGCGGTCGCCCGCATAGTGAATATTCTGTGCGAAACCCTGATCGCCTGTGAAAGTGAGCTGAACCAGCTGGATGCGCAGGTGGGCGATGGTGATACCGGATCGACTTTCGCCGCCGGTGCCCGTCAGATCCAGCGCGAATGTGCCGACAACCAGCTACCGCTCAACGCGTTACCCGATCTGCTGGCGGTCACCGGTGAACGTCTGGCGACGGTGATGGGCGGTTCCAGCGGCGTGCTGATGGCGATCTTCTTTACTGCCGCCGCGCAGCAACTGGCCGCGGGCGAGGCGCTGCCCTCCGCCCTGCAACAGGGACTGGAAAAAATGAAGCAGTATGGCGGCGCGCAGCTGGGCGATCGTACCCTGATCGATGCGCTGCAACCGGCTATCGAGGCGATGGTTGCCGGCAAATCACTGGCGGAGGTGGCGGAAGCGGCGCAGCAGGGCAGTGAAGCCACTGCCAGCATGGGTCAGGCCAAAGCGGGACGGTCCTCCTATCTCAACAGCGATAACCTCAACGGCGTGCCCGATCCGGGTGCGGTGGCGGTGGCGCGGGTGTTTGCCGCTCTGAGTAACGGTTAACGCGACAGGCGCGGTTAAGTAAGTAATCGCGCCTGTAAAAAGGCCAGAAACTGACGGTTTACTTCGCTGCGCTGACGGTGCTGCGGGTAAACCGCATTCAGCGCTAGCGATGGCGGATGAAAAGAGTCCAGCACCGTCACCAGTTCACCACGCTGCAGCGCCGGACCGACAATAAATTCCGGCAGCAGCACCAGCCCCAGGCCCGCCAGCGCCGCGTCACGTAATACTTCACCGTTATTGCTCACCATCGGTCCCTGTACCGCCAGCAGTTTTCGTTTGCCGCTGACCTGCAACTCCCAGCCATTCTGACCTTCACGGCCATAGCGCAGACAGGCATGTTGCAGCAATTCGTCCGGCTGTTGTGGCGTTCCGGCCCGGGCTAAATAGGCCGGGCTGCCACAAATGACCCGTTTCAGTTCGCCTAACGGACGGGCAATCAGCGTGGAGTCGGCCAGCGCGCCGATGCGGATCGCCATATCCACCCCTTCGCCAATCACATCGACATAGCGATCGGCCAGTTCAATCTGGAACTGCAGCGCCGGATGCTGACTGAGAAACTCGGCGATCAGCGGCGAAAGATGATTCATACCGAATGACATCGGCAGGTTGATACGAAAACTGCCGCGCAGGATCTGACGCTGTTCCGATACCGCCAGCTCCGCTTCCTGAATGTCATCGAGAATGCGCTGGGCGTGCTGAGCAAACAGCGAACCGGCATCGGTCACCGACAGTTTGCGGGTGTTGCGAACCAGCAGTCGTGCGCCAAGCGACGCTTCCAGCGCGGCCATCCGACGGCTTACATACTGCTTCGATAACATCAACTGGTCAGCCGCGGCGGTAAAATTACCGGCATGAATGACGGCGACATAAATCCGGAGGTCTTCGATCTGCATAAGGTCTGCTTTCTGGTGACCCTGCTGCGCACGGTCACTGATGAGGGATCATAAGCGTTAACTTATAACGATTAACGCGTCAAAGGACAACGTAGCGCTGAGGCGAGCAGTTATTCGGGTAGATAGCGGGTTAAAAACCGTTAAATCGTGCAAAACAGTTATATTTAACAGGCAGCATTCGGCAGCAGACCGTTAATCTGCCGCAATTTAACCTGATAATGACCCTGTAAAGGAGTGGCTGGTGAAGAAATTACTCTGTGCAATGATGCTGGCGACACTGCCTGCAACCACCCTGGCAGCATCCGTGTTTACCCTGCAATCCAGCGACTTCAGCGATAATGCGCTACTGGATAAAAAATTTGCCGGTGCTAATAAAAGTAATCCGGCCTGCACCGGCGAAAATATCTCACCGCAACTTTACTGGTCTGCCTTACCCGCCGGCACCCGCAGTCTGGCGCTGCTGATCACCGATCCGGTCGGTGCCAAAGGGCTGGGGGTGACGCATATGGTGGCGTATAACATCGCACCGACGCGCAGCGCCTTTGCGCAGGGCGAGCTGACGCAGGGCAAAGGCTATACCGGCGGCAAAAACACCCCCGGCACCGCTCACTATTATGGGCCGTGTCCACCGGCTGGCAGCGGTCTGCACCACTACAATTTTGTGTTGATCGCTACCGATCTGCCGGCGGGGCAGTTAAAAGCGGGATTAACCCAGACGGAATTGTTGAGCCAGCTCAAGGGACACGCGCTGGGCGCGGCCAGTACCGTGGGTCGTTTCAGTAATGAATAATCCGGCGTGAAGCTGTTCCCGCAGGCGTATCAGCTGCGGGAACAGCGGCGGTCACACGGCGCTGAACATCTCGCGGATGCGCTGAGCGATGTAAGCCGTATGGGTTTCCAGCGCAAAATGGCCGCTCTCCAGCATCTCAACCACTGCCTGCGGATTATCCCGTTGCCAGGCCGCCGCGCCAGGCGGAATGAAAAACGGATCGTGCTTGCCCCATATCACCAGCGTGGGCGGCTGCTGCTGACGGAAGAAGGCCTGAAAGGCGGGATAGAGTTTCAGGTTACTGGCGTAATCCAGAAACAGCGCCAGCTGAATCGCTTTATTGCCGGGGCGATCCATCAACAGTGTGTCGAGGGTATAGCTCTCCGGTGCGATCAGCTGAGGATCGCTGACGCCATGCAAATATTGCCACTTAATGCCTTCCGGCGTCAGGATGGCGTCGCGGATCACCTTGCCATTTGCTTCACTCGGATTGTCCCAGTAAGCCCGCACCGGTGCCCAGGCGTCACCCAATCCCTCAAGATAAGCATTGCCGTTTTGTGAAATCAGCCCACTGACGCGTTCCGGATAGCCAGCGCCAGTCGCAGCCCGGCAGGCGCACCGTAATCGAACACATACATCGCATACCGTTCCAGCCCCAGAGCATCCACCAGGGCAGTCAGCGTCTGGCCGAAGGCATCAAAGGTCCATTGATAATTGCGTTCCGCAGGAACGTCGGTAAAGCCGAAGCCGGGCAAATCAGGGGCGATAATGTGGAATTTATCGGCCAGCAGTGGAATCAAATCGCGGAACTGATGGGAGGAAGTGGGGAAGCCGTGCAGCAACAACAGGACAGGCAACGCGGGATCACCCGCTTCACGATAAAAAATATTAACGCCGTCGGCCTGCTGATAACGGTATGAGATCGGGTGCGGTTGAATCGACATAGTCTGCTCCTGTAACTGTTAAAATGGATTTTAGTGGTTACCTGAAGATCATTATGCGCCAGTTATGTAACCAGTAAAGACATATTTAAGAGGTTACAAAAAGCCATGGTAACTGTTCAAAGGTGATTTTATCGGTTACATTAAGCGCAGATAAGGGTGTCGGCACAGGACAAAAAGATGGCGAACAAACAATCAATCAACCCGCAGGGCCCGTGGTTTCTGGCCGATCATCCGGCGCTGGATTTCATCAATACGCTGGCGTTAGTTGACGGCCAGCCGCACGATTTCTGGCAAACCGATGGCGATGTTGAGGCGTGGCTACAGCAGGCCAGGCTGGCACCGGATACGCCCCACGGCCGCTATGAAGTGGGCGCGCTGTTGCAGGCGGCGCGGCAGTTACGGCAGATTATTCGTGATGCGGTGCAGCAGCGTAAAGCGGGCGCTGCCGTTGATCCGCAGGCGCTCAATGCTTATCTCAGCGAGGCGGACAGCCATCTGCAGCTGGTTAATGACGATAACGGTGCGCTACAACTGCGGCGGGTCTATGCGGATCACACTGCGGCGCAGCGGCTGGGGCAGGTCGCGGAACAGGCCGCGATGTTGCTGACCGGGGAAGAGATGAGCCGGATACGCGCCTGCGAACATCCGGCCTGTATCCTGTGGTTTTACGATCGTACCAAAGCGCATCGTCGTCGCTGGTGTAGCATGGCGCTGTGCGGAAACCGGGCTAAAGTGGCGCGGTTCAGGCAGCTGAATCCGGCGGGAAAGTAACGGACGGCAGATAAAAAAACACCCTGCAAAAGCAGGGTGTGAGCCAAGTTATTTAGCCGGTGCCGCTGTGGGCTTAGAGCGTTTACGCAGCTTATCAATCAGGCGCTGCGCTTCCGCTTTGGTTGCCACTGCGGGTGACGAACCGGTCAGCGGCTGGCGGGCGGTTTCATGCACCGTGAGGATAGTAATCAGACCAATCACGCCGGCACCCATCATGTAATAAGCGGGCATCATGTTGTTTTTGGTGGTATCCACCAGCCAGGCGGTGATCAGCGGCGTGGTGCCACCGAACAGCGAGACTGACAGGTTGAAACCGATCGCCAGTGCGCTATAGCGAATGTCAGTGGTAAACAGCGCTGGCAGGGTAGAGGGCATAGTGCCGCTAAAGCAGGTGTGCAGCACGCCCAGAATCAGCAGTCCGCCGAATACCGCCCACATATTGCCGGAACCGATCAGCATAAAGCTGGGGATCGCCAGCAGAATCAGACCGACCGCGCCAAAACCAATCACCGGACGACGTCCGATGCGGTCCGTCCAGCGACCCCACAGCAGCGTCAGCGGCATCATCACAAACATCGCCACCATCACCAGCAGCAGGCCGCTCAGTTCAGGCAGGCCCAGCACGCCGGTCAGATAGCTCGGCATGTAGGAGGTCAGCATGTAGTTGGAGACGTTAAACAGCAGCACCAGGCCAATACATTTCAGCATCGGTGCGCGGTATTTGCTCAGCATCTGCATCAGCGTCAGACGCGGCTTGCTCTGCTCCAGCGCCTCCTGTTTTTCCATGTGCTGCTGGAATGCCGGCGTCTCTTCCAGTTTCAGACGGACATACAGCCCGAACAGGCCGAGTGGCGCGGCGATAAAGAACGGTACGCGCCAGCCCCATGACATCATCGCGTCATTCGACATCAGGGTCGTCATCACCGTCACCAGGCTGGCGCCTAGCAGGTAACCGCCGATGGTGCCAAACTCAAGGAAGCTGCCCATAAAGCCACGGCGTTTATCGGTGGAGTATTCGGCGATAAAGGTTGCCGCACCGCCATATTCACCGCCGGTGGAGAAGCCCTGAATCAGACGCGCCACCAGCAACAGGATCGGAGCCATGATCCCTATCGACGAATACGCCGGGATCAGCCCGATACAGAAGGTGCCGATCGACATCATAATCATGGTCATCGCCAGCACTTTTTGTCGGCCGATTCGGTCGCCAAGCGGACCGAACACCAGACCCCCAATCGGGCGCACCAGGAAGGCGGCAGCAAAGGTACCAAAGGTCGCGATCAGCTGAACCGCGTTATTGGCATCCGGAAAGAAAACTTTGCCGATAATCACGGCGAGATAGCTGTACACGCCAAAATCAAACCACTCCATCGCATTACCCAGCGCGGCAGCGCCAACGGCACGCTTCAGCATGTCGTTATCGATCACGGTAATGTCATCAACAGTCAGCTCTTTTTGCTTCCTGTTCCAGAAGTGCTTCTTTGGATGTTCAGACGATGAGTTTCTGGTGTCCATATTCTCCTCAAGTGCTTCAATGAAGGAGTCTTATAGCTTTCGCAGCCGCAAAATAATGTTCAGAAGAAACCGTGGAAATGAAAGCTATAAGAAGCCGAATAATATTTAAGTGAAGCGGCAAGTAACCGCAGCCGCCAAACCTTAGACCATTATTGTAAGTTATTGCAAGTTTTCGGGGGAAATAACCGCAATTCTTGACAAATGCAGCACGCTGCGCTTGTTCATCGGTTCTTACGCTTATCAATATTTTGTTACCTGATTGGAGAATTTATTATCAGAATGGCTGGCGCTGATTATTATTATTGCGGCTCGCGTCAGCCAAATAATTTCAGCGCTGCGATGCGATCGAGGGCACGCATAATTAAATCCGTCTCTGCCGTCAGGCTGATGCGAATATAGTGCTGACCTGCCGGGCCAAATCCTTCGCCAGGCGCAACCAGCAGATGCGCCTGCTCCAGTAGCAGGGCGGCAAACTGCTTGCCGGTCATGCCTGGCGGGGCCGCCAGCCAGAGGAAAAAGGTGCCCTGCGCGGCGCGTACCGGCCAGTGCAGGGCGGCCAGTTTAGCCAGCACCTGCACCCGCCGCTGATGCCAGCATTCGGTCAGCTGCGCGATCTGTTCAGACGGCAGTCCCAGTGCGGTGATGGCCGCATCCTGCACTGCGCCAAATACCGTGCTGTAACTGTGGGTGTGCAGCTTTTTAAACGCCGCAATAATCGAGGCATTCCCGACCGCAAAGCCGACCCGCCAGCCCGCCATCAGAAAGCTTTTCGACAGGGTATAAACTTCCACTCCCCAGGCTTTGGCGTCGGGTTGGGCCAGCAGGCTGATCGGCTGCTCGCTGCGCTGACTGCCGACGGTGGCATAGGCGAAGTCGTGCACCAGCGGAACGTGATGCTGGCGGGCGAACGCCAGCGCATCAGCAAACAGGTCGGGCGTCGCCAGCGCACCGGTCGGGTTATGTGGATAATTAAGCAGCAGCAGTCCGGCACGGGCCGCTATCTGAGGCGGAATGCGGCTGAAATCGGGCAGAAAAGCGTTGCGTTCCTCCAGCGGAATGCCATAAAAGTCGGCATTCGCCTGGCGCGCCGCAGAGCGATAAAGTGGATAGCAGGGATCGGTTGAAATCAGCACCTGGCCCGGATTCAGCAGGGCGCGCGGCAGGCCGGTGACCGCAATGTGCGCCCCCTGAAATACCGCGACTTCGCTTTCAGCATCGAGCGTCACGCCATACTGGCGCTGATAAAAGGCGGCAATAGCCTGGCGCAGCGCCGGTTTGCCCCAGAAAGAGGGATATTCATGATTATCAGGCTGCGTCACTGCCGTCTGCAGTGAGTCAATTATCGCGGGCGGCGTCGGCTGACGCGGGCTGCCTGACGAGAGATCGATTAACGGCAGGCGCGGATCATCCACCTGCGCTGCCTGCTTTTCTAACCGGCTGAAAAGGTTTTCCTCCAGCCCTGCTACCAGTTCTGATGCTGCAAACTCCGCCATAATGTCCCCGAAAATCGCCTGCTAAGCGGCAGAGCATGACACAGCCGGGTGATCAATATTTAGCAGAAATAACGCTATCGATTGCCGTTAAATGAATTTCCAGCAGGCAACTATCGTTAGCATAAAAAAGCCAAAGCGACGGGCGGATTTTAACTATTCCTGGTTATCGCGGCTGTGATTAAATCGATTTTTCTCACAATAATGAAGAAGGTTTTTTTATGCGCATCAGTGTTAAGGGAACGCTTTATTTACTGGCCGCCGCCGTAACGTTAATTTCTGCCGCCCAGGCAGCCGAAGAGAAAGTGATTCGGATTGGCTTTAATCCCGGACCGTATAAAGAGCAGTTTGAACAGGGTGTCGCGCCCTGGTTAATTAAGCAGGGATATAAAATCGAATATAAAGATTTCAGCGATGGTATTCAGGTTAATGACGCGGTACACCGAGGGTCGATTGACGCCAATATCATGCAGCATCCGGTCTATCTCAAATCGGTGAATGACCGGCTCGGCATAGATAACGTCGGCATTGTTCAGGTGCCGACTCCGCCGATGGGGCTCTATTCTGAACGGGTTAAACAGCTGCCAACCCCGACGCCGGGCACCACCGTCTCGGTGCCTAATCAGCCCTCTAATGAATATCGCGCGGCGCTGCTGTTGCAGAGCATCGGCTGGCTGAAGATCAGCCCTGACAGTGACGCAGCGACCTTTTCACAGAAAAATATCAGCGACAATCCGTATAAAATCGTGCTGAAAGAGATGGACAACGCGCAGCAGGTACGCGCACTGCCAGACGTCGATTTTGGCGTGATTCAGGGAAATTTCGCCGTATCAAGCGGCATGAAACTGAGTTCAGCGCTGAAGCTGGAAGCGCCGACCAGCCAGTTTATTAACGTGGTGACGGTAGCCGGTAAAAATAAACAGGCGGCGTTTGCCCGCGATATTATTGCCGGTTATCACTCCCCGGAATTCAGGCAGTATATTGTCAGCCAGCCAAAATATAGCGGCTATCTGCTGCCAGACTATTTCAAATGAGTCAACCGGCTATTGTCTTCCGCCAGCTGAGCAAAACGTTCTCGCGCAATGGCGTTGAGGTTCGGGCACTGGATAACATCAACCTGACCATTAATCAGGGGGATATTTTTGGCGTCATTGGCACCAGCGGTGCGGGAAAAAGTACCCTGCTGCGAATGATTAATCATCTGGAAACGCCGACCGTGGGCACGGTTGAGGTGCAGGGTGAAGCGCTGCAGGGCATCAGTAAATCGCGCTTAATCCAGGTTAAAAAGCAGATCGGCATGATCTTCCAGCATTTCAATTTACTGAATGCCAGAACGGTGTTTCACAATGTGGCTATCCCGCTGATTTTACAGGGACGGGATAAGGCTTTTATTCGCGCACGGGTCGACGAGCTGCTGGCGTTCGTCAACCTGAGTGACAAAGCCCACAGCTACCCGGATGAACTCTCCGGCGGCCAGAAGCAGCGCGTCGGGATTGCTCGCGCGCTGGCAACCAACCCGGCGATCCTGCTGTGTGACGAAGCACCTCAGCGCTGGACCCGCAGACCACGGT
The DNA here is from genome assembly GCA_002095305.1 of Pantoea brenneri. Lineage (GTDB taxonomy): Bacteria > Pseudomonadota > Gammaproteobacteria > Enterobacterales > Enterobacteriaceae > Pantoea > Pantoea brenneri. The sequence goes on from MIEI01000029.1 coordinate 49,988, forward strand.
TCAGATCCTGTTGCTGTTACAGGAGATCAACCAGCGTTACGGCATCACTATCGTTCTGATTACCCATGAAATGTCGGTGGTGCAGAAGATTTGCAACAGGGTGGCGGTGATGGCGCAGGGCCAGATTGCTGAACAGGGCGACGTGCTGGCGGTGTTTGCCGATCCGCAACAGCCGGTCAGCGCCAGTTTCGTGCAGTCAGTGATCCACGATCGTCTGCCACAGCAGACGCTGGCGCTGCTGAGCCAGCAGCCGAACCTGCAGTCGCTGCGGCTGGAGTTTGTCGGCAGCACCGCCCAGCAGCCGATTATTCATCGCCTGATCCGGCACTACGCGGTGGAGGTCAACATCCTGTTCGCCAATATGTCCGAAGTGCAGAGCACCATCCTCGGCTTCATGATCGTGCAGCTCAGCGGGGAACCGGCGCAGATCGCGGCGGCGAAGGATTTTCTGACGGAAACAGGAGTGAAAATCAGCCATGTCTGATCTGTTTGAAACGGCGGTGACCGGCGACCAGTTTCTGATCGCCTTGCAGGACACTCTGGTGATGGTCAGCGTATCGCTGGGGTTTGGCGCGCTGCTCGGCCTGCCGCTCGGCGTGATTCTGGTGATTTGCCGTCCCGGTGGCATCATGCCGCACCGGCTGGTGCATCAGATACTGAATCCGCTGGTGAACATTATCCGTTCGCTGCCGTTCATTATCCTGCTGATTACTATTCTGCCGCTGACGCGCCTGCTGGTGAATACCACCATCGGCACGGCCGGGGCGATCGTGCCGCTGGTGATTTTTATTGCGCCCTATATTTCGCGGCTGGTGGAGAGCGCGCTGCTGGAGGTGGATGAGGGCATTCTTGAATCCGCCAACGCCATGGGGGCCACCACGTTGCAGACCATCTGGTACTTCATGCTGCCGGAAGCCGCCTCGTCGCTGGTGCTTGCCCTGACCACCGCCACCATCGGATTGCTGGGTGCTACCGCTATGGCCGGAACGGTCGGCGGCGGCGGGATCGGGGATCTGGCCATCACCTACGGCTATCAGCGCTTTGATGCCTTTGCCACCATCACCACCGCGCTGGTGCTGATCGTTATCGTTCAGCTGTTACAAACCCTGGGGACGCGCCTGTCGCGTCGTATTCGCCGCGAGTAGCCGATGAAAAACAATGATTTAGCTGTGATGCACTGGGGCACCTATCACGTCACCACCGAACAGGGACGGCTGACGGCGGTCAGACCGGTGGCGTGGGATCGTAATCCTTCTTTGATCGGCCAGTCACTGCCGGAGGCGGTACAAGGCAACAGCCGGGTAAAATATCCGGCGGTGCGGCTGGGTTATCTGCAGGGCAAGCCCGCGTCGCGCCAGTCGCGCGGCAAAGAGCCGTTTGTTGAGGTGAGCTGGGATCACGCGCTGCGGCTGGTGGCGGACGAGCTGGCACGGGTACGACAGCAGCACGGCAATCAGGCGATTTACGCCGGGTCATATGGCTGGTCGAGCGCCGGACGTTTTCATCATGCGCAGAGTCAGCTGCATCGCTTTTTTAACGGCTTTGGTGGCTATACCGCCAGTTCCAACACTTACAGTATTGCCGCCGGTGAACGCACCTCGCCGCATATCCTCGGCGATCTGGACACTCTGCAACGTCAGCACACTCACTGGCCGGTGCTGGCGCAGCACTGTGAGCTGTTTGTGGCCATCGGCGGGCTGCCACTGCGTAATGCTCAGGTGAATGGCGGCGGAGCCAACGATCACGCGCTGGCGCACTGGCTGACCACGTTGCGCCGCAACGGCACCCGCTTTATCAATATCAGCCCGGTCAGAAACGATCTGTCGGCGGTAGCGGATGCGGAATGGCTGGCGATTCAGCCGGGTTCCGATACCGCCCTGTTGCTGGCGATAGGTCAGGTATTGATTGCCGAATCCCGTTACGACGCCCGCTTTGTTGCCCGCTGCACGGTGGGATTCGATCACTATGCCGCTTATCTGAGCGGCGCGCGGGATGGAGTGGTCAAATCGCCGGAATGGGCCGCGCCGCTGACCGGCCTGCC
>MIEI01000030.1 GCA_002095305.1 Pantoea brenneri
GCCTTCACCCTCTTACGATGAATAGTTAAATGGAACAGTCACTTTTTCGCCAGGAAGCACTTGATGCTGCCAATCGCGGCAGTCTGGGCACCGTCGCACTTTATTGTCCGCCCTACCGATGGCTGGTTATTTCCATCGTGGTCGTCATTACTGCTGCGACAACGCTCTTTTTTATTTTTGGTAGCTATACCAAATATGAGTCCTCTACCGGGGAGTTATTACCTAAAAACGGCATGTTGATCATCCCGCCGCCCGTAAGCGCAACGGTTATCGATATTCCGGTTAAAGAAGGCCAGCGGGTCGAGAAAGGCGATGTACTGATGGTGTTGTCATCAGAAGTCTCGACGCAATTTGGCCAGACCCGCCAGGTAGTGGCTGAAAACCTGTCGGCACAACGTGAACGTCTGCAGCAGGATCTAAAAACCCTCAGCAAGCTGCATGAGGTTGAAATGCAGGGGCTGAAAGAGACCATCAACAGCCTGAAATTACAGCAAGAACAGCTGCGGCTGCAGATGACCCATCGCCGAAAACAGGTTGAGCTGGCGCGCTTGCAGCTAACCAAGCTGAATGCGATGCATGACCAGGGCTATGCCTCGAATCGTCAAATGGAAGAGCAGGAGTCGGCCTTGCTCGACAGTCAGGCCCGCTACCAGGAGTATCAACGGCAGCTGCTGGATATTGCTCAGAAGATCCTGCAGGCGCAGCAGCAACTGCACGAGAAGCCGCTTGATGACGCGAAAAAGCGTAACGATATAGAGCGACAGCTGGCGGACAACCGTCAGTCACAGGTTGAAAATGAAGCGCGCCGTTCGTTTGAATTGCGTGCGCCGAAAAGCGGCTACGTTGGCATGATTATGATCAAGAACGGTCAGATGCTGAGTGCAGGCCAGTCGGCCATGGCGATCCTTCCCAGTGACAGTGAACTGGTGGCGCGCATCATGGTAAACACCCAATCGATCGGTTTTATCCAGGCCGGACAACGCGTTGTGCTGCGTTACAAAGCCTTCCCATATCAAAAGTTCGGTCAGCAATATGGCAAAGTCATCGAAGTCTCACGCACAGCCCTCACCCCGCAGGAAGTTTCAACCTTAACCGGGAAAAACAATATCCAGGAACAGCAGTACCGGGTACTGGTGGCGCTGGATAAGCAGACCATTAAAGCCTACCTGCAAAACGAACCGCTGAAACCCGGTATGGCGCTGGACGCCGATTTTATTGTCGACAAACGTCGTCTGTACGAGTGGGTCCTGGAGCCGTTATTCGCGCTCGGCCACAAAATTTCGCTCTGATTAAAAGGTCTGTGCTGTGTTGTTAAAAGATAAACTTAATTTCAGATGGTTTAACCGTCTGCCGATGATCCGCCAGTCACAAGCGACCGAATGCGGGCTGGCCTGCCTGGGGATGGTTGCCAACTACCACGGGCATGAGATCGATATGATCACCCTGCGCCGGCGGTTTGCTACCTCGCTCAAAGGCGCCACGCTGGCCGATGTGATTGCAATGGCACAACAGCTGAATATGAGTTCGCGCGCGCTGCGGGTCGATCTTGAAGAGCTGTCTAAGCTGCGCATGCCCTGTATTCTGCACTGGGAACTGAACCACTTTGTGGTACTGAAAAAAGTCCGCGGCAATAAGATCACGCTGCACGATCCCGCACGCGGAATCCGCGAGCTGACGTTCGCCGAGGCCTCGAAAGCGTTCACCGGGGTGGCGTTAGAACTGATTCCCTCTTCAACCTTCGAAGTGAAGGAAGAAAAAGCCAGCATCTCAATGATGAAACTGGTCGGCAGCGTCACCGGCGTCAAATCGGCATTCTGTCAGGTGCTGATTCTGTCGGTAGTGCTGGAGCTGTTCGGCGTGTTATCCCCGTTCTTTATGCAGTGGGTAATGGATATGGTGCTGGTCTCGGCCGATTATTCGTTGCTTACTCTGCTGGGGGTGGGCTTCATTATGATTGCGCTGTTCCAGACAATGATTTCCGCCCTGCGCTCCTGGGTGATGAGCTGGTTCTCCAGCCAGCTTAGCGTGCAGTGGACGGTCAACGTCTGCCAGCATATGTTGAAGCTGCCGCTCGACTGGTTTGAGTCACGTCACGTCGGCGACATCCTGTCACGCTACGGTTCACTGAATACCATTCAGAGTACCCTGACCTCGCGTTTTATCAGCACCGTGCTGGATGGGGTCATGTCGATCGTCACCGTCATGATGCTGTTTATCTACAATGCCAAACTGGCCTGGTTAGTGATCGCCCTGTTCGTTGCTTATGGATTATTGCGCTTCCTGGCCTATGATCCGGTGCGCCGTGCTAATGAGGAGCAGATCATCAGCTCAGCGCGCACCCAGTCGTCGTTGCTGGAAACGCTACGCGGTATCCAGGCGGTTAAAACTAACAACAAGCAGATCCCGCGTCTCTCTGCCTACATGAATTTTTTGGTGGAGAGTACCAATAAAGGGATCGTGATGCAGAAGCTCAATATCCTGTTTGGATCGGCGCAGGGAATACTGACCTCAGTGGGTCGGGTGGTGCTGGTGTGGCTGGCGGCATTGCAGGTGCTGGATGGCAACTTTTCTGCCGGTATGCTCACCGCGTTCATCAGTTTCTCTGACCAGTTCATGAGCCGCGGGGCGGGTTTAATCAATGCAATTATTGATTTTCGCATGTTGCGCATGCACGGCGAGCGTCTGGCCGACATCGTACTGTCGGAGACAGAACCCTGCGAAGAGGCCAGCCCGAGTCTGCTCGATCACAGCGACGAACCCGAGATCCCTCAGGATATCGCACTGGAGCATATTTGCTTTCGCTATGCAACCACCGAACCCTGGGTTATTGACGATATCAGCCTGACAATCAAAGCCGGTGAAAGCGTGGCGATTGTCGGTCCGTCTGGTCAGGGTAAAACCACGCTGGCGAAAATTATTCTCGGTTTATTGCATCCGGAGAGTGGCGTCATCACCGTTGGCGGCATGGATATAACCAAGACCGGCTTACAGCATCACCGCAACCGTATTGGCTGTGTGATGCAGGATGATATTCTGTTTTCTGGTTCGATCAGTGAAAATATCAGCTTTTTTGATAATGAACCTGACCATGCAAAAATTACCCGGGTTGCGCGTCTGGCTCAAATTCATGGCGACATCATGAAAATGCCGATGAATTATCAAAGCCTGGTTGGCGATATGGGATCTTTCCTGTCCGGCGGTCAGTTACAACGTATTTTACTTGCCAGGGCACTCTATCGGGAGCCGAAGATTCTGGTGCTGGATGAAGCGACCAGCCACCTGGATATTTATAATGAAAAGCAGATAAATAACGCCATCAAGCGGATGAACATCACGCGCATTATTATTGCGCACCGCCCGGAAACCATCCGCAGTGCAGACCGAATCGTTATGCTGAACAACGGTAAATTCAGCGAAATGACTGCCGACCAGTTATTTTCACCCGCAGACAATGAAAGCAAAATGGAAAAAGAAAATGAACAAACAGATATGTAAATTTAGTGAAGGTATGATTACGCTTCCGGAAGGCTATACAGAACGAACGCTTAATACGCTGATGGATAAGCGATCGGTTTTGCCGCCGATTACGCTGTCACGCGATGTATTAGGCAATCATAACTGCACCGAAGAGTATATTGAGAGCCAGCTTGGACTGTTAAGTAAACAGGTTAAAGACTGGCAGCAGGCACCGGGTGAGAGCATCACATTAGGCGATAACATCGCGACTGGCCTGCTCATCAGTTATGATTTTTTACGTCCTGATAATCATCGCCAGTACCAGAAACAGGCTATCTTCACCTTAGATATGGATGATTTACTTATTTTCACCCTCTCGAAATCGTCACCGATTACTGACAAAGAGATGCAGTGCTTCACTGACACCTTAAACAGTTTCAGAACGTACGATTAACGGTTATCCGGCATCACGCCGGGTAATATTGGTTTATTTTTGTTTTTCAGTTGTTTCATGCCTGTCATGAATTTTGCCGCTTTTAAGCGGCTTTTTTTTTATGCTTCCGGCTGTACCGCTGTTATCACGCCTCAGAAACACCGGCAGGTAAACAGGTCAGACACGGCTTCAGTCAGCATAACGCCAGCTGACGGCTGCCGCATTATGCTGAAATAGCCGGATGGTCTGATTAACACGCCACGCCGGAATGGGTAAGCCAGCGCGCCAGACAAAATATCAACATGCCTGGCGCGGGGGATAAACAGATAAAAATCGGTAAACGGCCAGACTCTATTGCGCACTGGCCGCCGCAAATTGCGTATAATTGTCGTGCGTAATGGTTTTATAAGGGACCCAGTTAATCTCATCCACTTTCTGTTTATCCAGCAGCGCCTTCGCCACTTTTACCGCGCCCGTCGCCTGTCCTTTTGCATCCTGAAAAATGGTCAGCGCCATTTTGCCGGTTTTCACGAACTGCTGACCATCCGGAGTGCCATCAATGCCGGCTACCAGGATATGGCTGTTTTTAGCCTGATTCAGCGCCATAATCGCCCCGATAGCCATTTCATCGTTATTAGCGGCAATCGCATCAATCGGACGCTGGTTGAGCAACCAGCCCGACACCACATCCACCGCTTCATTACGCTGCCAGCGTGCGGTCTGCTTTTCAATAACCGCCATCTGCTGGTACTTTGCGATGACCGCTTCTACTGCGCGCGTGCGCTCCCGCGCCTCTTCGTTCGACAGCGCGCCCATCAGGATGGCGACGTTACCGCGATAGTTCATCCTCTTTGCCAGCGCTTCCATCTGCATTTCACCGCCCAGCGCAGAATCTGAGCCGACATAAGCCATATTTTCCGGCAGCTTAACTTCCGGCTTCCGGTTAACAAACACCAACGGAATGCCTGCTGACCGGGCCGCTTTAATCATCGGTAACACGCCCTGCGTATCCACCGGGTTGAGAATAATGGCATCCACGCCCTGGTTAATGAAATCCTCAACCTGTTGTACCTGTAGCGCAACATCGCCTTTGGCATCAACGAACTGCCCGTCCATCTTCAGCGCGCTGATTTCCCCAATCATCTGGGTGCGCAGGATCGAGACAAAATTAAGGTCAAAGTTTGCCAGTGCCACGCCGATTTTGGGCGTTTTAGCACCGGCTGACACGCTGATCAGCATGCCGAGGAACATCGCAAATAGTCTGGTTTTCATGATCTTATCCTGTAGGGTTTTTTATTATCATAAGTCCGTCGGGCAACAGACAAATACCCGACGGGGAGGTGATTACACGGTAAAATGATCGCGGAACTGGGCCAGTGCCTGTTCGCTGTCACCGGCGGCCCAGCCTTCCAGCGCCACGACGCCGCGATAGCCGACCTGCTCCAGCACGCGGGCAATCGCACGATAGTTGATTTCGCCGGTGCCAGGCTGCATCCGTCCCGGCACATCCGCGACCTGTATTTCTCCGATCGCCGGACCACATCGGCGGATCAGCTCAATCAGATTGCCTTCGCCAATCTGGGCGTGATAGAGATCCAGATTCATCTTCAGCGCCGGACTGTTGACCGCCTCGACCAGCGCCAGCGTATCCGCCGCGCGGGCAAAGGGGGTGCCCGGATGGTCAACCGCCAGGTTAAGGTTCTCGAGGGTAAAGACGCGTCCGGCCCGCTCACCGAGCGCGGCGAGGCGGCGCAGCGTATCTGCCGCTTTGAGCCACATCGCCCCGGTCACTCTCTCCACCGGCCTGATCGCCTGGCCATTCTCGTCCAGTCCGGTGCCGTGCAGATTCAGGCTCGGGCAGTTAAGCCGTTCCGCAATCGCCAGCGACGTTTCAGCACTTTGCAGTAGCGGCTCGATTTGATCCTCATCCGTCAGGTTACCGCTCAGATAGCCGGTCATTGAGGTGAAGCGCGCACCCGTCGCCACCAGCGCATCGATATCCTTATTGGCCCAGTTCCAGATTTCGACTCCAAACCCCAGCGCATGAATACGCTCAACCCGGCGGATAAACGGCATATCGAGAAACACCATCTCGGCACAGACAGATAACTGATAACCGGCCATTAGCGTGCTCCCAGCAAGACAGGCTTGCGCTGCTGCACCGACTCAATACAGGCCAGCGCAATCTCCAGCGCATTGCGGGCATCAATGCCGGTAGCGCGTGGTGTCTCACCGTGCAGGATGCAATGCGCAAACTCGGTCATTTCCGCCACGTAGGCGTCACGCAGCAGATCGGTATCCATCCGTGAGGTTGCTATCGCAATACCGTCGGCGTGATAGCGGACGCAGTTATCCTGATTGATGTTGCCGGCCTGCAGCATGCCTTTGCTGCCAAACACTTCACCACGCACGTCATAACCGTAGACGGCCTGGAAATTGGCTTCGGCCGTGGCAATCGCCCCGTTATCGAAACGGATGGTCACCACTGAGGTATCCAGCAGCCCCTTATCTTTAAAATCGGGACGGACCAGCGCATCCGCCAGCGCATAGACTTCAACCGGTCGGGCACCGGGGTTGAAATGCAGCAAGGTATCGAAGTCGTGGATCAGCGTTTCCAGAAAGATGGTCCACTGCGGGATCGGGGCCGGATCGCGTAAGGCGGGGTCGCGGGTCACCGAGCGGCTTAGCTGGGTAGTGCCGTTTTCACCGGCTTTGACTGCGCTGATGGCGGCGGCAAAACCGGCACTGAAGCGACGATTGAAACCGACCTGTAAAACCACGCCCGCCGTTTTCGCGGCCGCAATTGCCCGGTCAGCTTCCTCCAGCGTCACCGCCATCGGTTTCTCACAAAAGACATGCTTACCGGCCTGCGCGGCGGCAATCACCAGATCAGCATGGGTGCGGGCCGGTGTCGCAATGGCCACCGCATCAATCTCACTGTCGTTGAGTAATGCCTGCAAGTCGGTATAGGCCTTCTCAATCCCCAGCCGATCGGCCAGGCGCTGCGCGGCACCAGGCTGCAGATCCGCAACGGCGGTCAGGCGGGCACCGGGTACCCGCAGCGCCAGATTCTCCGCATGAAAACTGCCCATTCGGCCTGCGCCAATCAATCCCACACGCACAGTTTTATGATTCATAACAGCTCCTGTTTATTTATTGTTTGCCCAGTCAGGCTGGATAGAGGGTCCGGATGTCTGCTGTGCCTCAGCGGCAAAGCGACGGGATTTCGATAACATCAGCGGCTCGATGTGCTCCAGCGAGACGCCGCGGGTTTCCGGCAGAAAACGTTGCACGAACCAGAAGGCCACCAGACAGCCAACGGCGCACAGCATCAGCGGAAACGCGCCGTGGAAGTGGTCCATCAGCAGGCTGTTGCGATTCATCATCGGGAAACTCTGGGTGACAATGAAATTGGCCAGATACATTGATGAGAAGGCGTATCCCATAGCGACGGCGCGGATGCGGTTGGGAAAGATTTCTGAGATCAGTAACCAGGCTCCCAGGCTCCACGACATGCCGAAAATCAGCACGAAGGCCACCAGCCCGATCACCGGCAGCAGCCCGCCGGTTTGCGCAATAAAGGCCCACGAGGTCACCATCAGACAGACGGCACAGCCCAGCGCGCCCCAGCGCAGCAGGCGGGTACGTCCCCAGCGATCAACGGCGTTGAGGCAGAAGGCCACGCCGGCCAGCAGCGCTACCCCAAGGAAAATGCTGTGGAACAGCGACGTTTGCGTATCAGAGGAGATGTTCTGCAGCAGTGACGGTGCGTAATAGAGCAGGATATTAATGCCGGAAATCTGCTGCAGGATGGCGATGGCGCAGCCAATCAGCAGGATGTAGCGCGCCCGGGCATCACGCAGTAACGCGGGCCGGGCACCGCCGTCGCGCTGATCGGCAGCGGAAGCACTGATCTCTGCCAGCAGGCGGGCGGCATGCTGTGGCGTAGACAAACGGGTCAGCACCGTCAGCGCCCGATCGCGCTTGCCGTTCAGCGCTAACCAGCGCGGCGATTCCGGCATAAACGGCACCAGCGCCAGAAACAACAGGCAGGGCACCACGCCGGATGCCAGCATCCAGCGCCAGCCTTCGCTGACGATCCAGCTGTGAGTCATGCCGCGGGCGATAAGATAGTTGACCACATAAACCGTAACCTGACCGCCCACCATCAGCATCTGCTGCAGGCCAAGCATGCGGCCGCGCCAGTCTTTTGGTGACACCTCGGCAATATAGAGCGGCGTAATCGCCGAGGCCATGCCAACGGCCAGCCCGCCAACCAATCGGTAAAGCACAAACTGGGTCAGGGTATCGGCCAGCGCCGAACCCACCGCTGACAGCGTAAATAACAGGGCGGTGATCACCAGCGTCGGCTTACGGCCGATCCGGTCAGAGAGTGCGCCAACACACCAGGCACCGGCCACACAACCGAGGATCACATTTGAAACAGCCCAACCGCTTTGCCACGGCGACAGAGACAGATGTTCGGTTAACGGCTCTATCACCCCGGAAATAACCGACGCGTCATAGCCAAGGATCACCCCGCTGAGCGAGGCGATGGAACAGATAAATAGCAGCAACTTCAGATTATGTTTACGCATAACAGCTTAACTTTCCCGTTAATTTTTACCGGTGAGCGTTAGCCTGAAGATTGCAAAACAGGTGCCAGTTTTTAAACCGGGTTTTATGTGAACGACCTCTCAGATAACCGCGGCCGGATGAAAATAAAATTTACATGTCAACTTAACATGTCATTAAAATGGACATTCCATTCTGACCCGGAGGCAGAGATGCCCACGCTGCACGATTTATTGCCGAATAAAGAAGAGAGCGACGCCATTTTCAGCCTGCCTGAAGGCAGCGATGCGGCACGCTGGGAGCAGCTGCTTGCGCAGGGATGGCAGGCCTTTGTGGCGGGTGAACAACCGCACTGGATCCGCAGCAGCATCCTGCAATCCTGGACACGCTCCCGGCAGCGCGGCATCGATCCGACCCGGTTCAGCTACAGCGCGCCGGCCTCGGACGAGGTGGCCGCAATTCTCAGCCTGAACAGTGAACTGATTGCGGTGGCACGCAGCGTGATGGAGAACCTGCTGGCCTACAATCCGGATGGCCACATCAACCTGACCGATGCGCAGGGCGTGGTGCTGAGCTTTTGCGGCAGCGATCTGACGCCAGTCGGCAGCATCCTGCGTGAAGAGGTGCTGGGCACCAACTGCACCGCACGCTGTTTACGCGAACAGCGGCTGGTCTATGTGCTGAGCGGAGAGAACTGGAAGATGGCCCTTCGCGAGCGTAACCAGCAGTGCGCGGCGGCACCGATTCGTGATGCCAGCGGGCGGATGATCGGCGTCCTGACGCTGACGGCAACGCCTGACAGTTTCAACGTTCACACGCTGGGCACGGTGCAGGCGGCGGCCGAAGCGATTGGGCAGCAACTGACCCTGCGCCGCCTGCTGGCTGAGCAGCAGTCGATTCTGGAAACCCTGAATGAAGGCGTGGTGGTCTGCGATCGCGACGGCCGTATCAAAACCCTGAATCGTTACGCCCGTCAGATTTTTGCCGGCATGGCGACGGACGGTGCGCTGATCGACCAGCTGCTGCAGCCGCAATCGGGATCGCTGCTCACCCTTCCCTGCTGTAACGATCGTGAGATGGTGTTTCGCCCGGATGGCCGACGCAGCGTCTCCTGCCTGGTATCACTGATGCTGGCACCGGATGGCGGACGTATTTTATCGTTGCGCGAAAACCAGCGAATCCGGGCGATCACCCGGCGGGTGCTGGGGGTCAGCGCCAGTTATACCTTTGACATGATTCGTGGCAATGCGCCCACGCTGCAACAGGCGATACAGCATGCGCGAGCCAGTAGCCGCAGCGACAGCACGGTGCTGCTGACCGGCGAAAGCGGCACCGGTAAGGAGCTGTTTGCTCAGGCGATTCATAACGCCAGCAGCCGGTCACAGGAGTCATTCGTGGCGGTTAACTGTGGCGCACTGCCGCGCGATCTGGTGCAGAGCGAACTGTTCGGCTACGTTGACGGTGCCTTTACCGGCTCGCGCCGGGGGGGTTCAGCCGGAAAATTTGAGCTGGCCGACGGCGGCACCCTGTTCCTCGATGAGATTGGTGAAATGCCGCTCGAGGCACAGACCAGCCTGCTGCGCGTACTGCAGGAGAATGAGGTGTTGCGCATCGGTGCTGCCCATCCGGTTAAGGTGGATGTACGCATCGTGGCGGCCACCCACTGCGATCTACAGAGCGCAGTGGAACAGGGGGCTTTCCGGCGTGACCTGTTCTATCGTCTCAACGTCATTTCGCTGACCATTCCAGCCTTACGGGATCGTCGAAGCGACATCCCCGACCTGGTGAATACCTTTATCAGCGCGCTATGTCAGCGACTGAACAAACGCCCGCCGCAGGTGACGACAGAGGCGATGCACTGCCTGCAGGCCTGGCACTGGCCGGGCAACGTCCGTGAGCTGGAAAATCTGGTCGAGCGGATCGTCAACCTCTGCCAGAGCAGCACCATCGGGCTGACCGATCTGCCCGCCGAATTTGTTGCCAGCGCCTCCCCCGCCGTCGTCGAGGTGACCAGCCTGCTGCAGGATAATGAGCGGGCCTGCATACTGCAGACCATCCGCGCTCAGGGCGGTAATCTGCGGCAGTCGGCTAAGCTGCTGGGGATTTCACGCACTGCGCTCTACAACAAGCTGAACCAGTGGAACATTCCGATCGACAGCCTGCGCCAGTAACCTGCCGCGTCAGGGCACGTGCAGGTTAGCCGCCTGGTCATCGCCACACAGCGGGAATCATGGCTTTTGCCGGCTAAAAGGCCTAAAATGTGACCATCTAACCCAGTGGTCACTGAATAACCCACTTCACTTATCAGGCGGTGAAAATGTCAGAACAGCATACCGATGCCGGCGTCCGCGGCCCTGCCGAGCACAACGTGCGCGACCAGATTGTTGATGCCGCGATGCAGCACTTTGCCCATTACGGCTATGAGAAAACCACCGTCTCTGATCTTGCCAGGGCAATTGGCTTCTCCAAAGCCTATATCTACAAGTTTTTTGAGTCTAAACAGGCGATTGGCGAAGTGATCTGCTCCAGCCGGCTGACGATGATTATGCAGCGGGTGGAGGCGGCGATAGCCGATGCGCCCAGCGCTTCTGAACAGTTCCGCCGCCTGTTTCGTACCCTTTCGGTGACCGGCACCGAGCTGTTTTTTCACGATCGTAAACTGTATGACATCGCCGCAGTGGCCTCGCGCGATCGCTGGCCCTCAGCCCAGGCGCATGAAGAACGTGTGCTGAACCTGATTCATCAGATTCTTCGTCAGGGCAGAGAGGCGGGCGAATTTGAACGTAAAACCCCGGCTGATGAAGCGGCAGAAGCCATCTATCGGGTGATCAAACCTTATGCCAGCCCGGTGCTGCTGCAGTATAACCTCGATGAGGCAGAAGCGGCCTCAGTTCAGCTGGCGGCACTGGTATTACGCAGCCTGGCGCCCTGAACTGTGACCATTGACTAAATCGGTCACTTGATCAAAGATAGCGATGACTTTGATCGGCCGATCAGGTCATTGCTGTCGTTACGCTCACCGGTTTTCTTCCCGTTAAGCCTGATGGCCTGCAGGCGACGCTCTGCGCCAGGTGCGCAGGGTTGCCTCATCCACGCTAAGGTTGAAAGCGTGCATTGATAAAACTCACGCGTCTGTAGCAGATGAATTGCCACAGCACAGACTGACCACAGGAGGAAACACATGAGTCATTCAGCGGCGTCTGAACGCATTGTCATTACCGGTATGGGCATCGTCTCGCCTCTTGGCTGCGGCGTGGAAACGGTCTGGCAACGCTTAACAGCAGGTCAGTCGGGGATTCGTGGCCTGTCCGACGAGATGAGTGCCGGCACCGGCATTTCGGTTGGCGGTAGCGTCCCAACGGTCGATGAAGATCCGCTGGCAGGGTACGATCCTGAAGCCTTTATCCTGCCTAAAGAACGCAAAAAAATGTCCCGCTTTATCGAGTTTGCGCTGCTGGCGGCGGACGAAGCGCTGAAGCAGGCGGGCTGGCATCCTCAGCCGGAAGATGAGGCCGCGCGCGAACGCACCGCCACCATTATCGCCTCAGGCGTAGGCGGCTTTGGCGCTATTGCTGAAGCAGTGCGTACCACTGACGCTCGCGGTCCGCGCCGGCTTTCCCCTTTCACCGCCCCTTCCTTCCTCGCCAATATGGCGGCGGGTCATGTCTCGATCAAACATGGATTTACCGGGCCGCTTGGCGCCCCCGTCACCGCCTGTGCAGCAGGCGTGCAGGCGATCGGTGATGCCGCCCGACTGATCAGAAGCGGCGAAGCGGATATTGCTATCTGTGGTGGCACGGAGGCAGCGCTGGATCGGGTGACGCTGGGCTGCTTTGCGGCCGCACGTGCGCTGTCGGTGGGCTTTGCCGATGATCCGCATCACGCCTCGCGGCCGTTTGATCGCGACCGCAACGGTTTCGTGATGGCTGAAGGCGCGGGCCTGCTGGTGATTGAGTCGCTGGCGCATGCCGAAGCGCGCGGTGCTACGCCACTGGCAGAACTGGTTGGCTACGGAACCAGCGCCGATGCTTACCACCTGACCGCCAGCCCGGAAAATGGCAGCGGTGCCGCGCGGGCGATGAAACTGGCCCTGCGCCAGGCCGGGATTGGGCCGGAAGCGGTGCAGCACATCAACGCCCATGCCACCTCGACTCAGGTCGGCGATCGCGGTGAACTCGCGGCAATTCGCTCGGTATTTGGCGACGATTCATCGGTAGCCATTACCTCGACCAAATCAGCAACCGGGCATCTGCTGGGCGCGGCGGGCGGGTTAGAGGCAATATTTACCCTGCTTGCGCTGCGTCATCAATGCGTTCCACCGACCCTCAACCTGCATCATCCCGATGAAGCGGCGGGCAACCTCGATCTGGTGGCGCTGAACGCCCGCCCGATGGACCTGACCTATGCGATGTCGAACGGCTTTGGATTTGGCGGGGTAAATGCCAGCATCCTGCTGCGTAAGTGGTAACCACGTCTGACTGAGTCGGGTCCCGCTGCCGTGCGGTTGTCTGTTGCACGGCAGCGGGTCCTCTTACCACGCTTAACGGTTTCGGGACCCGCCTCACCGCTTACGCGCCCGACAGATCGGGTGCTGAAACCCCGGTCGCCTGCCGATCTCTGCCTGACGATGCAGACCCCGGTGGGCCTGCACGATTATCTTTATACTTCTGTACCTTTCCTGACAATATCGCCCGCCCGTCGCCGCTTACGGTTAAATTTCAGCGCTACAATTAGATCGACCACAATAACCTCAGGGAAAGCGAATGAATATTGCAGCCTTCGATATTGGCGGGACCTCATTAAAAATGGGCGTAATCGATCGTCAGGGAAATATTCTGGCGAGCGACAGTAGCGATATCTCCCATAATGACCGGGATAAGATTCTGGAGCAGATTATCGGCTGGCTAAAGAAGAACCCGTCCTGCAGCGGCATTGCGGTCAGCACGCCGGGTTATATCGATCCGGATAACGGCTATATTGCGATGGGCGGGACGGTGCGTGACTTTGATCGGTTTCATCTGAGCCAGTGGCTGACCGAAAAAACCAGCCTGCCCGCTACGGTTGAAAACGATGCGCACTGTGCATTGCTGGCAGAGCGCTGGCTGGGAAAAGCGAAAAAGCTGAATGATTTTCTGATGTTAACCATTGGCACCGGACTCGGTGGCGCAGCGTTCTGTAACGGCGCACTGATCCGCGGGGGACGCAATCGGGCCGGAGAATTTGGCTGTCTGCTGACCTCGCGTCCGACCGACAGCAATATCGAGCCGCATACCATGGCCCAGAGTTGCACCATGACCGCGCTGCGCGAAAATTACGCTCAGCTCAGCGGCCAGCCCGCCGATGATATCAGCGGTAAAGATGTGTTCGATGCTTTTGAGCAAGGTGATGAGTTAGCACAAAAAGTGGTTAATACCTTTTACCAGCATCTTGCCGCCGGTTTATATAACCTGTTCAGCGTGTTTGACCCGCAGACCATTTTCATCGGCGGCGGTATAACCGAACGCGAATCCTTTCTGCAGGAGCTTTCACAGCAGCTGGAAAAATATCAAATCGATATCCGCATTGATACCGCCACCTACGGCAACGACTCCGGCATGCTGGGCGCAGCCTATCACTTTTTGCAAAGCCAGCAGAGTGAGCTCTCTTAGCGCTGCCGCCAGTCCGGAATGATTAAATCGCCGCGTAACACCGAACTACCCAGCATCTGTTGGGTAGTGGCGGTTAACCAGCCGACAATGCGTGATGCCAGCAGATCGAGTGAATATTCAATAGCCGGAATGGTCGGTAACCCGGGTAAATTAACCGATCCCGCCAGGCTGAATACCATCACGTCCTTCGGCACCGCTTTATTAAACGCCTGCAGCTGCGCCATGGCGTTTTGCGCTTCCTGCTCGTTAGCCACCAGCAGCGCATTAAAACTCCGGCTGCTGGCATTATTCAGCAGCATCTGAATTGCCACCGACGAGGAGACCGCTTCGGTGATCACCAGATTGCGGTTAAAGGGCAGAAGATTGTTTTCCAGCGCCAGCTTGTAGCCCAGTAATAGCTGCCCTGCGGTGCCCCCGTTCTCAGGCTGAATTAAGGCGATCTGCCGGCGGCCCTGATTGATCAGGAAATTGCAGGCCGTCTCAGCGGCAAACGCGTGGTCGAACTGAATACTGTTCGGCCCTTCGGCTTCGGCACAGTCAACCAGAATGACATGTTCATCATCGATGTTAAGAGGAAAGCGCGCGCCGATGATCAGCACATCATCGCACAGGCCACAACTCAGCTCGTCCAGCGCGGTCAGAACCTCACTTTTGCTGCGGGCAAAGCGCAACAGCAGATGTTTCTGATGCTGGCGCAGCTGCTTTTCCAGCGCAAAAAGCCAGGCGGTGATCTGGTTTACGTTTTCCTGGGCACAGATAACGCCGATGCAGTGGGTAGTCTGGCTGAATAACGATTGAGCTATTACGTTAGGCCGGTAATTCAATTCCTCGACTGCCTTCAGTACCGCCAGCCGGCTGGCTTCTTTCACGCCGCGTGAACCGCTCAACACCCGGGAAACTGTGGCTTTCGATACCCCAGCTAACCGTGATACATCGTTGATAGTAGACATGTTATTCCCCTGAAAACGGCGCTATGCCAAAAAAAGCCAACCTGTGCTTACTGCCCATTTGTTCGCCGGGCAAAGTATAGCCATTTCAGCATTCTATGGAAACCGATTTTCCAAATGCCCGAAAAGGCTGCGCTATTACAGCCATTTTTGTGACCGGAATCCAATAAAAAAAACCCGCATCATCGGCTTATTGACCGACATCACACTTCTGAGCACCGCCAATGGAAACCGGTTTCCATATGATATCCAATCAGCCTCACTTTGGTGTCAAAGGTGAGGAACAGTAACCATGTACAGAATCATGTTGTGTTGTTCAGCAGGAATGTCTACCAGCATGCTGGTGCGGAAAATGGAAGAAGCGGCCGCGCAACGGGCGCTTGAAGTTGAAATTAAAGCGTTTGGCGTGGCGGAGTTTGATGAGCAGTTTTCCCGCTATCAGGTGGTGTTACTCGGGCCGCAGGTGAAATACATGCTGAAAAGCCTGGCCGACAAAGCGGCAGGCCAGAATGTGCCGGTACAGCCGATCGATATGATGGATTACGGCATGCAACGGGGTGACAAGGTACTGGACTTTGCGCTGTCGCTGATTACGGCTGCCAATGAAAAGGCGGCCCTATGAGCTCACTTTATCAATCGATGATTGCGGTGATCGAGCAATCGATTACGCCGCTGGCCGGCCGGCTGGGCCAGCAAAAATATGTCATCGCCATTCGTGACGGCTTTACCGCCGCGCTGCCGTTTATGATCATCGGCTCCTTTATGCTGGTGTTTATTTTTCCCCCATTCTCAGCCACCAGCACCAACAGTGTGGCCCGGGCCTGGCTCGATTTTTCCGCCACCTACCGTGACCAGCTGATGTTGCCGTTTAACCTCAGCATGGGGGTGATGACCTTCTTTATTTCGGTAGGCATCGGCGCCAGCCTGGGACGACAGTTCTCGCTGGATCCGGTGATGTCCGGCCTGCTGGCCTTTATGGCCTTTTTACTGGTGGCAGCACCTTACTCCAATCACACCATCTCTACCGAATATCTTTCCGGTCAGGGGATTTTTACCGCGTTGCTGACCGCCATTTATGCCACCCGCGTTTACGCCTGGCTGAAACACAACAATATCACTATCCGCCTGCCGAAAGAGGTTCCGACCGGGGTGGCGCGATCGTTTGAAATTTTGATCCCGGTGGTGGTGATTATCGGCACCCTGCATCCGCTCAATCTGTTGATTGAGGCAAAAACCGGGATGATCATTCCGCAGGCCATCATGCATCTGCTGGCACCGCTGGTCTCCGCCTCTGATTCATTGCCAGCGATTCTGCTGTCGGTGCTGCTGTGTCAGATCTTCTGGTTCGCCGGTATTCACGGTGCGCTGATTGTGACCGGCATTATGAACCCGTTCTGGATGGCTAACCTCTCCGCTAACCAGGCGGCACTGGCGGCGGGCACGGTATTGCCGCACATCTATCTGCAAGGCTTCTGGGATCACTACCTGTTGATTGGCGGTGTCGGTTCTACCCTGCCGCTGGCTTTTCTGCTGCTGCGCAGCCGCGCCACCCATCTGCGCACCATCGGCAGAATGGGTATCGTGCCGAGCTTCTTTAATATCAACGAACCGATCCTGTTTGGCGCGCCAATCATCATGAATCCGCTGATGTTTATTCCCTTTGTCTGCGTACCCATGCTGAACGCCGTGCTGGCCTACACCGCCACCCGACTCGGCTGGCTGGCACAGGTGGTTTCGCTGACGCCGTGGACCACGCCCGCACCGATTGGCGCATCCTGGGCAGCCAACTGGGCCATCAGTCCGGTGGTGATGTGCCTGGTCTGTATGGTGCTTTCCGCCCTGTGCTACCTGCCGTTCCTGCGCGCCTACGAACGATCGCTGATGAAAACCGAACTGGAAAAGGCGCAGTCGCAAGCCCCCCTGCTGAAAGCGCCAGTACTCACTAATCCCGCAGGAGAGAGGCACCATGCACTACACGTTTCCCGATAACTTCTGGTGGGGCAGCGCCAGTTCCGCCCTGCAAACTGAAGGCGATAGCTTAACCGGCGGCAAAAGCGCCACCATCTGGGATCACTGGTATACGCAACAGCCATCGCGTTTCCATCAGCAGATTGGCCCGGCTGACACCTCGACCTTTTACCAGCACTGGCGTGAAGATATCGCCTTGCTGAAGCAGCTGAATCACAACAGTTTTCGCACCTCAATCAGCTGGTCGCGACTGATCCCGGACGGCAATGGCGACGTCAATCCGCAGGCGGTGGCGTTCTATAACAATGTGATTGACGAACTGCTGGCACAGGGCGTCACGCCGTTCATCACCCTGTTTCATTTTGATATGCCGATGGCGATGCAGCAGCTGGGCGGATGGGAGAATCGTCAGGTCGTTGCAGCGTTCACTCGCTACGCCCGCCTCTGTTTTGAGCTGTTCGGCGATCGGGTGCAGCACTGGTTTACCTTTAATGAGCCGATTGTGCCGGTTGAGGGCGGATACCTGTATGACTTCCATTATCCCAACGTAGTCGATTTCCGCCGGGCGGCAACGGTGGCTTATCACACCGTACTGGCCCATGCTTCGGCGGTCCGCGCCTTCCGGGACGGCCGGTTTGCCGGTGAAATCGGCATTGTGCTTAATCTGACGCCCTCTTATCCACGTTCGCAAAACCCGGCCGATCTGACTGCGGCGCATCACGCCGATCTGCTGTTTAACCGCAGCTTTCTCGACCCGGTGTTGCGCGGCGAATTTCCGGCGGATCTGGTGGCGCTGCTCAGGCAGTATGACCAGCTACCGCCAACCCAGCCGGAGGATCAGGCGCTGATCGCCGACGGCGTCATCGACCTGCTCGGGGTCAATTATTATCAGCCCCGTCGTGTAAAATGCCGCGACAGCGCAATCAATCCCGCTGCGCCGTTTATGCCGGAATGGTTCTTTGACAGCTATGAGATGCCAGGGCGGAAAATGAACCCTTACCGCGGCTGGGAAATCTATGAGCCCGGCATCTATGACATTCTCACCAACCTGCGGCTGAATTACGGTAATCCACGCTGCTTTATCTCAGAAAACGGCATGGGCGTAGAGAATGAACAGCGTTTTGTTGAGGACGGACAGATCAACGATCAATACCGCATCGACTTTGTCGCCGAACACCTTAAATGGGTTCACCGGGCGATTGCCGAAGGCAGCCAGTGTCTCGGTTATCACATGTGGACCTTTATCGATAACTGGTCATGGTGTAACGGCTATAAGAACCGTTATGGCTTTGTTCAGCTGGATATCACCACTCAGCAGCGCACGGTGAAAAAAAGCGGTGAATGGTTTGCGGCGACCTCGGCCCGTAACGGTTTTAACCACCCGGAGAATTTATCATGATCGATCAGGAAGAGGCGGTAATGGAGATTATTGTTAATGCCGGCCAGTCGCGCAGTCTCTGCTTTGAAGCATTGCAGGCGGCGCGTCAGGGGGAGATCGAGCAGGCGCGGGAACTGTTGCAGCAGGCCGATACCTTCACCCGCCAGGCGCATAAAATGCAAACCCGGCTGATTGAACAGGATGCCGGTGAAGGCCGCCAGCCGATGACCTTAATTATGGTCCACGCCCAGGATCACTTAATGACGTCGATGCTGGCGCGCGAACTGTCTGAAGAGATTATTCATCTGTATCAGCGGCAACCGCGCGCCTGATAGCGGGCAGCCCGATGTGCTGCCGGGTAAACACCGTTATAAACTGGCGGCGTGGCACAGCCCCTCTGCGCACGCCGCCCGTCACCGCAGGCTTCGCCATCTGTTCATCGGGCATTATCCCCGCGGCGCATCAAACAGGCTGATCGCCAGTCCGAGCAGCCCAAACACCAGCAGATACAACAGCAGCAGTGCGGCAAGCAGCGTTCGATGGCTGCGCATCTCATCCTCCCCGCCATGTCGTCATCAGAAGGTGTAACTCAGTGCAAGGGTGGCGGAGACCCCGTTGCGCCGTGCAACGATCGGGCTATCCGAGGCGTGTTTATCCAGCCAGGTGTAATCACCGATCACGCTGGCGGCCCACGCCGGCGTGAACTGATGGCTCCAGGTCAGGCTAGTGTCGGTGCCGTAAAATCCACCGGCCGCGTTATAGCGTGCAAAACCGCTGCGCGCACTTTGCTGGCTGTTAACGCCATAAAAGGTATTGAGGTAACGCCCATCGCCGAACAGGCCTGCTGCCTGCAGGGCGACCGTGTCGCTGTCGGTCTGCCAGGGAATAAGGGTGACAGAGGGGCGATACTGCACGCCCTGACTGTCGCTCAATGGCAGGGTCGCCTTGCCTTCTACCGTCAGCCAGGATGTGATCGACCAGCCCACCGCCAGGGACGTATTAACCGTGGCGTCAATCTTGCCCATGCCTTTGAGTCGATCATCGCCGTCACGCCACGAAGAGTTGCTATCAGCCCGCCCCAGCCCGTAACCCAGCGTATGTTCAAGATAGAGACCGTTATCCGCCTGCAGGTCATAACCGACACCCTTTTGCGTATCGAGAAAGAAGGCGCCGTCACGCGCCTGAATCAGCGGCATTAACTGCCAGTGGCGTTTATCCGCCCCGCTGTAGCGCGGCGCATTGATACCCGCGATGCCCAGCGTCAGGCTGGGCGCGGGCGTTGTACCCTGATCGGCCATGGCTGCCGCTGCGCTTATGCTCAGCGAAAAACAGACCATGTGAAGCTTTATTTTTCCGGTTATCATCACCTTTCCTCATCATCACATCACGTTGCGGAACTGAGGGGGTCAGTGCCGCGTTTCTGGCCGGAGTATGCGAGGCACGTATCAATGAACGGCCAGGGATTTATGAAGAAACAGTCAAGGTGGTGCGAAAATGCAGTCAAAACGTGTACTGATTATTGAAGATGATGCGGATGCGGCCGGCGTGCTTGAGGCCTATCTGAAACGTGAAAATTATGACGTTATGATTGCCGGAGATGGCCTGAGCGGTCTGGATGCGGCCCGACGCTGGCAGCCCGATCTGATCCTGCTGGATATCATGCTGCCCGGCATGAACGGCACCGAAGTGCTGGCGGCGCTGCGGCGGCGCGACGACACGCCGGTGATTATGGTCACCGCGATGGGCGATGCACCGGACCGCATCGGTGCGCTGCGCTATGGCGCGGACGACTATGTCGTTAAGCCCTACAACCCAGGCGAAGTGGTGGCACGGGTTCAGGCGGTATTACGCCGCAGTCAGAACCCAACACCGCAGCCGGAAACCTTACGCTGGGCCGGGTTAGAGGTCGATCCGCTGGCGCTGATCGCCGTGGTAAAGCATGACGGTGCCGAACCCCGCCGCCTCGATCTGACCCCAACCGAGTTTTCTCTGCTGGTAACGATGATGCGTGCGCCAACCCGCCCGTTTACCCGCCTGTTCCTGCTGGAGCACTGCCTGCCGGAAAGCGATGCGCTGGAGCGGGTGGTGGATACCCACGTCTATAACCTGCGGCGCAAGCTGGAAGTGGCGGGTATTACCGACGTGTTACCGGCGGTACGCAGCGTGGGCTACCGGTTCAGACAACCATGAAAAACACTTCTCATCCTTCACTCTGGCGCTGGATCTGCCTGCGGGTGCTGTTTCTGGCGATAGGCAGCGTTGTGCTGATCGCCATCTGCATGTGGCTGCGATTCGCGGTACAGGCATTCTGGGTCTATTACCGTATGCCGCCCGCGGTGCTGGAAGAGTTCACCCAGCTGCGGCAACATCCCGCCAGCGATCCGGCCCGCTTCCATCAAATTATCGATCAGTGGTGGGGCATCAACTTTTCTGATCCGTCGCTGGCTTCGTCAGACTGGCTTACGGTGATCGTGCTGGTGGTGGGGACGATCCCGTTTATGGTGCTGATGGCGCTGCGTTTCGCCCGTCCGCTGTCTGCGCAGTTCAGCCAACTGGCAACGGCGGCGCGTGCAGTCTCAAAAGGGGAATTTGGTCGATCGGCAGCGCTGGTGAAAGAGGCACCGCAGGAGCTGGTGCGCTTCACCGAAGACTTCAACCAGATGACGCAACAGCTGGCGCGCTACGAGCGCGAACTGCGTGCCTCGCACGTTGCGATGGCGCACGAACTGCGATCGCCGCTGACGGCCGCTATCGGCCGGTTACAGGGGATTCTCGACGGCGTGTTCCAGCCTGAGCCGCAGCAGCTGGCGATGATTATGAAACAGCTGACGCAGCTCAGTCGTCTGACCGATGAGCTGCATCTGTTGTCACTGGCGGATGCCGGCCAGCTGACCCTGAACCGCGATCGCTTTAATCTCAGTGAACTGCTGCGGGAGCGGACCGGCTGGCTGATGCCACAGGCGCGGGAAGCGGGTGTCGCCATCAGCGTGACGCCGGCGCAGGATCTTTACCTGACTGCCGATCCGTTTCGTCTGGGTCAGGTGGTGACCATCATCTGCGAAAACGCCCTGCGCTACGGCGCGGAGGGCGGACGGCTGGAGATCCACGCCAGCCAGAGCGATCGCGCCACGGTTCTGACCTTCCGCGATTACGGCCAGGCAGTGGATCTTAATTTCCTGCCGACGCTGTTTGATCGCTTTACCCGGGCAGATTCGTCACGTGCCCGCCACTCCGGCGGCAGCGGCCTCGGCTTATCGATCGCCAAAGCGATAGTCGACGCGCACGGCGGTACCCTCCACGCCAGCCTGCCCGCCGGAGGCGGTCTGTTAATCGGTATGACCCTGCCGGTGAGCTGAATCGGCGCAACTTGACCGTTTCTTGACGGTTCATCGAAGGATTCTGGACACAAGCCGGGTTCAATGAGCACAACTCATTACAGGAACCCGGTTATGACAGACTTACTTCCGGATGCTGCCCGACAGCTGTGGCGTCATCTGCTCAATGTTCACATCTTTGCCCCGATAGTGTTGGTGTTGCTGGGCGTACTGATCATCACCGGCTGCCGTGATGATAATTCCGCCCCGCCCGCTGCCCCGCTGCGGCCGGTTAACACCGTGGTTGCGCCGCCCTTCAGCAATGATGCCTCTGCCTCCCTGACCGGTGAGATCCATGCCCATCAGGAGGTGGCGCTGGCCTTCCGGCTCGACGGCCGCGTTATCCGCCGGACGGTCGAATTGGGTGACAGCGTCACAGCCGGTCAGCCGCTGGCCATGCTTGAGGACAACCCGGCGCAAAACCAGTTGAGCAGCGCCCGGGCCGATCTGGACAGCGCCCGCGCCGCCGAACGTGTTGCCGCCCTCAATCTGCACCGGATGCGGTTGCTGATGCCAGGCGGTGCTATCGCCCGCAGCCAGCTGGACAGCGCGCAGGCGGACTTTCAGAGCGCCCAATCCCGTCGCCTCAGCAGTGAAGCAGCGCTGAAAAATGCCGGAGATCAGCTCAGCTGGACCCAGCTCAGGGCACCTGCCGCTGGCCGGATCACGGCCGTCAACGTTCAGCCAGGTCAGGTCGTCAGCGCCGGGCAAAGCGTGATGACGCTGGCGGCGGGCGACGCCCGCGATGCGGTGTTTGATCTGTCAGAGCCGGGTCTGCTGCGGCCTGACGACGCCACGCCGCTGAAGGTGACGCTGCTTGCCGACCCGCAGGTGCAGGTCAGCGGCCGGGTGCGTGACATCAGTCCGCAGGCCGATCCGCAGACCCGGACCTGGCGACTGCGGCTCAACCTGACTGACCCACCGCCCGCGATGGCGCTGGGTGCCACGGTGATGGTCAGCCTGCCCGATGGTCAGCCGCCGGTGATCGCCTTACCCGCCATCGCCCTGACCCGCGCCGGTGAAAAGCCGGCGCTGCTGGTGGTGGATCGCCCGACCCGGCGGTTGCAGCTGCGTCCGGTGGTACTGGCCCGCTTCACGGCGGATCAGATTTTCATCAGCGGCGGGATCGCGCCGGGTGAGCAGGTAGTGACCGCCGGCGTCAGTACGCTGCAGCCGGGCGAACAGGTCGCGTTACAGCAGGAGCAGCCATGAAAGCGCACGCCTCTTCATCCGGCTTTAACCTGTCAGGCTGGGCGCTGGCACATCAGCAGCTGGTGATCTTTTTCATGCTGCTGGTGATGGCGGCAGGCGTTCTGAGCTATGAGCACCTGTCGCGTAACGAAGACCCGGCATTTACCATCAAAACGGCGGTGATCTCCGCCCAATGGCCGGGCGCGGACGTGGACACTACCGTGCAGCTGGTCACCGACGTGCTGGAAAAAAAGGTGCAGGAGATCCCGTCACTGGACGCGGTTGAGAGCGAAACCCGGGCCGGGCAGACGGTGATTTATGTCAATCTGCGCGATGACACCTCACCTGCCGCGGTAGCAGGCATCTGGTATCAGCTGCGTAAAAAAATGCAGGATATCGCGCCTTCGCTGCCGCAGGGCGTACAGGGGCCTGCCGTCAACGATGAATTTGATGACACCTTCGGCACCATTTATGGTTTTACCGCCGAAGGCTTCACCTCGCGGGAGCTGCGCGATCGGGTCGATAATCTGCGGCGCAGTCTGGCCGATCTGCCGGACATCGGCAAAACCCGCTTACTCGGAGTACAGGAGCAGCAGGTGGTGATTGCCTTTTCTCCGCGCCGGCTGGATGGGATGGGGCTGGATTTACAACAGGTCAGCGATGCGCTCAGGTCGCAAAATGACGTAGTGCCTGCCGGCAGCCTGCGTACCGATCGCGAAAACATCGCACTGCGGGTGAGCGGGACTCTGACCTCGGTCGCCAGCCTGCAGGCGGTGACGCTGCATATCGGCCAGCGTTTTATTCCGCTGACCGATCTGGCGACCATCAGCCTGCAATCCGCCGAGCCGCCAGCGCCAGAATTTCGGGTTAACGGCGTACCGGCCATCGGACTGGCTATTTCCATGGCCGCGACCGGCAATATGCTCGACTTTGGCCAGCAGCTGGATCGGCGGATGACCCGATTAGCCAGTCAGCTACCGCACGGCATTACCCTGACCCGGGTGGCCGATCAGTCTGCGGTGGTCAAAACGGCAGTCAGCGGCTTTGTCCGGGTGCTGGGTGAGGCGATTGTGATTGTGCTGGCCGTCTCGTTTGTGTCACTGGGGCTGCGGGCCGGTCTGGTGGTGGCCGCAGCGATCCCGCTGGTGCTGGCGATGACTTTCACCGGCATGCTGCTGGCCGGGATCGGGCTGCAACGCATTTCACTCGGTGCGCTGATCATCGCGCTGGGACTGCTGGTGGATGACGCCATGATTACCGTGGAAGCGATGGTCGCGCGGCTGGAAGCGGGCGACAGCAAATGGCAGGCCGCCACCTATGCATTTAAAACCACCGCCTTCCCGATGCTGACCGGTACGCTGGTGATGATAGCCGGCTTCATTCCGGTCGGATTCGCCGCCTCCAGCGCAGGCGAATATTGCTACTCGCTGTTTGTGGTGATCGCCCTGGCCCTGCTCTGCTCGTGGGTGGTCGCCATTCTGTTTTCACCGCTGACCGGTAGCTGGCTGCTGTCAGTGGGCAGCATCAAGGCACACCGGCCGCCGGGTATCCTGATGCGTGCCTACCACCGGCTGCTGGCGGCGATCCTGCAGCGACGGTTCATTACCCTCGGCGCAGCGCTGGCGGTATTAGCCGTCAGCCTTTACGCCACCACGTTTATGCAGGGTGAATTTTTCCCCTCCTCCGATCGCCCCGAACTGCTGGTCAGCCTGACGCTACCCGCCAATGCCGCCCAGGCCGAAACCGCGCGCCGCACTGAACGGCTGGAACAGAGCCTCCATAACGACCCTGACGTCGCCAATTTTACCAGCTACATCGGATCCGGTGCGGTGCGCTTTTATCTGCCGATGGATGTGCTGCTGGATAATGAAAATACCGCCCAGCTGGTGGTGGTGGCGAAAGATCTGGCGGCACGCGATCGGCTGCGCAGGCGGCTCGAAAGACGACTGGCAAACAGCTTCGGCGACATCACCACCCGGGTCTCGCCGCTCGAACTTGGTCCGCCGGTCGGCTGGCCGCTCAAATACCGCATTACCGGTACGGATAATGCCCGGGTGCGTCAGGCTGCTGATCAGCTGGCGGCCGTGATTGCCCGCTCGCCGCTCACCCGTGAGGTCAATCTCACCGCCGGCGAACCGGAACGGGCGATCACCCTGGCGGTCAATCAGACCGCGGCCCGCGCGGTCGGGGTCTCATCCGACAGCATTGCCCGCACGCTGAATACCGTGATGTCCGGCAGCGTGGTCACCACGCTGCGCGACCGCAACCGGTTAATCGATGTAGTGCTGCGCGGCAATGATGCCGGTCGGCAGGATACGGCAGTGCTGGCCGGTCTGATGCTCACCACCGCCAGCGGGCAGAAAATTCCGCTGAGTCAGGTGGCAACTCTGCAGTGGGGCGTCGACGATCCGGTGATCTGGCGACGTCAGCGGCTGGCTTACATAACCGTGCAGACCGATATCGCTCCGGGCCAGCGTGCTGAAACGGTGTCAGCGCAGCTCGCACCGCAGGTCGACGCGCTGCGTGCCACCCTGCCCGCCGGATACGGTATTGAGGAAGGTGGCGTGGTGGCGGAATCGGACAAAGGTAACGGTTCGGTGTTCGCGCTGCTGCCGGTGACGATCTGCGCCATGCTGGTGCTGCTGATGATCCAGCTTCAGCGCTTTTCCAGCATGCTGCTGGCACTCTGCATGGCACCGTTTGGCCTGCCGGGCATCGTGTTAGCCATGTTGCCGGCGGCTACCCCGCTGGGGTTTGTGGCCCTGCTCGGGATTATCGCGCTGGCCGGTATTATCATCCGCAATGCGGTGATCATGATCAGTGAAGTGGACGCCAATACCCGCGCCGGACTGGCGGCTGATGAGGCGATCCGGCAGGCGGCACACCATCGCGTCCGGCCAATTCTGCTGACCGCCTGTGCCGCGATCCTTGGCATGATCCCCATTTCGCATCAGGTTTTCTGGGGACCGATGGCGTTCGCGATTATTGGCGGACTGGTAAGCGGCACGCTGGTCACGCTGACGGTGCTGCCCGCCGCGCTGAGCCTGTTAATGAACAGAAAACCGGGCTGATTCAGTCAGGAACGCCGATCCCGCCACGCGGCGGCGGGATCGGCCAGCAGGCTTACTTCATCACTTCAACCAGAATCAGCGGGCACTTCCGGACCTTACAGGCCTGGCTGTAGGCCAGTGAGCAGACTGAACAGAGATCGCGGATGTCAGATTGATACTCATACTCCATAAAATAGCGGAACCTGCCGCTGGCGGACGCTGTTCTCCAGAATCGCTGCGGCTCCAGAATCTCATCCAGTTGCCTGAATGTCAGGGCTGACGGGTTGTGAAACCCGACTCTTACGCGGTATGTAGTCATGGCTCGATTATTCGCAACCCGGACCCGCGTAGCCAGTCGGTTATTGTGTTCAGTTCAATAGCCTGCGCTTATCAACGCCGCTTCGCCTCAGACCGGTGGTTTTTCCGCCAGCATCGACAGCAAATGCAGCACCGCTTTTGACGGATGGTAGCGCCGCCAGGCGAATGCCACGTCGGTGAATAAGGTGTTATTTTCGATTTCGCAGAAGCAGATTTGGGGATTATCAACGCAGCGCATCGACTCCGGCACCAGCGCGATGCCGCATCCGGCACCGACCATTCCCAGTGAAGAGGTTATCTGCGGTGCCTGCTGAAAAGCCTGGCGCGAAAAGCCGGCCCGCAGGCAGGCGCTGACGATCAGTTCATACAGGCTGGGTGCCACCTCGCGCGGGAAGATCACCAGCGTTTCTTGTGCCAGTGCCGACAGCGCCACCGCCGGAGCCTGACTGAGTGGGTGCTGGCGCGGCAGCGCGATCAGCATTTTCTCGGTGGAAATCACCCGCAGGTTAAACGCCTTGCTGCTCTCGCACGGCAGGCGGATAAACGCCGCATCCAGCAAGCCTTCCTGTAAATCCTGCATCAGCAGCGCCATGTTCTCTTCACGCGTCAGCAGCTCCATTGCCGGATAGCGCGCGGTGAACTGACGGATCAGCGCAAATATGCGGGGATTAAACGCCACCGAACTGGCAAACCCCAGCGACATCTGTCCACTGATCCCCCGGGCAATGCCTCGCGCATTTTCCAGCGCATGATCGGCCAGCTGGACAATCTGCTGTGCCTCTTCGAGGAAAGCCTCACCCGCTTCGGTAAGCTCAACGCCGCGCGTCAGCCGCTTCAGCAGCGGCGTCCCGATCTCCTGCTCCAGCCGCAGGATCTGCTGACTCAGTGGCGGCTGTGATATCCCGAGCATTTCAGCAGCCCGGGTGAAGTGAAGCGTCTGGGCGACGGCGACGAAATAACGCAGATGGCGAAGTTCCATATCAAAAACGTCTCAAAGTTAACAGGTTTTGCTATTGGACCCACCGACTGAATCGGTTCAACCTTAGGTTAACACGGCTTAACGGTTAACTGATGAGGCACCAAATGAGCAATTATGTAACTGATTGTTCCTGTGAGGATCAACTAAAGCATACCGTGCGAAAACTGGCACAGGATGCACCAGAAAGCGTTATCTATCAGACCTCACTGATGAGCGCCCTGCTGAGCGGCGTTTACGATGGCAGCACCCGGATTGCCGATCTGCTGCGCAAGGGGGATTTCGGTCTGGGCACCTTTAACCGGCTGGATGGCGAACTGATCGCCTTTGACAGCCAGGTTTATCAGCTGCATTCAGACGGCACGGCGCACCCTGCCGATCCGGAACAAAAAACCCCGTTTGCGGTAATGACTTTTTTCAAACCGCAGCATCTGTACGAATTTGAACGGCCGGTCTCACGTGAAGAGATTCACCGGGTGATCGACAGCGAAATCACTTCTGATAACCAGTTCTGCGCATTGCGGATCAGCGGACGCTTTAGCCGCGTCGAGACCCGCACCGTGCCCTGCCAGTGCCGCCCTTACCGTTCGATGCCGGAAGTGCTTGGCAATCAGCCGACCTTTACCTTCAGCCAGCGCGGCGGCGAGCTGATTGGCTTCCGCACGCCGCAGTATATGCAGGGCATCAACGTAGCGGGCTATCACGAACATTTCATTACTGACGATCGCGAAGGCGGCGGCCACATTCTCGATTATGCGCTGGAAAAAGGCACCCTGACCTTTGGCGCCATCAGCAAGCTGGTGGTTGATTTGCCGCAGGACAGCGATTTTCTTAATGCCAACCTGAATCCCGCCAATCTTGACGCCGCCATTCGTGCAGTTGAAAGCTAAACAGAGGAATGAAGATGAAAAACCCAACCGATAACACACTCTGGACCTGCGGTGCCGACCTGGTGGTGGCGCAACTTGAAGCACAGGGCGTGAGCCACGTGTTCGGTATTCCCGGCGCAAAAATCGATAAAGTTTTCGACTCGCTGCTGGATTCCTCGATTCAGACCATCCCGGTGCGCCATGAAGCCAATGCGGCCTTTATGGCGGCAGCGGTGGGCCGGCTGACCGGCAACGCTGGCGTCGCGCTGGTCACCTCCGGTCCCGGCTGTTCTAACCTGATCACCGGCATGGCAACCGCCACCAGCGAAGGCGATCCGGTGGTGGCGATTGGCGGTGCCGTGAAGCGTTCTGACAGCGCCAAGCAGGTGCACCAGAGCATGGACACCGTTTCGATGTTTCGTCCGGTCACCAAATATGCGGTTGAGGTAACCGACCCGGCCGCGCTGTCTGAATGTCTGTCGAATGCGTTTCGCCACGCCGAACATGGCCGCGGCGGCGGTGCGTTCATCAGCCTGCCACAGGATATCGTTGATCAGCCGGTCACCGGTAAGGCGCTCAGCAGCAAAGGCCGCCCGGTGCTTGGCGCAGCGCCTGATGCGATGATCGACACCGTCGGCCAGGCCATTGCCGCGGCGAAAAACCCGGTGATCCTGCTGGGCCTGATGGCGAGCCAGCCAGAAAACAGCGAGGCGATTCACCATCTGCTAAACAGCAGCCATATTCCGGTCACCAGCACCTATCAGGCGGCAGGCGCGGTCCGACAGGAACATTTTTCCCGCTTTGCCGGACGCGTCGGATTGTTCAACAACCAGGCGGGCGACCGGCTGCTGCAACAGGCCGATCTGATTATCACCATCGGTTACAGCCCGGTGGAATATGAACCGGCAATGTGGAACACCGGCAACGCCACCCTGATCCATATTGACGTGATGCCCGCCGAAACCGACAACCGCTATCTGCCGGACGCCGAGCTGGTCGGGGATATCGCTGCCACATTGCGCAAACTGGCAAGCCGGATCACGGCACCGCTTCAGCTCAGCCCGGAAGCGGCCAGCGTGCTGGAAGATCGGCAACATCAGCGCAAATTACTGGCGATGCAGGGTGCCAGCCTTAATCAGTTTGCTCTGCACCCGTTACGCATCGTGCGCGCCATGCAGGACATCATTAACAGTGACGTCAGCCTGACCGTCGATATGGGCAGCTTCCACATCTGGATCGCCCGCTATCTCTACAGCTTCCGCGCCCGCCAGATCATGATCTCCAACGGTCAGCAGACCATGGGCGTGGCGCTGCCGTGGGCGATTGGTGCCTGGCTGGTCGACCCGCAGCGCAAAGTGGTGTCGGTATCGGGCGACGGCGGTTTCCTGCAGTCCAGCATGGAGCTGGAAACCGCGGTACGGCTGCAAGCCAATATTCTGCACATTGTCTGGGTCGACAACGCCTACAACATGGTGGCGATGCAGGAACAGAAAAAATACCAGCGCGTCTCCGGGGTGAATTTTGGCCCGATCGATTTCAAAGTCTACGCCGAAGCGTTTGGTGCCGCCGGTTTTGCAGTCAACAGTGCGGCAGAACTTGAACCGACCCTGCGTAAGGCGATGGATGTTCAGGGCCCTGCCGTGGTGGCGGTACCGGTCGATTATGCCGACAACCCTCTGCTGATGGGCCAGCTGCATCTGAGCCAGCTTCTTTAATTTCAACCTGAAAGGATATGATGATGAAAACCAACGTAGCGTTTGTTACCGGTGCAGGACAGGGAATAGGTGAAGCTATCGCCCTGCGGCTGGCCCGGGACGGTTTTGCCGTGGCCGTGGCCGATTTCAATCCTGACACTGCCCACCAGGTGGCAGAAAAGATCATTCAGAGTGGCGGTAAAGCGGTGGCGCTGAAAGTTGATGTCTCCCAGCGTGATCAGGTGATGCATGCGGTTGAGGAGGCTCGTCAGGCGCTGGGCGGCTTCGATGTCATCGTCAATAATGCCGGCATCGCGCCCTCCACACCGATCGCCGGGATCACCGAAGAGGTGGTGGATAAAGTCTACAACGTCAACGTGAAAGGGGTGATCTGGGGCATGCAGGCCGCCATCAAGGCGTTCGCCGCGGAAGGACACGGCGGTAAAATCATCAACGCCTGTTCACAGGCTGGCCATGTCGGTAACCCGGAACTGGCCGTTTACAGCTCCAGTAAGTTCGCGGTACGGGGCCTGACCCAGACAGCGGCCCGAGACCTGGCTCCGTCAGGCATCACGGTTAACGCCTACTGCCCTGGCATTGTCAGAACACCGATGTGGGATGAGATTGACCGGCAGATCTCCGATGCGGCCGGTCAGCCCGCCGGTTATGGCACCCGTGAGTTTGCCAAACGCATCACCCTTGGACGCCTCTCCGAGCCGGAAGATGTGGCGGCCTGTGTCGCCTACCTCGCCGGTCCCGACTCCGATTACATGACCGGACAGGCGTTACTGATTGACGGCGGCATGGTGTTTAACTGATTGCCGCATCGCCCTCCCCTGCTGCGCCCGCGCGTAGCAGGCTTTCCCCTTGCTGAATCGTTAAATTTTTTTATCAAAAAAGCCCACTGCCTTCAGCCACTTGCCCGTACGACCGCTATAACAGCCACAATATGCGTCTTCGCAGGTTAAAGCTGCTAATCGTCATGCCGATAAAACACAGACCCTACTCCCTGTTCGAAGCGACTATGTTAACGATCAACCATAACGAAACCGCCGCATTTACGAACAATATGCGGTACAGCACTGAGTCAGTTCTGGGAAGAACGATTGAACGGTTATCATCAGGGATGCGGATAAACAGTGCCAAAGACGATGCAGCGGGCCAGGCGATTGCCAACCGCATGACGGCCAACATTGGCGCCGATAGTGTGGTCGCCCGCGGCCTGAACGATGCCATCAGCTATGCCCAGACGGCAGGCGGTGGCCTGGGCAGCATAGCGGACCTGTTGATTCGGGCTAAAACGCTCTCTATCCAGGCCGCGACCGGTACGCTGTCGGATGCCGACCGCCAGAGCGTCAACGGCGAATACCAGCAGATTCTGGCCGGCATTAACCAGATTGCCGACCAGACGGAGATTTTCGGTAAATACCCGTTAGCCACTAACGATCCGGACCTGCCGCCAGCGCTGCTCGGCAACGTCCAGCCGATCAACACCAAATTCCCGGTTGCGGGAAAGAGCTATTCGTTTACTTCCGGGGTGATCCCGCTGGCCTATATCCCGGCCGGCTCGACCGCCATCACCATCTCCATTGACTCACTGGGTCAGGATGATGATCTGCAGCTGTTTACCCGCGACGGTAAGCATCTGGCCGGCACCCCGATTGACGGCAGCGCGCCCGATTATACCTGGATGAGTAAAGGCATCACCGATGACGCCACCGCGCAGTCTCGCCTGCTGACCAGTAACAACGGCTTCGCCAGCGGCGCGGCCTATGACGGTTCGCAGCTGCTGGAAGGCGGAGCCAGCTGGTCGCTGGCTGGCAGTAACAGTGGCAGCTATAACGGGATGAATATCACCTACAGTGGTGACGGCGATCGCTATGAAGATGTCGCCAGCGGCGATTTCAACAACGGCACCAATACCGGCACCCGGCTGGAGCGCATTACGCTGGATACCGTCAGCGAAGATCTGATTGTGGTGGTGGTCGGCAATGGTTCATTCACCAGTAACCTGACCTGGGGAAATCTGCCTGAGCCAAAAGCGAGTCCGGTTACGCCGCCGCATCAGAGCGAGCCATTAGAAGTGATCACCAGCGCCGACTTCGGTCAGCCGATACAGTCTGATCATATTCCGGCTACGCCGTCGGATACCAAAGCGCTCGGGCTGAATAACACTACTCTGCTGACACCGGGTGATATCAGCAGCACCATGCACGCGCTGGATAGCGCGCTGGACAAAGTCAGCCGCTATCAGTCGACCTATGGCGCGAAAATAAATCGCTATGAGTCCAACCGCACGGTGCTGTCTCAGCAGAGCGTGGATACCTCGACGGCCCGCAGTCGGATTCAGGATGCTGACTATGCAGAGGAAGCCAGCCAGCTGGCGCGCAGTCAGATCCTTCAGCAGGGCCAGAATGCGGTCATGAAAATGGCGAATAAGTCGCCTGAATTGATCATGCAATTGTTAGGCAGTTAACGTCGTTACTCTCCACCTGATAGCTGAGCTTTCCGGCTCAGCTATGCTGCCGTTCCCTCTCCCGTCATCCAGACACTCACCCGTTGCTTTGCGCCTTCTCTGGCCCTGAAAAGCCGGTAAATCGTGCGCCTCAGTTGATCGCAATCACACAATCTCGTTTAACAACCGTTTAATAACGATCGGGATCACTCTTTTTTGTTAAATAAATGCTAAATCCTGATAACTAATTATTATCATCTTTAGGTGCAGGGTTAATTAAAACAACAGGTTAACCATTAATGCGCTAAGTATAACGTGAGTTTTTATCGCACTACGTAACTTTTCTATTACTTTTTAGCCATGACGAGGGCCATTAATTTGCTGACCATACTGGGATTTTCGATGGTTGTTTGCTTCATGTATCTGATCATGACCAAACGCATGTCAGCCTTGATTGCGCTGATCCTGATCCCGACCCTGTTTGCGCTGATTGGCGGCTTTTATCAGGGCCTGGGCACCATGATGCTGGACGGTGTCAAAACGCTGGCCCCGACCGGCGTGATGCTCACTTTCTCTATTCTCTATTTCGGGCTGATGATTGATGCCGGCCTGTTCGATCCGCTGGTGCGCTTTATCCTGAAAATCGTGCGCGGCGATCCGCTCAAGGTGCTGGTCGGTACCGCGGTGCTGACCTTACTGGTCTCACTGGATGGCGACAGCTCCACCACCTACATGATCGCTATCGCCGCCTTCTTACCGCTCTATCAGCGGCTTGGCATGAACGTGCTGGCGATGACCTGCCTGGTCAACCTGGCCAGCGGTATTATGAACCTTTCGCCGTGGGGCGGACCGACGGCGCGCGCCGCAGCCGCACTGCGCATTGATGCGCTCGATATCTTCATTCCGATGCTGCCCGCGATGTTGATGGCCTGCATGAGCCTGGTGGCGATGGCGGTGCTGTTTGGCCTGCGTGAACGTAAGCGTTTAGGCGTGATGACCCTGAAAGATCACCATCTGGATAATATCGAACTGGGGCTGGGTGATGCCGAAGAGTGTGCCGCTAATCGCCGACCGAAAATGTTCTGGCCTAATTTCATCCTGACCACCGTGCTGCTGGTGCTGCTGGTGATTGGCTTGATGCCGATCCAGATCCTGTTCATGCTGGCGTTTGCGGTTGCGGTGATGCTCAACTATCCGTCGCTGGAAGAGCAGAAAGCGCGTATTGGTGCCCATGCCGGTAACGTGCTGGCAGTCACCGCGCTGATTTTTGCCGCTGGCGTGTTCACCGGCATTCTCTCCGGCACCGGCATGGTCGATGCGATGGCGAAGAGCCTGCTGGCGGTGATCCCGCACAGCTTTGGGCCTTATCTGGCGCTATTCACTGCGCTGGTCAGCCTGCCCTTCACCTTCTTCATGTCCAATGACGCGTTCTACTTCGGTATCCTGCCGGTTATCGCCCAGACCGCCGCCAGTTACGGCATTTCAGCAGAAGAAATCGCCCGCGCGTCGATTGTCGGACAGCCGTTCCACCTGCTCAGTCCGCTGGTGCCGTCGGTCTACCTGCTGGTCGGACTGGCGAAAGTTGATATCGGCGATCACCAGCGCTTTGCGATTAAGTGGGGGATTCTGGTCAGCCTGGTGCTGATAGCTGGCGGTCTCCTGACCGGCGCATTCCCGCTGTTCCACCGCTAAATCACAGATTTCTGGCGGATAACCGGCAATTTTGCCCGGTTATCCGCTGCACCGCTCCGCCTACTGCGTCATCCCTTTCTACACTCTAAAGCCAGACAGACGTGCCACGCGCCAGGCTGGCCGGGCCGCGTCGTATCTTGTGTATTGACCTTATGGAGGCCAGATGAAAATTCACCACCTCAACTGTGGCTGTATGTGCCCGCTGGGCGGCGCGCTCTATGACGGATTCAGCAAAGGCCTGACGGCCCAGCTGGTGTGCCACTGCCTGCTGATTGAGACCGACCGCGAAGGTCTGGTGCTGGTCGATACCGGGTTTGGCCGTCAGGATATGCGGGCACCCGGCAGCCGCTTGTCCGGTTTTTTCCGCGCCATGAATAACATTCAGCGCCGCGATGAGCTGACCGCGCTGGCACAGATTACCGCGCTGGGTTTCAGGGCTGAGGATGTGCGCCACATTATTCTGACCCATCTCGATTTTGATCACGCTGGCGGCTTAACGGACTTCCCGCAGGCGCGCATTCATCTGCTTCAGCAAGAGGTTGATACTGCTCATCAGCGGCATAGCTGGCTGTCGCGTGAGCGCTATCGTCCCGGCCAGTGGGGCGGGATCAGCAACTGGGAAACCTATCAGCCGCAGGGGGAAAAGTGGTTTGGCTTTGAGGCAGTGCACGGATTGCGCGATCTGCCGCCGGAAATTTTGCTGGTGCCGCTGGCGGGACATACGCCTGGCCATGCCGGTATCGCGATTCAGCAACCTGATGGCTGGCTGTTGCACGGCGGTGACGCCTGGTTTTATCGCGGTGAAATGCGCCAGCCGACGCGCCACTGCACGCCGGGGCTGCGTTTTTACCAGTGGATGATGGCGATGGATAACGCGGCACGCCGGCATAATCAGCAGCGGCTGCGCGAACTTTCCTGCCAGCGTGGCGGCGAGATCACCTTTTTCTGCAGTCACGATGCGCGCGAACTGGACGCGTTGCGGGTTAACGCCCCGCTGCGCTAAGAGCAAACCAATTATTGTATTGATCAGGTTGGCCAGCAGACTGAGCCGGATAAAGCCCGCTATTTATCCACGGAGCGATTAAATAGCGGGCTGGAAAACCCATGCTTACTTCACCCAGTCTTCGAACACCAGGCCCGGTACCCGCTCAAACTCCCTGACATTATTGGTCACCAGAATGGCCCCTGTCGCAATCGCGTGTCCGGCAATGGCGGTATCGTTAGGGCCGATTGGCGTTCCGGCCGAAGCCAGTGCCGCTTTAATTTCCGCAGTGGCGTCCACCGCTGCCCGATCCCACGGCAGGATTGCATCAAGGCGGGCGCAGAAGGCATCAACCAGCTTTCCATGGCGCGGAGAAGCGTTTTTCCCGATCGCCCCGAAACGCATTTCGGCATAGGTAATCGCCGATACCACGATACGATGATTACGCAGCACCGCCTGCTCCAGACGTCTGATCACCGCTTCCGGCTGCTCGCGCATAATGAACGAACAGATGCAGGTGTCCAGCATGTAAGTCTTACTCATAAGTCAACGCGGCCTTCATCACTGATAACGTCTTCACGCTCTGTCATAAAGTCAGGGTCCGCTTTCTCTTCCTGAATAAATGAGCCCCATGTTGGACGTACCGGGCGAAGAATGATGCTGTCGCCTTCACGGATGATCTCCAGTTCGCTCACCCCCTCAAAGTCCATATCACGCGGCAAACGGATGGCGCGATTATTGCCATTTTTAAATACTGATACGGTTCGCATGATTTTTCTCCCATAGAGTAAATGCTGTACAAAGCGGGTGCATCAATACCAGCAAGCACCCCAAGCATAGGCAAAGTATATGCAGATGCAAAGCATATGTATAGCTGGCACACCTGCAGATTGCAGACACCACCGGAACGCTTTATTGGTAAGGGAAGAGTGGGTGCAGGCAGACAAGCTTTCCTCATGGCAAAGAACTGTCTGAAATCAGATCAGCGGCTGCCGGAAAATACAACAGCCAGAATAGCTTAGTGAGCCTGCCAGCCTTGCTGAACGGGCGCGAGGCCAGATGCTATCGCGGGGTAATTTTTGTCGTCATGCGCGAACTGGACGCGTTGCGGGTTAACGCCCCGCTGCGCTGAAGGCAAAAAAATGCCCGTATTCACTAATACGGGCAGTGGATTAAGCCGGATACAGCCGCAGCCTTATGGCTTTTTGAATTTGTCTTCAACCTTATCTTTGGCTTCGGCAATTTTATCGCCTGCCTTCTCGATTACGCCCTCTTTATGCGCTGGATCCCGGCCAGAGAGGCCACCCGGCGATACAGCCGGACTGTCGTGACCGGTGCGGGCCTGCTGCGTAGCGTCGAGCAGCGGATCGGTCGCAGTGCGGTTGCCGGCCACGTTATCCGTGCTGGCACGGTCAATATCCACTTCCTGGCGACGTACCGAGTCATTGATGGTTTCAACCCGATCGCTTTGCTCTTTACGCAACACCACTTCTTCAATGATTTGCGCGGTTTTATTCACCACCGGTTGTTCATGGGTCTCTTCAACTTCGATGGTTTTTTCCGACCAGTCGACCTGATCCGGCGCGCCGGTTTCGCTCAGCGGACGGCGGAAAATCTCCGCATGCTGCTCACGCAGCGACACATTTTCTGACACCTGATCGGTGACCGTGTAGCGGCGTACCCGGGTTGAGCCTTCGCTGACCAGGCGTTTTCCCACTTCCAGTCGCTCTTCGGCCAGACGCAGCACGTCTTCTTCACTTTCATCGCCGGTCAGCGAAGGACGTACGGTCGCGCTATGGGCCGGATTGCCGGTGAGATCGCTGCCCGGCGTCGGTTGATTCAGCGAGGCACCCGGTGCGGTGGTCAGGCCATCATCGGCGGCGTAATCTTCCGGCAGGGCGGCGCTGCGCTCGGTGAGCTCTTCATGTGCATCAAGAATGCCCAGTGCCCGCGGCAACTGATCTTCATCTGCACGCAGCGACAGCACCACGCCGCCAGTCCGCATCGCATCTTCATAGACTTCTGCCTGATCTTCTTCCAGCGTATTGCCGAACAGACGCTGCCAGAAGCCAGGATGACGCGCTTCCTGACCTTCAGTACGCAGGCGCTCTCCGGAAATAATATCAATGTCATCGTCCAGGAAGCCCGCTTTGATCAGGTTGCGCTTTGCGCCTTCTGCCAGTGAGACATTGCTGAACATCGTTACGATTGTTTCACGCGCCATAGTTTTCTCCTCGGTGATGGGTTCAGACTGTTTTGGTTGCTGATGTCTGTCTATCTGAGCGTGCTGTTTTTTCAGGGTGACCACCTGTTCCAGCGGAACCTGGTTAACCACTTTGCGGATATGCAGTTCCTCTTTCAGCACCAGCCGGCGGATAATCTCAACTTCCTCTTCAACCACAGGAATGATGATCACGCCGTTTTCTTCGCGGATTTCCGGCATTGACGTCAGCCGTTCCGATTTAGGGACTCGCTCTATTTCGGCTGTCTGCTGCCTGAGTAACAGGGCGATTTTTTCTTCATGCTCCGTCACCCGCCGGGTAACCCGGACATGGCCGTCACTGACCTGCTGCTTCGAAATCTCAAGCTGCTCTTCCGCCAGCCTGAGTCGCTGGTCATTTTCCCCTGCCTCCGGTTTTTCAGGCGGTCGATCGTTCATGGTTAACCTGCCCGTAGTCCTGAGAAAGTTATGCTGGGATAAGCGTGCAGAGAAATAATGGTGACTTTTCCTGTCATGAAGCATAAGTGACTGCTTCATGAGAATTTAAAGCCTGGCACAAGCGAAGCTAAAAGATAGGAAATAGCGTAAAAAGATGGAAATATGAGGATAACGTGGCGCTAAAATCCGTTAAGCGATGCGGCAGATAAAAAAATGCCAGCGCAGCGGCTGGCAGTGAATATGACATCATTAACGGTGGCTCGCCCCGGCTGTGGGGTTGCGGATTAATCAGGCTGTTTTTCTTCGGCAGAGGTCAGGAAAGCCTGCAGTTCCGCCAGCAATGCTGATGGCACCTCTTCCTGCGGCGAATGGCCGCACGGTAACGCCCGCCCCCGAATATGTGAGGCTTTGTCAGCCCAGGTTTGCGGCACATCATACAGCTGGCCGACCGTGCCCTGCTCTCCCCACAGTAACAGCAGCGGGCAGCGGATTCGCTCTCCTGCGCTGGCAGCATCATCCTCTAAATCTATCGTCGCACTGGCGCGATAATCCTCACACACCGCGTGCACCATCGCCGGATGCTGATAGCAGCGCAGGTAATCTTTCAGAATCGCTTCAGGCGTAGCATCAGCGACTTTAAGTTGCGCCCGGATATGCTGACGCAGGAAGAATTCGGTATTTGATCCGATCAGCGTTTCCGGTAATGGCTCAGGCTGAATCAGAAAAAACCACCAGAAATAGCGGGTGGCGAATTCCCTGTCTGTCTGCTGGTACATGGTGGCTGTCGGTGCAATATCGATAAAGGTACAGGCGCTGACGCGATCCGGATAATCGAGCGCCAGCCGATGGCCTACCCTGGCTCCCCGATCGTGTCCGACAAAAGCAAAGCGCGGGTGGCCAAGCGCAGTCATCAGCAGCGCAATATCCTGCGCCATCGCCCGTTTTGAATAGGGCCGGTGCTGCGCATCGCTGGCCGGTTTATCACTGTCGCCATAGCCGCGCAGATCGGGCAGCACCACGGTGTAATGCTGCGCCAGCACTGGTGCCACCTTATGCCAGCAGAGGTGATTCTGCGGATGACCATGCAGCATCACCAGCGCCGGCCCGCTGCCGCCAGTGGCGACGCGCAGCGTGATGCCGTTATCCAGCGTGACATCCTGCAACTGGAAACCCTGAATAAACGGGGACGGACCCCGATTGCTGATTGAACCCACCCTGACCTCGTCGTTTCAAAAAAGTCTGTTCAGTCAGTGTAGACCGGGATTAAACCCGTCTGCTCAGGGGGTGATCTGCTGGCCACTGACCAACGCACCGTCAGTGGCGTAGATCAGCAGCGCCCGCTGATTGTTCTCCCGGTGTAACTGATACCAGTCCAGCGCACTGACCCGCATCACCACTACGCCGAAATGCTGCCTGCCGGCATCGTCATCCGCTGGGGGCACTGCAGCCTGCTCATCACTGTCAGACACCTCGCCCGGCGGGCCGCCGGTGTAGGTGCTGCGGGTCCGCGCCGGTAACCGGGACCACGCAGCATCCGCAATATCGCTCTCCCCGGCATACAGTCCGACCTCTCCCTGCAGGCGCAACTGCAGCCGGGTCTGCAGGGCATATCCCAGCACCGTCACCTGCGGATTCGCGCTCATCTCCTGCCACTTCGGACTGCGGAGATCGGTATGAAAGGTCAGGGTGCGCAGGCGGCTATCAACCTGACGTAAAACCACGGTACGCGCCTGTGGCCGACTGGCGGCATCAACCGTACACAGCGTCAGGTAGCGGAATTCCGCCTGCGGATCAGCGGCAGCATCGCTCAGTGTGGTCCAGGCAGAGGCGTCAATCTGTTTCAGATCCATCCGTTTTGCTCTCTCAGTGGCAAGGGGGGCGGCTCAAGCGTAGCAGTGAAGCCACGGCTTCACCTGTCAGCGCGCTAATGTC
This sequence comes from Pantoea brenneri, assembly GCA_002095305.1. GTDB lineage: Bacteria > Pseudomonadota > Gammaproteobacteria > Enterobacterales > Enterobacteriaceae > Pantoea > Pantoea brenneri. The sequence goes on from MIEI01000030.1 coordinate 39,598, forward strand.
AGCAAAAAAAAGCCCCCGCAGGCGAGACCGACGGGGGCGTGATTTTACAGATTAACGCAGGTTACGGCAGCGCATAAGCGATAAGCGTATCGCCCATTTTAGTGCCGAACGAGCCGTGTCCACCGGCCATGATCACCACATATTGCTTACCGTTGACTGCATAGGTCATCGGCGTCGCCTGACCACCCGCCGGCAGTCGGGCCTGCCACAGCAGTTTGCCGTCACGCACACTGTAGGCGCGCAGGTAGTTATCTAGCGTTCCGGCAACAAAGAAGACATTGCCAGCGGTGGTCACCGGGCCGCCTAACATCGGCACGCCCATTTTGAACGGCAGCGGAACCGGCGCACTGTCGCGTACCGTACCGATGCGTTTCTTCCAGACAATCTGATGATTCTGCAGATTGATCGCCGAGACAAAGCCCCATGACGGCTGCAGGCACGGCAGACCTAAAGGTGACAGGAACGGATTCAGTTCAACGCCATAAGGTACGCCATACATATGCTGCACGCCGGATTCCGAACCGGAACCGGCAGCACCCGCCGCACCAGGCTCAATCGGGTTGCCCGGTCCGCGTGGGACCAGCCGTGAGATAAACGGCATCGCCATCGGGTTCGCAATCGCAATCTGACGGTCGGTATCAACCGCAATACCGCCCCATTCGAACATGCCGAAATCACCCGGGAACACCAGCGTGCCCTGCTCTGAAGGTGGCGTAAACGGGCCTTCATATCGCAGGCGATGGAACATCACGCGGCACGCCAGCTGGTCGAACATCGTCGCGCCCCACATATCCTTGCCCTGCAGATTCTGCTTCGGCCGGAAGGTGAGTTGCGAGAAAGGCTGAGTCGGGTTGAGATGATCGCCTTTCGCCGGTCCCTGCGGTACCGGGGTTTCCGGTGCAGGTACCACCGGCTGGCCGGTTTCACGGTTCAGCACAAAAATGTTGCCGGTTTTAGCCGGTACATACACCACCGGTACGCGCTTGCCGCTGCTGTCCGTGATGTCCGCCAGGGTTGGCTGCGACGGCAGATCCATGTCCCACAGGTCATGATGTACTGTCTGATAGAACCAGGCCAGCTTACCGGTAGAGGCGTGCAGCGCCAGCAGGCCGCTGGCATAACGCTCCTGTTCCGGCGTGCGATGACCACCCCAGATATCCGGCGTCGAGACGCCCATTGGCAGATAGATGATGTCACGCTGAGCATCATACGCCGCCGGTGCCCAGGAGTTAGGTGAGTTGGCGCTGAAGGTCTCCCCTTCTGCAGGCAGCGCATTCGGATCTTTCGCGCCAGGATCAAACGCCCACACCAGCTTACCGCTGTCGATATCAAAACCGCGGATCACGCCAGACGGTTCACGGGTTGACAGGTTATCGGTGACCGAGCCCGCCACGATGATCACTTTGTCGGTGACAATCGGTGGTGACGTCGGCTCATAACCGCCCGGATAGGCATTTGGCTGCTGATGTTGCAGATTCAGCTCACCGTGGCTGGCGAAGTTCTCGCAACGCTCACCAGAGGTGGCATCCAGCGCAATCAGACGACCGTCGTCCACCGGCAGGAAGATACGACGCGCGCAGTGGGCAGGCTGTGAAGCGCTACTCTGCTGCGCCGCCGGCATTTCGTGATAGGACACGCCACGACAGGTGATGTGCTGGAATGACGGATCGGATTTGAGCTTCGGATCAAAGCGCCATTTCTCTTTGCCGCTCACCGCGTCCAGCGCCAGCAGAATCTGGTGTGGCGTGCAGAGATAGAGCATGTTGCCCGCCTTGAGCGGCGTCACTTCATTGGTAATCTCACCCGGATCGTTCGCGGTTTTGACATCGCCGGTGTGATATTGCCAGGCCACCTGCAGGTTCTGCACGTTGTGCTCATTGATCTGCTTCAGCGGCGAGTAACGCACGCCTTCCTGCGTCCGGCCGTAGGCGGTCCAGTCTTCCGCCGGTACCGATGAAGCGGCTGGCGCAACATCGGTCAGCGGCAGTTCGCCGTTTATCTCCTGCGGATCGTGCAGTGATGAGCCCACCAGCAGCGCTCCGTTAGCCAGTAAGGCGATAACCATCGCCGCCAGCGGTTTTTTACCGGCCGGGCCAAACTGACGATAGCTGAAAGGCAAAATCAGCCAGATCCCCAGCAGTACCCAGACGTCGAGTCGCGGCACCAGCGTCCAGTAGTCGCTGCCTGCTTCCTGCCACGCCCACAGCGCACTGGCGATCAGAATCGCGGCGTAGAGATAGAGCGCACTGCGTTTTCTGCGCCACAGCAGCACGCTAAAGCCCGCCATGGCCAGGCCGCTGATCAGGTAATACGCGCTACCGCCCAGCGATAGCAACCAGACGCCGCCGATCAGCAGCCAGGCAGAGCAGGCGACAGAGAACAGCAGCGTTAACAAATTGAGTGTTCGGGATACCCGTGACATGTGTTTAACCTTGATAAAAAGCGGGAAATGTAAAGAAACATCAGTGCAAGTGTAAACGCTATCACATGCCATTTACATTGCCTTTTCGTGGCAGAGTGTAAACAAATCTCTAATAATTGTTATATATCAGCTAATTATATTTGAAATGTATTAACTAAAAAATTTCAACCGATGCGAACCACACAACTCATCGTAAGAATCCCGGCATAAATGGAAGCGATACCACAACCGCCGTCTTCAGCGGTGCGCGGCTGGCTGGCGAGTTTGACTCCCGCTTCTCCGGCGGCTGTGTTAGCTTGCTGGCATCAACTTTCGCCCTGAAGCTCGGCCTGCAAGGAGTAGCATGATGCAACCTGATGTGATCATTTCTGCGCGGCTGCGTTACCGGCCGTTGAGTCAGCAGGACTGGCCGTTTTATCTGGCGGTCAGTCAGGATCAATCGGTGATGAAATATATCTCTGATCCACGCTCTGCCGACGAAATCAGAACCCACTCGTTTGACGTTCGCTTGCCCGCCTGGCATAAAGGATGTGATCACTGGCTTTGCCTGGTGATGGAAGAAAAAACCTCAGGATTGCCGACAGGATTCAGCGGATTTATCGATCGGGGTAACGGCATTGCCGAGTTTGGTTTTATTCTCGCCGCTGACTTTCACGGCAAAGGTTACGGTCGCGAGTCACTGAATGCGGTGATCGGGTTTTGTTTTGACCAACTGGCGTACCGCAAGCTGGTGGCGACCGTTACCGCTGGGAATATCGCCTCACGGAAAGCGTTAATCTCCGCCGGCTTCGCGCAGGAAGGCACCTTAAGGCAGAACTTTTTTCTGAACGGTAAATGGCAGGATGACTGGCTGTTCGGTCTGCTGAAAGAGGAGTACCAGAGCCGGCGCTAAGCCGTTACGTTCATTCAGCCCCGATGCTGAACCTGAGACGGGCAACAAGGTGGAAAGGGTATGCTGGATTATATGGTGTCGCGCTACCAGAGCCTGCCGGTTTCACCGCACCGGCTCAGGGGCTGGCTGATTAAGTGGCTGAAGCAGCAGCAGGCATGGTGTCGTGATGCCCGTTTCTCTGCCGCCTTTCCCTGGCGTGAAACCGGGTTGCCACAGCGTTATTTTCTGCAACGTGAACTCCACATTGACGGTCAGCGTTATCTCACCGGTCCCCGCTATCTCGGCGGCGATCTGGCCCAGCCGTTTATCGATGTCGTCGCGCTGGATGGACCGATTAACCAGCAGGTTGCCTGCGCCATTATGCAGGCGTGGCAGGCGCTGAACCCGCAAACGCTGCGCGTGCTGCTGCCCGCCGACCATCCTGCGATCGGCTTCACCGATCAACTGATCTTTCTTGGCCGCCCGGACTCGCTTTCCGCCCCGACCGGGCAGGATGTTTCGCTGGTGACCGCCACCAGAGAGGATTATCCGGTCTGTCTGACCACTATCAATCGCGCCTATCGTGCCAGCTGGCGTGCCCTGCCGCAGCTCAGACATCTGCTGCTGGCAACCGATAAACGGGAACTGCGTGAGGATATCGCCCAGGGCAACGTCTCGCTAATTGTCAGTCAGGGTCAGCTGGCCGGCTTGATCATTTGCGCGATGCGCCGCGTGGGGTTCATTGAGGCGATTCAGATTCTGGATGAGGTGATTTTGCCCGAATACCGCGGCCGCGGACTGGCAGCGCGAGCCCAGCAGATGCTGTTGCAGCAGCTCGATCAGCGTTACGGCGACAGCGTGCTGCTGACCGGCACTATCCTTCCCGGCAATACGCCTTCGCTGAAAAGTGCAGAAAATGCCCAGCGGCGTTGCGTACTGAAGTATCAGTTTTTCACACCGGCCGACTTAAGTGCAGGTCAGCGGGTGATGGCCGCTGACGGTTAAATGCACAGCCTTACCATAGCGCCAGCTCAATTAATTTATCCTGCACGCTATAAACCCGCTGTTTCAGATTCAGACTCTCTTCTGCACTGATACGTTTTGCATCAAACGCGCGGTTAATCTTTTCCAGCGCCATTTTGGTTTTGCTTTTCAGACCGATGTGCCAGTTTGCCTGCGGGTAACCTGCCACCTGAGTTTCTAAACTCAGCACCAACTCAACCACACTTTTACCACCGGTAGAAGTTTCAGATGCAGACATATCTACCTCTATTTGCTGCTAAAACAGATGCCTCTTTGCTGCAGGCATTATACATAATCCCGCCGTCCGCAACGGGGTTTTCCTGCGCCCCGCACCGCGCTGTCCGATACATAACCTGCGGCCAGACCTGCCGTACCGCAACGCTACGGCTTCGCTCGCAAAATTCCGCAGGCTGTTCTTAACTCATTTTCAGTGATTTCCGTTCGACTGAGCCTGCTATCGGAGGACCTTTTGGCCAAAAAACCTCAAACAACCGCCAGCGATAATACGCTTACGCTCCGGCGCTGGATAACCGTCGGTCGTCCGGCGACCGAGCTTTTTTCCCTGTGGCTGGAGCCGGATACTCTGCCGCGTATTATGAGCCACTTTGCCACGGTGACGCCGGTCAATAAAAGCGATGCGCACTGGCAGATCGAAGGCCCGCTGGGTAAACACTACGCCTGGGAGAGCCGGATTGTCGAAGCCCAGCCGGGCGAAATTATTGCCTGGCGATCGCTGGAGGGTGCCGACATCCCTAACGAAGGCGAACTTCTGCTGCGCCCGGCGCCCGGCGAATGGGGCACTGAACTGGCGCTCACTCTGCGCTTCATCCCGCCGGGCGGCGCGCTGGGGAAAAAGGTGACCAAAGTGTTTGATCTGTTGCCGAAAGAGGTGGCCAGCAAAGCGCTGCATCGCTTTAAAAGCCTCGCCGAGACCGGAGAGATCGCCACGCTGGATGGTCAGCCTGCTGGCCGCCACGCCGAACGTCAGGATAAGGAGAAATAAATGCGCGCACTATGCTGGAATGGCGTTAACGATTTGAGCGTTGAGACCGTGGCCGATCCGGGCCTGATAAATCCTCATGATGCGATTGTTCGCGTCAGGCTGACCACCACCTGCGGCTCCGATCTGCACGTAATTGATGGCCTGATCCCGAGTATGCGCGAAGGTGACATCCTCGGTCATGAATTCATGGGTGAAGTGGTCGAAGTCGGCAGCGCCGTAAATAATATTCGCCGCGGCGATCGGGTGGTGGTGCCCTCATTCATCTCCTGTGGTTCCTGCTGGTATTGCCAGCATCATTTACCTTCCTGTTGTGACAACACCAATCCGCAATGGGAGAAAGGAGAAGCCGTACTCGGTCATCCGACCGGCGGTATTTACGCCTACAGCCACGCCTTTGGCGGCTATGCCGGATCGCATGCAGAATATGTGCGCGTGCCGTTTGCCGACAATGATTGCTTCGTGGTGCCCGAGGGCGTGACCGATGAACAGGCGCTGTTTCTCTCTGATGCTGCCCCGACCGGTTACATGGGTGCCGATTTTTGTAATATCCACCCTGGCGACACGGTGGTGGTATGGGGCTGTGGCGGTGTCGGTCTGATGGCGCAGCAAAGTGCATGGCTGATGGGCGCTCATCAGGTGATTGGCATCGATCGCTATCCGGAACGGCTGGCAATGGCGCGCGATTATGCCGGCAGCCTGACGCTGGATTACACCCAGGTGGATATCAACGAAGCGTTACTGGAATTAACCGGTGGACGTGGCCCGGACAGCTGCATTGATGCGGTCGGTATGGAAGCCCGGGGCGAAGGACTGAGCCAGGTTTACGATAAAACCAAACAGATGCTGCATCTTGAAACCGATGTTGGCGCGGCACTGCGTCAGGCACTCTACGTCTGCCGTAAAGGCGGCAACATTGCCATTCTCGGCGTTTACGGGGTGATGGATAAGTTTCCGTTAGGCCTGATGATCAACAAGAGCCTGACAATCCGTACCGCTCAGCAGCATGGACAACGTTATATGCACCGCCTGCTGGAACACGTGGCCCGCAATGAACTGAACCCGGCTTTTATGGCGACGCATCGCTTCCCGCTGGAACAGGCACCGCGGGGTTACGAGATGTTCAAACACAAAGAAGATGGTTGCGTCCGCGCTATCTTCGTCCCCTGACTGACTGCGCCGCCACGATCGGCGGCGTAGCCATCATCCTCAGCACATCACTGGCAGCCTGATGCTGACCGATCCGGATCGCAACATCAGGCTCCACTGGCGGCCTATTAGCGGGCAATGGCTTTACTGCACCCGGCCGTAACAACCTTCTTCACCCTGCCCTGTCGCCCTTCGCTTAGCGCATCCCTGTCTGACAATAACTGGAGCTGCGCTGGCGGCAACATCATTAATACCGGCTGTTGAGCAACACCGGCTGCGGCGGGATAAACCTGTCAGCGTGGCATAGCAACATGAAGATTGTGTGACGTTAAAAGACGCAAAACCCATCAGAATTAATCACCTGCGCTAGCGCACTGACACCGTTTGCAATTCATACTTTGAAAACAAAATAATTACCTTCGGCGATTTTTTCATGACTAAATTAGCGCCAGTTTTCATTAACGGAGCGGGCAAATGACGCATTTTACGACGATTCTCTTCTCTTCACTGTTTGTGTGCTGTAACGTTTTTGCCGGGCCGGTCTCTTCCGTTGCGCTCGGCACGCTTTCCACTGCATTAAATGAACGGATGCAGGTGATGAAAGAGGTGGCTGGCTACAAAGCACAGCATCATCTCCCGATCGAGGATTTGCCGCGGGAACAGCAGGTGATGCAAAGCATGCTGAAAAACGCTGAGCAAGCCGGACTGGAACCCCATTCGGTGGAACCGTTTGTTCATGCCCTGATGAATGCCAGTAAGGCGATTCAATATCGTTATCGGGCGGACTGGCTATCAGTCCCGGATAACGCCGCCGTCAGGGATCTGGCTGATACCCGGCAACAGATACAACGGCTGGATAGCCAATTGCTCAACGCGATCGGCCAGCAGCTGTTGGCTGGCGGCTTTCCGCACGCCGAACGGGCATGGCTGGCCTCGCAACTCACGGCGGCCAACCTGAGCGAAGGCGATAAAAATAGCCTGCTCACGTCGCTCGCCAGCATCCGGCGCAGCCAGTAACATTAATCCGGCCGCTGATTCAGCGCATTAAGCCGCACGACGCCAATCGATAGTTGCCTCTGCCAGCGGGAGTCGCGTTGCTGGCATCGATTAACCTGCGGCGGCGTTAACAGCGCAGACGAAGCGTCGCAGGCAGTACCAGCTGGCTGTTTACTGGCTCATCGCCGCGGATCAGGCTGGTCAGGATCGCGAAGCAGGCCTGCGCCAGCTGCGGCACGTTTTGCTCGACCGTGTCGATGGGGATGGAGAGGGAATCATACAGGTAGTGATCGTCAAAACTGGCAATGCGGATGTCGCTGGTCAGCAAGCGGTGCTCGCTCATATAGCGCAGAACGCCCTCCAGCAGGCCGCAGGCGGCGGTAAACAGCGCTTTCGGCGGCCGCCTCAGCCGTTCGCACAGGGCGGCAAACATCTCATAACCGCTGGCCGGGTGATAGTTACCCTGAATAATCCATTCCGGACGCAGCGTAACGCCAGCACGCGTGAGTCCCTGGCTGAAACCCGCCAGGCGATCCTGGGTTGGTGACAGATCGGGCTGACCGCCAAGAAAGTAGATCTCATCCGGACTGGCGCGCGCCAGCCTTTCAACCAGATCGGCGGTGGGCGTGATGGCATCGGTGATCACCCAGGGTAAGCGCGTGTCACTGATGCGACGGTCAAACAGCAGCACCGGCAACTGCTCGCTAAGGGTGACGTAATCACTGTCGCTTAACATGCTGGACGCGACAATCAACCCGTCGACCTGGCGCGATACCAGGTTATTGACCACCGCCATTTCCTGCCCGGCATTTTCGTCGGTACAGGAGATCAGCAGCTGCAATCCTGCGGCGCGGCACAGATTTTCCAGCGCATGAGAAAACGCAGCGAAGCCATGGTTGGTGATTTCCGGCACCACCAGTCCCAGCGTATGGCTGCGGGCATCGTGCAGCATCCGGGCATGAATGCTGGGCTGATAGTGATGCTGTCGGGCAAGCGCCAGCACCCGTTCACGCGTCTCCTTCGCGACCCGCAGTTCTTCTCCGCGGCCGTTGAGCACCAGGCTGGCGGTGGCTTTACTCACCCCCGCCAGCGTGGCAATGTCACTGATGGTAACGCGTTTCGTTTTTCTCACGGCAAGGCATCGTCTAAGGAAACAAGCGCTTATTCTACCATGCAGCGACGTAACGACCAGTAGTGAGCCTGCAGTTCTGCGCGGCCACGCAGGGTTAACCGCGCCGGCTGCGTCGGAAAATAACGGCTGCTCATCACCCCTTCGCCATCATTGATGAAAATCTCAACGCTGGAGTGATCGCACAGGATCTGTAACCGGCTGGCGGCGCCCGTCCAGTAGCGGTAGTGCCATTCACCCGTGACCAGACTGCGACGCGCCAGCTGCAGTGCATCCTGCTGCCACGTCACGATCAGCGTGTCGGCAAAATTGAGTTCGATTCCGCCCTGGCTTTCCAGCAGCAGTTCCAGCCGCTGCGCATCGATCGGCGGCGCGTCATCAGCACGTCCCTGATAAACCTTTCCGGCTTCGCGCAGCGCCTGCAGCTCGGCGATCGGTTGCTGGCAGAGCTTGCCATCCCGGGAACTGAGTTCACGCAGGCAGGTCATCTGGTGGATCCAGTGATGAGCAACGGTGGGCTGGGCCATCTCTTCCCCGTCGGGCGTGCCCATCCATCCCACCAGCAACCGCCGCCCGTCAGCGGTCAGCGTGGTCTGCGGCGCGTAAAACTCGAAGCCGGCGTCCAGTTCGTGCAGCGGGCCGTGGTGATAGGCCGGCGTCTGATCATCGAGCGTGCCGCTCAGCCAGGCGCTCGGGTGACTGTTGAGAAAGCGTTTTTCCTCGCGCGCCACGCCCTGCGGACAGCAGATCAGGTAAGTGCTGTCGCCGAGAGTAAACATATCCGGGCATTCCCACATGTAACCCGCCGGCCCGAGACCGCCCAGCCCGCTGCCCGCTATCTCGCCGAGCAGTTGCCACTGCTGCAGATTTTCCGCCCGCAGCAGCAGCACTTTACCCTGCAACTGCCGATCCTGAGCGCCCAGCACCATGTACCAGTGGTTACCCTGTCGCCAGACTTTCGGATCGCGGACATGTCCGGTGTAGCCCTCTGGCAAAGCAATAACCGGCCCGAGCTTATCAAATCCTGCTGCGCTATTTTGCTGAGCCAGGCACTGCCACGCAGTGCGTGTGCCGTCGTCAAATTTCACGTTGCCGGTGTAAATCAGCGTCAGAACGCCATCGTCATCGACCGCACTGCCGGAGTAACAGCCGCTACGGTCATACGCTTCATCCGGCATCAGCGCAATCGGCTGATGTTGCCAGTGCAGCAGATCGGCAGAGCGCCAGTGTCCCCAGCATTTATGTTTATGCTCGCACCCCAGCGCATTCCACTGATAAAACAGATGATAATGACCGTCAAAATGGATAAATCCATTCGGGTCGTTAAGCAGTCCGGTAACCGGCGCCAGATGCCAGCCGGGATAATAATGGTCGTTAAGCGCAGCAGGCATCTTCTGCATCACCGCCTGCAGGATAGCCGGCAAAAGTGTCGATGAAGCCATTATTCAGCATCCGTATTGTATTTAAGCAGGTAAGAGACCACGAACGCCGTGGTGAATGCGATCGCCACGCCGATGCCATAATTGAACAAAGAACCCGCCTTGACGATTGCCATGCCTGGCAGCCCCGTCAGCCCGACGGCTGTCATATAGACATGCACGGAAACCACCCAGGCACCGCCCAGCGCGCCACCGATCAGGCCGGCTATAAAGGGCTTCATGAAGCGCAGATTAATACCAAAGATTGCCGCTTCCGTGATCCCCAGCAGCGCTGAGAATGCCGAGGGCAAGCTAATCGCTTTTATCTTCACATCTTTAGTTTTAAACCACACCGCCAGGCAGGCACCGCCCTGAGCCACGTTGGCCATCGCCCAGATCGGCAACAGGAAATTAACGCCAATGGCGGGATTTCCCAGCAGTCCGGCTTCAATCGCATGGAAACTGTGGTGTACCCCGGTAATCACGATCACCGAATAGAGCCCACCAAACACCAGCCCCGCCAGCCAGCCCGCGTGGGCGATCAGGGTACTGAGCACCAGAGAGATGCCGTCCCCCAGCATACGACCAGCCGGTCCGATGATCAGCAGCGCGATAAAACCGGAGATGATTACCGTCAGGAACGGCGTCAGGATCAAATCCAGTGCATCAGGAATAATCCGGCGCAACTGCTTCTCCAGTACGCTCATAAACCACACCGCCAGCAGCACCGGAAACACCGTGCCCTGGTAACCGATCATCGCCACTTCGATACCGAAAAAATTCATGGTATGGAAGCCCGAAGCCACGCCCCAGGCGTTAGTCAGTGCCGGGTGGGTCAGAATGCCGCCAAGGGTTGCGCCAAGAAACGGATTGCCGCCAAACTCACGAGCAGCGGTAAAGCCGATCAGGATCGGCAGGATAATGAAGGCGGCGGAACTGCACATATCCAGCATGATGTAGAGTGCGTTATCCGGATTGACCCAGCCGTAGGTTTTCACCATGCCCAGCAGCCCCATCAGCAGGCCGGATGCCACGATGGCGGGGATAATCGGCACAAAGATATTCGACAGCAGACGGGCGATACGCTGGAACGGATTAAGCTTGCGCGCCGCGATATCCGCCGCTTCAGATTTGCTCGACTCGCTAATCCCCGCTTCAGCAATAAATGCGGCATAGACTTTGTTGACCACACCGGTGCCAAAAATCACCTGCAGTTGCCCGGCGTTGCGGAAGCAGCCTTTTACGCCCTCGATCCGGCCAATCGCCGCGGTGTCTGCCTGGCTGTCGTCCGCCAGCACCAGCCGCAGGCGCGTAGCGCAATGCGCCGCGCTGGCGATGTTCTCCCGGCCGCCCAGCAAGGGCAGTAGCGCGCGGGAAATTTTTGCATAATCCATATTAACCTCTGTCTTCTGGTTTCATTTTTATTGGTGCGGTTGCCCAGCCCCTGCAAGCTGGGGCTGTCTGGTCAGAACCAGGTTTCCATCTGAACGCCAAAGTTCCATTCCCCTCCGGCCTCAAAACCCTTACTGCCAAAGGCATCATCACTGGCATAGTTATCCAGCCGGTGATCCCAGTTCATCCAGCTGGCGAACAAGCGGATTTCCGGACGTTTCAGGAAGTCGCCTACGTCTCCGGCTTTCAGGGTGGGTGCGACGGTGAGTTTGGTGAAGCTGCCGCTGACGGCATTGCGGTTTCTGTACCCTTCCGGGCGCAGGTCCATGTACTGATAAGAGCCTTCATACTGCATCTCAAAATTTTGAGTCATCTCCTGAATCAGCCGCAGGTTAACGGTCGCCCAGTCGTAACTGTCGCCTTTGACATAGCGATCCTGGCTATGCTGAGCCAGCAGCGCCGGGGCAATATGCCAGCCGTCTCCCAGCGCCGTGATGCCATAGCTGGCCAGACGCCAGCTATCCGCCTGCGGCAGCAGCGCGCCATCTGAACCAACAGATTTCACCTCTGCGCCCAGACCGTGGCCATACAGCAGCGCCGTTTTCGCCGAGCCGTCGGTCAGGCCATAGAAGCTGTCGTTATGCAGCCCGAGCAACGCATGTACGCCGGTGTTCGCCGCATCGCTTTTGATCTTATTTCCGTCAATATCCTCGCGATCATCGTTATCTCTGGCCCGCATGCCGCTCATCATCAGCTGAACCGGGCCGACAAAGTTGTTGAGTGACAGGATGTAGTTTTGCGCGCTGTTTTCGTTGTTTTCGATATCACCAAAGG
>MIEI01000031.1 GCA_002095305.1 Pantoea brenneri
GCGGCGGCGGCACAGTTCTGCTCAGCCGCCGATGAAAACGTCGCACTATTCCGCGACAAGCTCAATCAGATTGCCATCAGGATCGCGGATAATTGCCTCATCGAAACTATCGCCAGTCCGGCGCGACGGCGCGATTAATATGCCACTCTCAGCCGCGCGAACTGCCATCTCATCCACCTGATGCTCATCGCCTGGCGCAATGGCGATATGCGCCCAGCCCGTCATTTCCTGGCCGGTCTGCCCCGCTTCCACCTCGGGTAGCGTCATCAGTTCGATTGTCGCCCCTTCACGCAGGCGCATAAAATAAGAGGCGAAGCCGGGACGGTTTTTGTTGAGATGACGCTGATTACTGTTGGCACCAAACATCGCCTGCCAGAAAGCGCGCTGCGCTTCTGATCGCGGGTCCACAGCGCGACGTGGAGAATCTTCATGCGTTATTCCCCTTCGCGGTTCTTTGTCCCAGGTCCAGCGTCATTGAGATCGCGCCGACAACCAGCATCAGCAGAATAATCAGCGAGAAGGCGAACGACAGATGGGTAAAATGCGCCACATAGCCAATCACGGCGGGGCCGCTCAATACGCCCATATAGCCGAGTGTGGTAATCGCCGGCACCGCGACGGATTGCGGCATCACCGTCTGCTGCCCTGCGGCTGAAAACATCACCGGCACGATATTGGCGCAGCCCGCGCCCACCAGGGCATAACCCAGTAACGCCAGCGGCCAGGCGGTGATAAAGGTGACGATAGCCAGACCTGCGGCAGCAATTAACGCGCCGCCCAGCACCACCGGAAAGCGTCCCAGCGACAAAATAATCCGATCGCCGGTCAGGCGCGCCACCGTCATTGCCACCGCAAAAAAGGTATAGCCCAGTCCGCCCAGCGCCTCCGGAATAGCCCGGACATCGGTCAGATAGACCGCACTCCAGTCCAGCACCGTGCCCTCGGTCAGGAACACCGCGAAGCAAATAATACCAATAATCAGTACACTACCACGCGGTATCGCAAAAGCGGGGCCTTCAGAAGGATTCGCATAGGTCAGCAAACCGGCCGCGCTGTAGAGCGTCATGACCACCACCGCCGCAATGACCAGTAAGCAGCTGGCCAGCACGCTTAACCCCATTGCCAGCAACAACGTCATCAGCCCGGCGCCCGCAATTCCGCCAACGCTGTACATGCCATGGAAACCGGACATTAACGGTACCGCAGACTGCTTCTCCACCAGAATCGCCTGGATGTTCATGGCGCAATCGGTGACGCCGATACCCACGCCAAACACTAACAGCGCCAGCGCCAGCCACAGCGGATCGCTCAGTACCGACAGCCAGGGCGTACTGACAATAATCAATCCAATCGCCACCAGAATCACCCGCCGGCAGCCGAACCGGCTGGTCAGCAAGCCGGTAACCGGCATTGCGATCAGCGCCCCCATTCCCAGACACAGCAGTAGCGTTCCCAGTACCGCTTCATTGACACCGGTATTGGCACGCGCAAACGGGACAATCACCGCCCAGGTTGCAGTAACAAAACCGGCAAGAAAAAAAACGACCCGCGTCGCCAGCGTCGGGGATACTGCAGTTTCGCGAAGAGCCATACCGATCCTTTTTAAAAATGAATGCCAGAGGCCAGCCATCTGCCCTGATCAAAGCCTGCCCGCCTCTGACCCTATTGACAGCAGTCAGCGGCGGCGTGATGATGCTCACTATAGCTCGATTGTGATTATTCAGGAGTATTAATGCTCGATTATGCAGCTTTCCCACAGCAGCGACAAGCGCTGATCCGTGAGATTTTGCAGCAGAACGGACGCGTGGTCTGCGCGGATCTGGCACGCCAGATGGCGGTCTCGGAACACACTATCCGCCGGGATTTGCATGAACTCAGTAAAGAGGGCTTGTGTAAAAAGGTCTATGGCGGAGCGGTATTGCCGCTGCCGGATGCAGGCAGTTTTACACATCGAAAAGAGCAGGATCATGCAGTAAAAGCCCTGATCGCGCAGCGCTGCGCCAGCCTGATCCACAGCAACAGCTGCATTTTTATTGATGCCGGCACCACCAATCTGGCGCTGGCGCGGGCTCTGCCGGCAGATCTTGCCTTAACCGTAGTAACCAATGCGCCTGATATTGCGGCGGTGCTGTTAGCGCATCCGCGCGCGGAGGTGATCATGCTGGGCGGGCAGATGCAAAAAAGCACCGGCGGCTGCGTCGGGCAAAGCGCTATTCAGCAGGTGCGAGGCATGCTGTTCGACCAGGCCTTTATCGGTGGCTGTGCAATGAGCCCGGAAGCCGGACTGACCGGTTTTGACTATGCCGATTGTGAATTTAAAAAAGTGGCCATTGAGCAGAGTAATCAGGTGATTGTCGGCCTGACGGCCGAAAAAATCCCTGCGGTGGCCCGGTTTAAAATCGCGGAATGTCATGCGCTTTCGCTACTGGTGGTGGAGAAAAAACTGGATAAAGCGTTGCTGAGCGCCTTTGAGGCGGAGGACCTGACGCTGATTACCGTTTAATCTACAGCGCGTCATTTTCCCGCGCTACACTGTTGTGACGGCGTAAACGTGGCAGACGCTATCACGCCAGCCGCTACGCACTTATCCAGGAGATCGCGATGCAAAATGACATATCGGCACAATGCCATTGTGGCGCAGTGGCGTTCAGCGTGACGCTGAAAGATGGATTTAACACGATACGGCGCTGCAACTGTTCGTTCTGCCGGATGCGGGGCGCGGTTGTGGCCTTTGCCAGCCAGATTGAGGTGACGCGCGGCAAAGAACAGCTCACCGAATACCGCTTTAACAGCAAGCAGGTCGGCCATTACTTCTGTTCAGTCTGCGGCATTTACACCTTTCATCAGAGCCGTTCACAGCCCGATCAGTATGGTGTCAACGTTGCCTGCCTGGCGGGCGTTTCCCCGTTTGATTTTACCGATGTTCCGGTCAGTGATGGCATCAACCATCCCAAAGATGGCGGAGCCGGCGGCGTCGCCGGACATCTGATCTATAAACCGGCCTGACTCGCAGAGGGTGCGGTCACGCACCCTCTGCGGTGGATTACTCCAGACTGCTCTTGCCGCTGAAACGCGTGATCGGCTTCTGCTCTTCCCCGTCGATTTGCTGCGAGAAAACCTTGAGGGCCGATAAAACCGGACTCAGGCCACGCCACAGTTCATCATCATTCAGCAGCCGGATAATGCCGCGGATCCCTGGCGCGGCTTTGCCGCTATTGGCTTCTTCCCTGGCCGGTTTAATCGCCATCGCCGCATCCCGCAGGGCGAGCAGCAGGTGGTTAAACCTTTCCGGCGGAACGCTGCCCAGCGTCATCATCAACAGCGATAGATTTTGCAGGGCGCTCTGGGTGCCAGGCTGATTCAGACCTGACACCAGAATCTTGCCGATCTCACTATTTGATTTCACCAGATCGTTCGCCAGTCGCAAAAATCCGTGCTGATGCAGGCTTTCGATTAACTCATCCATCGCTTCTCTGGCGGTCTGCTCAGTACGGGTCGGCGTAACCTGATATTTCATCCTTTCTGCCATCAGAATTTCTCCGGTTTTTCAACGTGTTCTGGCGGTTCGCGATAGCCCTGCTGCTGCCATTTCTGTTCCACCGGCAGGTGATCCAGCGGCGTGCGTTGGCCATAGCGAAAATTGTGTAACGGTAGAGGATTCGGCTGGATGCGCCGCTCCACACGCTTCATGTTTACCGCCACCTCTTTATAGGCGGGGGTGTTTACGTCCGGATCATGGTGTTCACCGGTCAGCGTATTGACGCCATCCTTTCCGTGGTGGATCGGCATAAACAGCACGTTACCGGCCACCCGATCGGTGATCACTACCGGAACATCCATCGAGCCGCGCCGGGAGGAAATGCGAACCCACTCGCCTTCGGTCAGACCGCGCTCGGCGGCCAGCTGCGGCGAGATTTCCACAAACGCATTCGGTGACAGCGACATAAAACGGCCACCCTGCCCGGTCTGGTTGGTGGACTGGAAATGCTCCAGCATCCGGCCATTGTTGAGCAGCAGGTTATATTCGGCATCTTCCTGCTCGGCCGGCGGCTGCCAGCGTAAGGGATAGAGCCGCGCTTTCCCGTCCGGGAAGTGAAACTGTTCGGTATAAAGCAGCGGCGTGCTTTCACCGTTGGCGTTCACCGGCCAGATTTGCGACTGCCAGCCCACCAGTTGCTCGTAGCTGACGCCAGCAAAGATCTCCGCGATGCCGGCGGCTTCAGCCATGATTGCGCCTGGATTCGGGTAATACCACGGATGCCCGAGCCGCGCGGCCAGATCGGTGAAGATTTGCCAGTCTGGCCGGCTGTCGCCAAGCGGTGCCATGGCAGGCGAGAAATGCTGGATGCGCCGCTCGGTATTGACGAAGGTGCCCTCTTTCTCCACGCTCGGGCAGCCCGGCAATACCACGTCGGCGAACTCTGCGGTGCGGCTCATAAAGATATCCTGCACCACCATGAATTCCAGGTTACTGAAGGCTTCATGCACGTTGGTGGAATCCGCATCGGAAAACGCGGTTTCTTCGCCGGTGATATACATGGCGCGCAGTTTGCCTTCATGGGCATGCTGCACCATCTTGAAGTTATCCGCGCCCGGCTGATCGGACAGCGCTTCAGGATCGACGCCCCAGGCGCGCGCCCATTTTTCCCGTACCGCAGCATCGCTGACTTTTTCATAGCCCGGATAAACATTACTCAGGCAACCGAAGTCACTGGCACCCTGCACGTTATTATGGCCGCGCATCGGATAGCCGCCGGTACCGGGCCGGCCATAGTTGCCGGTCACCAGCAGCAGGTTGGATAACGCGGTGCTGGTGTCCGCGCCGTGGCTGTGCTGGGTGATGCCCATCGCCCACAGAATACAGGCGCTGCCAGCCTGGCCGATCATCTCGGCTGCCGCTGTCAGCTCTTCCTCACTCAGGCCGCAGGTCTCGCTGGCAAACGCCAGGGTAAAGGGGGCAAGCGATTCACGGTATTCTTCTACCTGATTAACCCGCTGTGCCAGGAAAGCCTGATCGGCATAGCCGTGATCAAACATATATTTCGCCATCGCAGATGCCCACACCAGGTCGGTGCCGGGTCGGATGCGCAGATAGCGGTCAGCACGCTCGGCCATTTCATGACGACGCGGGTCAACGACCAGCAGTTTCTGCCCCTGATGTTTGTGGCTCTGCTTAATGTGCGAGGCGATAACCGGATGGTTCTCCGCCAGATTGCTACCGACGATAACGATCAGTTCAGTTTTTTGCAGATCGCGAATAGTGCCGGCATCACCGCCGTAGCCGACGGTGCGAAACAGCCCTTCTGTCGCCGGGTTCTGACAATAGCGCGACGAGTTATCAACGTTGTTAGTGCCGAAGATCAGTCGGGCAATCTTCTGTGTCAGATAAGCTTCTTCATTGCTGGCTTTACTTGAGCCAATAAACCCAATCGCATCGCCGCCATACTGCTGGGCAACCCGGCGTAAACCGTCGGCGACGCGCTGCAGCGCTTCGTCCCAGCTGGCGGGCCGGAAGCGGCCATTTTCACGAACAAGCGGCGTGGTCAGACGCTGCGGGCTATTAACGAAGTCCCAGCCAAACTTACCTTTCACGCAGGTTGAGATGCCATTTGCTGGCGCATCCGCCACCGGTTGAACTTTCAGGATGTGACGATCGCGGGTCCAGATCTCAAAACTGCAGCCGACGCCGCAATAGGTGCAGACGGTTTTGGTGCGTTTGATTTCGGCCTGGCGCAGCGCCACATCGATTTTTGACACGCCGGTGATCGGTTCCATGCCGATACTGTTTTCCAGCGTTTTGACGAAGTCGATCAGCGGACGTTTCAGCCCTTCATCCATGGCGGTGAACGGGCCTGCATCCGGCTGCATGGTTTTTTCCAGCAGCGCGTTACACGGACAGACCGTGACACAGTGTCCACAACTGACGCAGCTTGAGCCGGCAATCTCGGTACCGCCATCCCACAGCACCCGCGGATGTGCCTGCGTGTAGTCTATCGACAGCGTTTCATTAACCTCAACGTTCTGGCAGGCCTCCACGCAGCGGCCACATAAAATGCACTGGTCAGGATCGTAGGTATAAAACGGATTGGAGTGATCTTTGGCGTACGGCTTGGGCTGGTGTGGATAGTACTGAATCGGAATCTGCATATCCGCCACAGCATTATGTAATGTGCAGTCACCGGTATTGTGTTCACACACCGTGCAGTAGAGTTCGTGGCGGTTAAGCAACCGATCCATCCCCTCCTGCTGCGCCACTTGCAACGCAGCGCCTTCACTCTGCACCTCTAATCCGTCATGGGTACGCAAGGTGCAGCCACGCACCCGCTCGCCATTGGCATCGACCCAACAAACATCGCAGCTCTGTAACGGTGTCAGCGCCGGGTGATAACAGACATGGGGCAGTTTTTTTCCCTGCGCATCAAGAAAATCAATCAAGGGTTGATCAGCTAACCCGGTTAGCCGTTCACCATTAAAAATAATGGTGCAGTGTTCTCCGCTCATATAAGCCTCATGAAGACATTGCGAATAGCTTCCAGCCGAAAAATATCCCTGTATTTATAGGGTTGACTCTTCAGCTTAGTGAGGATTAACAGCCGTGCCACGGATACCGCTACGCTTATTGCGGTTACTCTCTGAATCGTAAACTGTTTTAAAATGTAATGACTTTTTACTGAGCGGCAAAAGCCGACAGCCGCCACTGACGCAGCTGTTTCTTTTGATTAGAGTTATTGCTGAAAACCGCAGAGAGAGAGTAAGCCAGCAAAGCGGTGATTGCGGCGCTGCTGTCGCAGCAAAACAGCGCGTCTGGTGTTTGACCTGACCGCCCTTCAGGCGGCACAGAACAGCGGCGAGCCATACTGATGTGACGCCAGCGCAAGCCGCAGCCAGGGCGCGGTGTCTGGACTCAGCCGTTCAGACAGGAAACGCTCACAGGCGGGCAGATCGTGACCGTATTGGTTGCGAAACGCGCCGGGCGTCAGGGTGAGATATTTACGAAAGGTGCGGGTGAAATTCTGCTGGCTGGTAAAACCGTTTTCCACCGCAATATCCAGCAGACCTTTGTTGGTGGCGATCACCGCCACTGCCGCGCGCATAACCCGGCGCAGACGGATATATTCGCCAAGGTTATAGCCGGTGCGATCGCGGAACGCGCGTTGAAAATGCCAGTGACCGTAACCGCTTTTGCTGGTGATGGTTTTCACCCGGACCCGTTCATCAAACAGGTTTTGTTCAATCCACGGCAGAATATCGCTGACCACGGCATCCATTGCCCTGACGCTACTGCTGCCTGTCGCAGGCAATGTTGCCTGTCTGCTTACCTCCTCACACATAGGCCCTCCGCGCTGAAAGTGACTGAATCGCAACCGGCATGCTGTCCGGCTGGTGCAGCCACGATTATTCCGCTCAGCGTCGAAGATGGATAGTTATACAAACGGATAAGTCACGGGCTTACCGGCCCGATATTCCGACTTTAAAGCCACAGTTCGCTGCGGAGTTAAGGCCGGGATTGTTTCACTATTTAGTATGTTGTAACTATGTGGCGCGATGTGAATTATGCCGGGCGGCTGCTTAGAGCAGGCATTTTGTCGCGAGAGCTAATCAGGCGAGTTCCAGCGGAAAAGCAGCCCGCAGGCTGCCTTAGCGGATTATTTGCATTCGTCGGAGATTTTAACCAGCGCCGCTTTGAGTACAACATCCTGCTCATCAGCAAACACAGCGATTCCCTTAACCGGCTTGCCTTGTTTCAGAGAGCCGGTGGTTAACGCTTCATCAACAGTATCGATTTTAAATTCTTTATTATCAGGCGTGTAAGCCTTCAGGCAAATCGTTGATAAATCAACAGGATCGCCGGATAAATTGGCTATCGAGACTTCAAAGGTTTTAGTGTAGGAAGTTTTATCACCAATGGATACGGACCCCTGAGATTGTTCGGTCGCATAGACGGCAACATTGCCAGGCGTAACTGCGTTTGCGGCAAAACCCATACCGGCCAGAGTCAGAGATGCAACGATAGTAGAAAACTTCATATTAATACCTGTTTGTCTGTTAAACGTCTAAATTACTGCACTTAAGCAAAATACAGTGCTGCGATGTTACTTAACCCAAACTAAACAGTACCTAAATGTAACAATAGTGAATGGAATTTTGAGGTTACGTGACGAAAATTTGCCAGGCCCGGCTTATCACGACGTCCAGGTGTGCCTGGGCAGTGGCAATCACTGACTCTCCACGCGCTGTACCTCACTCAGTCCGTTCAGCATGATAAGGAGTCAGGATTCATCGGGTCACCCTTGAGGCGCTTAAGCCGTATGGCTGGCTGGATTAATCAATCTAATCTGCGCGCGCTGGTCAATACGCGATAAACACCTGCCGCCCTCTCCCGCCCGACATCTTTAAAATTAACTGGTCCTGTTTTTATCCTGCAATAGAAACGCCGCCGCCATTTAAACGTCTGACATAATAAAAAGTAATTACGTACCGGCAGAATCTTTTGTCAGAATGCACGGACACTACATGGTCTGATCAATTTATTACGCTGACATTCAATATGGATTATTTCTACGGGTGAGTTGCACTATTCAACTGACGATTCTTCTGACACTAAAAAATGACCAAATGATGGCAGAATTAATCGGCTTTGATGACCGCTACACGGCGGTTGAAACACTGTTTCAGGAGGTTAACGGCGCCACTCAGTTCATCATTTAAGCATTATTTTCAGTTATTTATCTGAATTTCATCAAGGGCGTAATTTATAGATGATAATGAAAATTGTTATGATAAGATTCTGTTAACACCGGTGGTTTTCCGTGGCTGACAGGCTAAGAGTGAAATAACTGCTGATCACTTTACACCACCCAGGTTTGAAACTTTTCTGAACTGCTGGCTGGAATGAGATCTCTATGAATCACATCGTATATATCGTTGATGACGACGCTGCGGTAACCACAGCCCTGAGTAATCTGCTCAGTTCTGACAATTACGACGTTATTTCTTTTTCTTCCGCTGATGATTTCCTCGCGCACGACTTCGCCCCGCTTCCCTGCTGCCTGATTCTGGATATTAATATGCCGGGCGCGGATGGGTTTGAGGTCGCTCAGGTGTTGATTGATCGCGGATTCACCATCCCCACCATCTTCTTAACCGGTTTTGGCACCATTCCTGTTACGGTGCGGGCGATGAAAACCGGCGCTTACGAGTTCCTGACCAAACCGGTTGATCCTGACCGTATTCTGCAGGCGGTATCAGAAGCCATGCGTATTGCGGAACAGAATATGGCGACCTCGCAGGAAAAACGTGAGATGACTCTGCGCCATCAGACGCTGACACCGCGTGAAAGTGAGGTGATGTTACTGGCAATTAGCGGACTGCTGAATAAACAGATCGCCGCAGAGATGGGTGTCAGTGAGATTACCGCCAAAGTGCATAAACGGCGGGTGATGGAGAAGATGAATGCCCGGTCGTTATCCGATCTGGTGCGGGCAGCGGAACGGTTGAATATCGCCAACACCCGACGCCGCTAAGGCATTCGGGCAGCCTGTTACTGTAAGGTTGCCCGGTTCAGCCGCGCTCTGCCTTGCCCGATGCAGAACGAGCGCACAAAACCCGAGTGCTGAACGCGGCCAGATAATCCCCAGCGACGGCAGCCAGCTTACCATCGGTTACGGTTACTCTGCGCAGTTGCCTTGGTCGTCAGACAATTCACTGCGGATCAGCTGCAGAAAAGCATCAACATCGATCGGTTTGCGGAAAAAAGTGAGCGCACCCAGCGCAATGGCATACCACAGGGTAGTCTCTTCCAGGTCGGCAGAGATGAAGATTACCGGCGGCAGAGCGGGTCGCTGTTTCAGCAGCGTGAACAGCTCAAAACCGCTCATCCCTTTGAGTCCGACGTCAATGATCAACATGCTCACCTCAGAAAGCGCATTGTCATCTGCCAGTAACGCTTCTCCCGACTCGAATAATCGTGTGGTGTAGCCGTCAGAATGCAATAAATTACTCAGCCCACTCCGGACTGAGCGTTCATCATCAACAATGACAATACGCTGTGACAGCGTCATGCAGTTATCCTCTGAAAGCCCTTACCTGCCTGGTGAAGGACTTAGGGTGCTTTATCGCCGCCCGGTGGCGGTGTACCACTGATTTTGGGGACACATTCGTGGCGGAACCACGCCAGCGTCACCGGTTGTCGGCGGATTAAGCGTTTTCCCAGTGGAATCAACTGCTCACCCACCAGCATGCCAAATAGCCCCACCAGCGCGATCACCGGAGGTGCCGGGGAATTCACATCGATCAGGGCATAGACTACGCCGGCGAGCAGCCCGACAATCAGAGAAATAGCGTACGATTTCATCATGATCGGCCTGCCTGATGTGAAGTGAGAGTGGCTGGATCGGCCGGCTGCAGCAGCGCGGTCGCCGGTCTGGCGGCGGGCAGCCAGGCATGCATCAACGCGCCGCCCAGTAACATTCCCAGCAGGCCGACCAGCGCAATCGCTGGTGGTGCGGGCGAACGGACATTGAGCAGCGCATACAGCAGGCCGATCAGCACGCCTGCGCCGAGTGAAATAATGAGAGGAAACATATCAGGCTCCTGTTCTGCGGCAGTGCTGACCGGCATCAAATGCCGATCAGCAGGCTGCAACTTAGCGTACAGGCGCGTGAACAGGCGCCAGCGTGCGGTGCTCGCTCTTCTGACGTGATGGCGCTTTATGCACCATGGTGTAGGCGTAATCCACGCCAATGCCGTAAGCACCAGAGTGCTCTTTCGCAATGTTCATTACCGCGTCATAGGTATCGCGGTTAGCCCAGTCACGCTGCCACTCCAGCATCACCTGCTGCCAGGTAACCGGCACCACACCGGCCTGAATCATGCGCTGCATGGCATAGTCGTGTGCCTCTTTGGTGGTGCCGCCTGACGCATCAGCCACCATATAAATCTCATAACCGCCTTCCAGCATCGCGCACAGCGCAAAGCTGTTGTTACACACTTCGGTCCACAGACCGGAAACCACCACTTTTTTCTTGCCGTTGGCCGCCAGCGCATCACGCACTTTCTGGTCATCCCAGGAGTTCATTGAGGAGCGCTCTAAAATGTCCTGACCCGGAAATACATCCAGCAGCTCCGGATAGGTGTGACCCGAAAAGCTTTCGGTTTCTACAGTGGTGATGATGGTGGGAATGTTGAAAACTTTGGCCGCTTTCGCCAGCGCAACGGTGTTGTTTTTCAGGACCTGACGATCAATTGACTGCACGCCAAACGCCATCTGCGGCTGCTGGTCGATGAAAATGATCTGGCTGTTATGTGGCGTCAGGACTTCAAGCTTAGCGTTGGACATGTGTTCACCCATAGAGGTTAAGTAACTGGATTTCCGCAAACCGGAACGGAGCAAAATGAACAGCCAGAACGTGTTAATGCAGGCTTTCTCTTCAGGCTGCTGGCTGTCTGGTCGCAGTGTAGGACGGTCGGCGAAACCAGACTATTATCTCTGCGTATAACTATACGAAGGTATAGGTATCCCTTCGTATAACTAGACGCTCCGACAGACCTCTCACCATAATCCGTTCTATTCGTGCCCTGCTCCCTGCAGCGCACTTCCCTGTCCCGCGGCAAGTCGGACAACCCCATTCAGGAGGATCTATGGTTACGCTGGGTAAAGCAGAACTGATATTAACCAATGGCAAATTTCACACCGTTGACCGCAGCAATCCGTTTGCCGAAGCCGTCGCCATCCGCGAAGGCAAATTCGTCGCGGTCGGCTCGCTGGCGGAAGTGATGGAATACCATTGCGACGGCACCAAAGTGATCGATTTGAAAGGTCACACCGCCGTGCCGGGTCTGAACGACTCACACCTGCATCTGATCCGTGGCGGTCTGAACTACAACCTCGAATTACGCTGGGAAGCGTCCCTTCGGTTGCCGATGCGCTGCGTATGCTGAAGGAACAGGCGCTGCGTACACCGTCGCCACAGTGGGTGCGCGTGGTGGGCGGCTGGACAGAATTCCAGTTTGCTGAACGCCGGATGCCGACGCTCGATGAGATCAACGAAGCCGCGCCGGACACGCCGGTGTTTGTGCTGCACCTCTACGATCGCGCCCTGCTTAACCGCGCCGCGTTAAAAGTAGTGGGCTACACCAAAGAGACACCTAACCCGCCGGGCGGCGAAATTCAGCGCGACAGCAACGGTAATCCGACCGGCATGCTGATTGCCCGCCCCAATGCGATGATCCTCTACGCCACGCTGGCCAAAGGGCCGAAGCTACCGCTGGAGCAACAGATCAACTCCACCCGCCAGTTTATGCGTGAGCTGAATCGCCTCGGCCTGACCAGTGCCATCGATGCCGGCGGCGGTTTCCAGAACTATCCCGAAGATTATCAAGTGATCGCCGAACTGCATCAGAAGAAGCAGATGACCCTGCGTATCGCCTATAACCTGTTTACCCAGCGGCCAGGCCACGAACTGGAAGATTTCGAAAAGTGGACCGATATGCTGACGCCGGGCCAGGGCAGCGACTATTTCCGCCACAACGGCGCGGGCGAAATGCTGGTGTTTTCGGCGGCAGACTTTGAGGATTTCCTTGAGCCGCGTCCTGACTTAGCGCCAGGCATGGAAGATGAGCTGGAGCGCGTGGTGCGTCATCTGGTCGAGCATCGCTGGCCGTTCCGCCTGCACGCCACCTATGACGAATCGATCAGCCGGATGCTCGACGTGTTCGAGAAGGTCAACCGCGATATTCCGTTTAACGGGCTGCACTGGTTCTTCGACCATGCGGAAACGGTCACCCAGCGCAATATTGATCGTATCAAAGAGCTGGGCGGCGGCATCGCGGTCCAGCATCGCATGGCGTTTCAGGGTGAATACTTTGCCGAACGCTACGGCATTGAAGCCACCCGGCATACGCCGCCGGTGGCGCGGATGCTGGAAACCGGCGTGCCGGTCGGACTCGGTACCGATGCCACCCGCGTCGCCAGCTATAACCCGTGGACCGCACTTTACTGGCTGGTATCCGGACGCACCGTCGGTGGAATGCAGATGTATGACGTTAACGCCCGCCTCGACCGCGAAACCGCACTGATGCTCTGGACCCAGGGCAGCGCGTGGTTCTCCAGTGAACAGGGTAAAAAAGGCCAGATTAAAGCGGGTCAGCTGGCGGATATGGCCGTGCTCAGCAAAGACTTTTTCAGCGTGCCTGAAGAGGAGATCAAAGGCATTGAATCGGTGCTGACCGTGGTGGATGGCAACGTCGTCTATGCTGCCGGTTCATTCACCTCCGAAGCGCCGCCTGCCATTCCGGTTCTGCCCGAGTGGTCTCCGGTGGTTAACGTGCCGGGTCATTACCGCAGCGCGCCGCCGGTAGCGCAGAGCCGCGTCGGCATGATGCCTGCGGCTCACCACTGTAGCGGTCCGTGCGGCGTACACAGCCACTCGCACGATATCGCGCGCGGCTCCAGCGTGCCGGTCGCCGAAGACAACGCCTTCTGGGGCGCGCTCGGCTGCAGCTGCTTCGCGTTTTAATCATGAAGACCTTATTCACTCAGCCGCCCCGGGTTAACGCGGGGCTGTTCTTCCTGCGACTGGCGGGCAGCCTGCTGCTGTTACATGTGCACGGGCTGCCTAAGATCCTGCATTTCAGTGAAGAACTGACGCGTATCGAGGACCCGTTTGGACTGGGTCCGATGATGAGTCTGCTGCCGGCCATTCTGGCGGAGGTAGTGTGTCCGATATTTATCATCCTCGGCTGGGGTACCCGCCTCGCCTGTCTGCCGATCATTGCGGTGTTGCTGGTGGCGATGCTGGTGGTTCATCCCGGCTGATCGATTGCTGAAGGCCAGTTTGGCTGGCTGTTGCTGATTATCTTCACCACGCTGGCATTAACCGGGCCAGGCGGCTGGCGGCTGGGTGCCAGTGCTCAACAGGAGGTGCGCCATGGCGCAGGTTAATGACATTCACCAGCTCGATCAGGAGGTCAGCGACGCGCCGAAAGCAGGCGCCGTTTCTCCGATGCAGCCGCTGCATCAGCCGGTGTTTCGGATGTTGTGGATTGCCACGGTAGTCTCCAATATCGGCTCGTGGATGAACGATGTTGGCGTCAACTGGACCATGCTAACGCTCAGCGCCGATCCGCTGGCGGTGGCGCTGGTGCAGGCGGCCAGCAGCCTGCCGATGTTTCTGTTCGCCCTGCCGTCGGGCGTGATGGCGGATATCGTTGACCGTCGCAAATACCTGCTGTTCTCCCAGCTGTGGACCTTTATCGCCGCCGCCGGGCTGACGGTACTGGCCTATACCGGCCACGTTACGCCAACGGTATTGCTGGCCGCCGCCTTCCTGCTCAGCGCCGGTGCCGCGATGAGTTCGCCACCGTTCCAGGCGATCGTCCCGGATCTGTTGAGCAAATCGGAGCTGGGTCCGGCGATTGCGCTGAATTCGCTGGGTATCAATATCAGTCGCGCTATCGGCCCGGCGCTGGGTGGATTGATCCTCTCCTTTACCGGTCCGTGGATGGTGTTTCTGCTGAATGCGCTGTCGGTGCTCGGCGTGGCATGGGTGCTCTATCGCTGGAAGGCGGAACCCAGCGTCCAGCGCCTGCCGCCGGAGCACTTCTTCCCGGCCGTTCGCGCCGGACTGCGCTATGTTCACGCCGCGCCGGTATTACGCAACGTGCTGGTGCGCACGGTCGCCTTCTTCCTGTTCGGCAGTGCCGGCTGGGCTTTGCTGCCGCTGGTGGCACGTCGGGAACTCGGCCTCGGTCCGGGCGGTTACGGCATTATGCTGGCCTGTATCGGCATTGGCGCGATTACCGGTGCGGTGATGCTGCCGCGCCTGCGCCGCCGCTTCAGCTCCGATCGGCTGATGGTGCTGGCCAGTCTGTTGTTCGCCCTGACCATGCTGGCGCTGGCATTTGTCCGTCATTTCTGGCTGCTGAATGCCTGCGAGTTCTTTACCGGCTTCGCCTGGATTGCGGTGCTGTCAACGCTGAACCTGGGCGCGCAGCGCAGCGCAGCGAAATGGGTTAAGGCCCGTGCGCTGGCGGTCTACCTGACGGTTTTCTTTGGCTCAATGACGCTCGGCAGCACCCTCTGGGGACAGCTGGCTTCCCACTTCAGCATTCCGGTTTCACTCTGTATCGCCACGCTCGGCATGGTGCTGGCCAGCAGCACGGTGTGGCGCTGGCGGCTGGATCAGGACCCCGATCTGAATCTCGATATGATCGGTGATGGCGTTAACGCCCCGGTGCTGGATATTCGTCATGAACGCGGTCCGGTGATGGTGAATTACGAATACCGGATTAATATTGATGAAGCCCATGCCTTTGCCGTCTGCATGCAGGATATGCGTCGCGTCAGGCGTCGGGGCGGTGCCATCAACTGGTCAGTCTACGAAGATATTCTCCAGCCTGGCATTTTCGTCGAAACCTTTGTGGTGGGCTCCTGGGTAGAACATTTACGCCAGAAAGAGCGCTACACCATCAACGATCAAAAAATCCAGCGTCGGGTTAACGCCTTTCATCAGGGTGAAAATCCGCCTGAAGTTCGATACCTGGTGGCACCAGCCTGACCGGCTGTACAGCAACCTTTCATTCATCACGTCATGTAGAGGGCAATACCATGAGCACACTCAAAACCACCGACGGCACCCATATTTATTTCAAAGACTGGGGCACCGGTAAGCCTGTACTGTTCAGCCACGGCTGGCCGCTGGATGCGGATATGTGGGACAGCCAGATGAATTTCCTGGCAGAGCGCGGTTACCGGGTTATCGCTTTTGACCGTCGTGGCTTTGGCCGTTCCGAACAACCCTGGACCGGCAACGATTACGATACTTTTGCTTCTGATATTAACGATTTGATTAATCATCTCGATCTGCAGGATGTCACACTGGTGGGTTTCTCAATGGGCGGCGGTGATGTGACGCGCTATATCGGCCGTTACGGCACTGCACGTGTGGCGGCGCTGGTATTGCTTGGCGCGGTAACGCCGGTGTTCGGCAAAATCGCTGATTACCCGCAGGGCGTCGATCTGTCGGTGTTTGCCGGTATCCGCGATGGCCTGCTGAAAGATCGTGCGCAGTTCATCAGTGATTTCGCCACGCCGTTCTACGGCCTTAATGCCGGTCAGACCGTTTCGGAAGGCGTGCTGACCCAGACGCTGAACATTGCGCTGCTGGCCTCACTGAAGAGCACCGTTGATTGCGTTACCGCCTTCTCCGAGACCGATTTCCGTGCCGATATCGCCAAAGTAGATGTGCCGACGCTGGTGATCCACGGCAGCAACGACCAGGTGGTGCCGTTTGAATCCACCGGTAAAGTGGCCGCAGAGATGATTGAAGGATCAGAACTGAAGGTCTATGACAATGCGCCACACGGTTTCGCGGTGACGCATCAGGATCAACTGAATCAGGATCTGCTGGCGTTTTTGAACGCGCGTTAACAGCAAAAAACTGCGCGGTGCAAGCCGCGCAGTTTTTATTAACGGTTAACGGGTCGGATGATTGACTTCATTTGGCCGCAGGTCGAACACCAATACTTCCGCGTCGTTACCGCCACTGAAGGTCAGAGTTTTCTCGTCACGCACCCGCGCACCGTCTCCGGCATTAAACTGCAGTCCATTAACGGTGATACTGCCGCGCGCCACATGAATATAAGCGTAGCGATCGTCCGGCAGCGTCAGGGTTTGCTGCTCGTCTCCGTCGAATAAGCCTGCATAGATACGGATATCCTGACGCACCCGCAGCGCGCCATTTTCCCCTTCCGGCGATATAATCAGCCGCAGATTACCGCGTTTATCCGCTTCACTGATCGAAACCTGCTGATATCCCGGCGGGCTGTTTTTCTCTGCCGGCACCACCCAGATTTGCAGGAAGTGCACGCCATCGGTACTGGAGTGGTTAAACTCACTGTGCGTCACGCCACTGCCGGCGCTCATCAGCTGCACGTCGCCGGGCACGATAACTGAACCGGTACCCATCGAATCTTTGTGCGCCAGTGCGCCTTCCAGTACGTAAGAGATAATCTCCATGTTGCTGTGGGGATGCGCACCGAAGCCCCGTCCTTTCGCCACCCGGTCATCATTAATGACCAGCAGATCAGAAAAGCCAACCTGTTTCGGGTCCCAGTAGTTGGCAAAGGAGAAGGTGTGACGTGAATTCAGCCAGCCGTGATCACCGACGCCGCGTTGTTCTGACAATCTTTGCTCAATCATGTTCTGCCCCTTAACGTGCTGTTTAATGGTGTGAAGCGCGAGTGCCCTTCGTTAGAAACAGCATATAAGTAAACCTGATCGTCGAACAATGGCGTCAAAAGCCAATCACTGTCAGGGATTAGTGGACAATAACGCTAAGCGGTATTTCGCATGAAAGCGGGAGGCTGATAAGTGAGGTGTTAGCTGCTGGCGCGGAGGATTAATTCGCCGGTCATGATGATGCGCTGCGGCGACGCGTCGGGCCGGGCAATTTTCTGCAGCACCAGTTCGCACGCCTGACGGCCTATCTCACGTGACGGCTGGGCCAGGGTGGTAAGCGGCGGCGAAACCATGCCGGCCAGCTCGGTGCCGTCAAAACCAACCACGGCGATATCGTCCGGGATGCGCAGGCCAGCCTGCTGAATAGCCGCCATTGCACCGGCGGCAAGCGTATCAGAGACGGCAAACACCGCGTCTGGCCGGGTTTCAGCCTGCAGTAACAGATTCATCGCCGCCTGACCGGCGCTAAAACTCAGCTCACTGGCGTAGGCGATCGCCTGCCAGCTCAGCCGTTGTTGACTGAGCTGTTGCAGATAACCCTGCTGACGCAGCCGGGCATAGTTGTAACTCAGATCGTGATTGATCAGGCCGATGCGCTGCCGTCCCTGTTCAGCCAGATACCCGACCACCTGCCGGGCGGCAACGCGATCGTCAATACCGACACAGGAGGTCGCGCCACTGTCGTCATATTCAGCACACTGCACCCACGGCGCAGTGCCAATCAACTGACTCAGCTCGGCCAGTTTACTGAACGCATCCATGGTGATGATGCCATCTACCATTTTGCCGGAGAGCAACTGCAGGCTGGAACGCGACCGCTCGATATCTGAACCTGAATTACACAGCAGAATGCGATAACCGTTTTTCTCAGCCTGCTCCTCAATCCCTTTCACCACTTCAGCGCAAAACGGGTTAGAAATATCCGAGACCATCACCAGAATCATGGAGCTGCGGGCGGTACGCAACTGACGCGCCAGCAGGTTAGGCTGATAATTACTCTCTTTGATCGCCTGCAGCACCTTCTGGCGATTGCGATCTTTGACACTGTCGCTGTTATTTAACACCCGTGAAACCGTGGCAACCGAGACCCCGGCCAGCCGGGCGATTTTCTGAATCGACATTATGGCAACCCTTGCTCAAATCGGTGACAGGCAGGCTAACACATTTTTCTGCACCGCTGCGTCGCCCGCCCGACCTTCAGGGACTCAGTCCAGCCCCAGTTGCCTGCGTACCGGCGCAGCGGCGGCGGCAAAATCGTCAAAAGCGCGATCGGCGACCGGAATAATATGGCGACGGATAAACTCTGCGCCTTCACGCGCGCCGGTCTCGCCCGCTTTCAGGCAGCATTCCCATTCCAGCACCGCCCAGCCTGGGTAATCGTACTGCGCCAGCTTGCTGAAAATGGTTTTAAAGTCGATCTGCCCGTCGCCCGGCGAGCGGAAACGACCGGCCCGCGACAGCCACGGCTGATATCCGCCGTAAACGCCACTGCGGCCATTGCGCAGAAATTCGGCATCCTTAACGTGAAACGCCTTAATCCGCGGATGATAGATATCGATAAATTGCAGATAATCGATGTGTTGCAGATGGAGATGGCTGGGATCAAACAGAATATTGCAGCGCGGATGATGATTGACCTGCGCCAGAAATCGCTCAAACGTCACGCCATCATGCAGATCTTCGCCCGGATGAATTTCATAACAGAGATCAACGCCGTGCCGGTCAAAGCTGTCCAGCACCGGTAACCAGCGGCGCGCCAGTTCGGCGAAGGCCTCATCGAACAGCGCCGGGCTTTGCGGTGGCCACGGATAGAACCACGGCCAGGCCAGCGATCCGGAAAAGGTCGCATGCGCCTGCAGGCCGAGTTTTTCCGAAGCCGCTGCCGCGCGCTTTAGCGTGGCAATGGCCCACTCAGTACGCCTGGCCGGATCGCCGCGCAGCGCCGCTGGAGCAAAACTGTCGAAGGCAGCATCAAAGACCGGATTTACCGCGATCAATTGCCCTTCCAGATGGGTTGAAAGTTCACTGATTTCCAGTCCATAGCCCGCCAGCAGACCGCGGATATCGTCACAGTAGGTCTGACTGACGGCCGCCTGCTCAACATCAAAAATCGCGGGCTGATGACAGGGGATCTGCAACGCCTTGTATCCCAGTCCCGCCGCCCATTCAGCCAGTCCGGCCAGCGAATTAAACGGTGGCCGATCGCCGATAAACTGCGACAGGAATATGCCTGGCCCTTTTACTGTTTTCATCTCCGCCTCCTTAAATGAAACACTCAATCCCGATATCTGAACGAGAACAGGAAAATAATCGCAATCAGCGCCGCCGCCGCCGCCGGGATCCACCAGAAAATGGCCCAGCTCTGCGCGCTGGCATTGCCCGCCACCAGCTGGTTATAGAGCGCGCCGGAGATCTGCGATCCCAGCAACATGCCAATGCCATAAGTAAACATCACCACCATGCTCTGTGCCTGACCTTTAACCTTTTCACCGGCAATGCGATCGGTATAAATAAAGCCCACTACAAAGAAAAAGTCATAGCAGACGCCGTGCAACAGGATGCCGAGATAGATCAGACTACGCGTCTCATCACTCATCCCCAGCGCAAACAGCGCATAGCGAACAAACCACGCCGCCATGCCAATCAGCAGCATGTATTTCACGCCAAGGCGACGAAACAGCAGCGGGATGATCAGCATAAAGACGATTTCCGACATCTGCCCCAGCGACATCAGCGTACTGACATTCTGAACCCCGGCATCCGCCAGCCAGGATGCGGTGAAGGCGTAATAGGTCCCGAGCGGAATCGAAATCAGCGTGGCGCACAGTGCAAACACCAGAAAATGACGCAGCTTAAGCAACGCAAAGGCATCGGCACAGAACAGGTCCCGCACTTTGAGCGGCAACCCTTTGGCCGGGGCCGGCGTATGCGGCAGCGTCAGGCTGTAGATAGCCAGCACCAGCGAACTCAGCGCCGCCAGCTGGAAAACCGCAGTACTGGCGGAAATGCCGGTTACGCCAATAAATATCCCCGCCACGATCCAGCCGATAGTGCCGAACACCCGGACAACCGGAAAACTTTTCTCACTGCTGGCCAGGCTGTGAAACGCAATGTTATTCGACAGCGCCAGCGTCGGCATAAAGCAGAGGGTATAGCCGAATAACAGCGCAATCAGCAGCGCGCCGTTTTCATCGATCAGCGCCTGCGGCACCAACCACATAATCACCGCGCCCGCGAGATTCATTACCGCCATCACCTTTTGCGACGGAAAGAAGCGATCCACCAGCATACCGAGCACGAAGGGCGATAAAATCGAGGCGATCGGCCCGGCCGAAAACGCATCGCCAATCAGCAGCGACATATTATGCTGGGTCATTACCAGACCCAGGGTGACTGACCAGCTGCCCCAGATGAAAAACTGCATAAACATCATCAGGGAAAGACGTGGAACCAGCAGCCGCTGCTGCATGCGCTGACGCGCACTCTCCTGCACTGTCGCTATCATCAGAACCTCGTCATTTATCATCGATTACCGGTTGGTGAGCTGTAAAGTAATCGATTACAAATGATCAAACTTTCGCCGCGATCACAGTTCATCCGGCTGGATAGCGCCTCGATCGGAAAACGCGATCGCGGCGAGGTTTTAGCTGAAGTAATCGGCAAGGTGTTAAGAGCTGGCGTTAACAATCCGGCTGCGGCGAAAGCGGTAACGCTCATACAGCACTGAATAGAGCCCGCCGAGCACCACCAGAATTGCGCCGATGACGGTAGTGGATTCAGGCAGATTCCCCAGCAACAGGTAACCCACCGCCACCGACCACAGCAAAGTGGTGTAATCAAACGGTGCCAGCAACGAGGCTTCGGCGTAGCGCAGACTTAAGGTCATCAGAATCTGCGTGATGCCGCCCAGCAATCCACAACCCACCAGCAGCAGCAGTTGCGATCCGTGCGGTATTTTCCAGCCGCCGATCAGGGTGATCAGCGAGGTTAAGGCAGTGGTCACCGCGAACCAGAAGGCGATTGCGCCCGGCTTCTCTTTCCCATTGAGAAAACGTATCTGCACCAGCGCGCAGGCGGTACAAAACGCCGCCATCAGCGCCAGTAAAATCCCGGCAGAAGCGGATAGCGAGAAGCTGGCATTGAATGACAGATGTCCGGAGAACATCACCATGATGCCACTGAATCCGGCCACAACCGCGACCCAGCGATGATGCCGCACCTTTTCACGCAGCAGCAGCGCCGCCAGTAGCACGGTAAACAGCGGAGCCGCATAGTTAATCGCGGTGGCATCGGTCAGGGAGATATAGAGCAGCGACAGGTAGCTGAAATAGAGGCCGCCGGTGCCCGCCAGACCGCGCAGGAAATGCCCGCGAACATTCCGGGTGCGGATGCCGTCCAGTACGCTGCCCTGCACCCGCAACCAGATCATCAGCGGCACCAGCGCCAGCACCGATCGGAAAAAGATCACTTCACCGACCGGAATAGCGCCATCCAGCCCTTTTACGCAGGCCAGCATCAGCGTCGAACTTAACGCAGCCAGGATTTTCATCACTATGCCAGCAGAGGCATTCATAACGGCAAGCACCTATCGGGACGAGTAAAATAAGCAGCATTATCAGTGCGCTTAAGCGACGTGAACCTCAATATTGGCATAATGGCGCACCGTGATGTGCCGGGATTGGCTGGCAGACGGCATTTAATGTTTTTTTACCGCTGCCGGACAGCATGAAGAATTCACGTGGCCTGGATTAGGGTGGTGGGTAGAAGGGAAAACGGCTTCAGGGTGAGCGGTGTTCTGAGGTTGGGTTTATTGATCGGAACAGGCAATACCCGCTAAAAAGCAATAATTGCGTCAGGCTGAAAACGGCGCGATGGCCATCGCAGCTGCCAGTTCCCTGATACCGATATCCGGATCTTCAATCATAGCGGAAATGATTCCACCCGCTTGCGGAGGATTATGCATTGTCATCAGATTTTAATCATCCGTACTCTCAATGTTGCCTGATGAGGAACATCATGGCATCTGTTGCACGTCAAGCAACACGCCATCATGGTGACTCACCTGAGTTGCCCACCCGCCAGCATGCAGAACATACCTTCCCGCTTCTGCCGGGACGCGCGTCCGCTTAATGTCGCTACGCTCTGCTGTTACACTGTGTCATCTGCCTGACAGCCGGGCGCCCTCTCTTAAGGAACGGGAGTAATTGATGTCCTCGTTACGTTTATTGTTATCTGAGTCGAACGATCCCTGGTTTAACCTGGCGGTGGAAGAGTGCATTTTCCGTCAGATGCCAGCGACCCAGCGGGTACTGTTTTTATGGCGCAATGCGGAAACCGTGGTGATCGGCCGAGCGCAAAACCCGTGGAAGGAGTGCAATACCCGGCGTATGGCAGAGGATGGCATCCGGCTGGCCCGTCGCAGCAGCGGTGGCGGCGCAGTGTTTCACGATCTCGGCAACTGCTGCTTCACCTTTATGGCCGGTAAACCGGACTATGATAAGAGCGTTTCAACCGCAATTATTCTGCGTGCGCTGGCGAAACTGGGCTTGCCGGCCGAAGCGTCAGGACGTAACGATCTGGTGGTCAGCACCGCCGACGGACTGCGCAAGATATCCGGATCGGCTTACCGGGAAACGCCCGATCGCGGCTTTCACCACGGCACCATTCTGATCAACGCCGATCTGTCACGGCTGGCAGATTACCTTAATCCCGACGTTAAAAAATTGCAGGCCAAAGGCATCACCTCGGTGCGCGCCAGAGTGGCGAATCTGGCGGAGTTAAGCCCAGGCATCAGCTATGAGGCGATTTGTGCCGCGGTGACCGAAGCCTATTTTGAACATTTTAATGCGCACTGCGAGCCTGAGTACATCTCACCGGCAGCGCTGCCCGATCTGCCGGGCTTTGAACAGCAGTTTGCCCGCCAGAGCAGCTGGGAATGGAATTTTGGTCAGGCACCGGACTTCTCGCATCTGCTGGATCAGCGGTTTAGCTGGGGCGGCGTTGAGATTCACTTCGACGTTGAACGCGGTGTTATCTCGCGCTGTCAGATTTTTAGCGACAGCCTCAATCCGACGCCGCTGGAAACGCTGGCGCAGCGGTTACAGGGCATCGCTTACCGGCCGGAGGCGCTGGACGAGGTATTGATTCAGCTCAGCGATGATTTCCCGCAACAGCAGCAGGAACTGAATGAATTGCAGCAGTGGCTGGTGGCCAGCCTGCGTTAAAGGCGAAAAAGGCCGTTCCTGAGAACGGCCTGACCGGCTTAAAGATTGACGAATTTGTGCAGCACCCGCACCAGCTGAGTGACAAAGCCATATTCGTTGTCATACCACGAGACGGTTTTAACCAGTTGCAGATCGCCCGCTTCACTGATTTCAGTCTGGCTGGCATCAAAAATCGACCCGTATGGCAGGCCAATCACATCGGAGGAGACAATCGGATCCTCGGTATAGTTAAACGACTCGTTGTTTTCGCACGCCTGCTTCAGGGCGGCGTTTATCTGGTCGACCGTCACTTTCTTCTCCAGAATCGTCACCAGCTCGGTGACCGATCCGGTTTTAGTCGGCACGCGCTGCGCATGCCCTTTTAGCTTGCCTGCCAGTTCAGGGATCACCAGACCAATCGCCTTCGCCGCGCCGGTGGTATGCGGAATGATGTTCTCTGCCGCCGCGCGCGAGGCCCGGAAATCTTTGCCGCGCGGCCCGTCCACCAGCGCCTGAGTGCCGGTGTAAGCATGGATGGTGGTCATGGTGCCGACTTTGATGCCGAAACTGTCATGCAGCGCTTTCGCCATCGGCGCCAGGCAGTTGGTAGTACAGGAGGCAACCGAAACAATGGTGTCTTCAGCGCTGAGCGTGTCGTGGTTGACGTTAAACACAACGGTCTTCATCTCCCCCGCTGGCGCGGAGATCAATACCCGTTTCGCCCCCGCATCGATATGTGCCTGAGCTTTTTCTGCTGAGGTATAGAAGCCGGTACACTCAATCACCACGTCTACGCCCAGCTCGCCCCACGGAATGTTGCGCGCCTCTTTCTCGGCGTACACGGTGATTTTTTTGCCATCCACCTGCAGCGCTTTGTCACCCGCCTCAACGCTGAACGGAAAAGCGCCGTAGTTGGTGTCATATTTCAGCAGGTAGGCCAGCATTTCTGGCGAGGTTAAATCGTTGATGGCAACGATTTCAACCGCTTCCTGCTGCTCAAGAATGCGTCTGAGGACCAGACGGCCGATACGTCCAAAACCATTAATGCCGATCTTCTTCATTTGGATCTCCAGCATGTCAGTATGTCAGGGGTTTTTGTCACGTGTTCAGCATCAGCGTAGTCAGGGGCGCGCCGATGTTATGGGCTAAA
The DNA here is from genome assembly GCA_002095305.1 of Pantoea brenneri. Taxonomy (GTDB): domain Bacteria; phylum Pseudomonadota; class Gammaproteobacteria; order Enterobacterales; family Enterobacteriaceae; genus Pantoea; species Pantoea brenneri. The sequence continues at coordinate 24,593 of MIEI01000031.1, forward strand.
AATAGCATCAGACCAGGCTGAAGAAGGGGCAATCTATGCGCCGGAGAGGCAAATGGGTAACAGCAGAGAGAAAGATGCAGAACAGAATAAGTCAGCGGAGATAAACACAGCCATTATTATAATTTCAGGGCGGACTAAAAAAACAAAAAACCCGCACAAGGCGGGTTCTGTTAATTATCAATTTCAGGCTTATCTGCTCAGGTTATTACCGTCATCGCGATTGTAAGCGTAATTGACAATTAAAATTTACAGCGGGCTGACGTTAGCTGCTGATGGGCCTTTAGCGCCGTTTTCAATAGTGAATTCGACCTGCTGACCTTCATCCAGAGTTTTATAATCGTTACCCTGAATTGCAGAGAAATGTACGAATACATCTTTGCTGCCATCCTGAGGAGAGATAAAACCAAAACCTTTACCAGCGTCAAACCATTTTACTAAACCAGTCATTTTATTAGACATCGATACTTCCTTAATTTATGAGCCACTAAGTGGCGAAGATGGCCTGTCTTTCAGAGGGATACTTACTAGGCACTTAGGAGGAGACTCACGAAGAAGGGGTATCTTTTGATATCGCTTGCACTGAGGACTGCTTTACTAAAACTGCTTTCATAAGGTCTGTGTTCCAAACCGATGACGCTATTAAGCCACGCCTCACCGCTTTTATCAAACACTATTTTAATTTAATTTTAACATCCAGACGTCCGGAGCGCTTTTAATCGCAGCGGTATGTTTTTCAGGCGGGGAAATTCGCGCTTCGCCTGGCGGAAAAATAAAGCGATGCGCCGGAAAAATAAATAACCCGGCGCGGGATAATACCGGGAAATAAAAAAGCTGAAATAACGCGCAACGATAAACTCACTCATCCCTCGTTGCGCTTCAGATGCGGGGATTACGCCGGTTCAGGCTGCTGTCGTGCGGCATGACGCGCCGTCACGGTAAACACCATCAGACCGGCAATCCCCAACGCCACGCCGACCCAGGCGGTTGAGATCCAGCCATAACCCAGTGACACGGTCAGCCCTCCCAGCCAGGCACCCATCGCGTTAGCAATGTTCAGCGCTGAGTGGTTCATCGCTGCCGCCAGCGTTTGCGAATCATTGGCAACGTCCATCAGGCGAATCTGCAGCGACGGCAGCAGCACCGAACAGGTGCCAATCAGGAACGTGGCCAGTAATCCGGTTGCCACATGTTGCACCAGCAGGGGGAAGGCGGCCATCACCAGCACATTCCACAACAGCGTCCAGCCAATGATATTCAGTACCGCACCGTCAGCAAGCCGTCCGCCCACTAGGTTGCCGATAATCATCCCCAGTCCGAACGCCACCATTGCCCACGGAATCAGCGCAGCAGACATTCCGGCCAGGTTGATCAGCGTCGGCGCAATATAACTGAAGATGGCAAACATACCGCCAAAGCCTACCGCGCCCACCAGCAGCGTCAGCAGCACCTGAGCATTTTTCAGCGCACCCAGTTCACGCAGCGGATGCGCATCCGCATCGCCTGGGGTGTAAGGCACGTAGCGCCCAATCAGCAGACAGGTCAGCAGCCCAATCGCCCCGACAAAGGTAAAGACCACGTGCCAGCTGAACAACTGCCCGATCCACGAGCCCAGCGGTACGCCAATCAGGGTCGCGACCGTCAGCCCGAGCATCAGTGACGCCAGCGCCCGTCCACGTCGTTCGATCGGCACCAGCGAGGCGGCCACCAGTGATGCCACGCCAAAGTAAGCACCGTGCGGCAGGCCGGTCAGAAAGCGCGCCACCAGCAGTCCGTGATAGCTTTCAGCCATGGCGCTGGCGACATTCCCCAGGCTGAACAGTGCCATCAGGATCAGCAGCAGTGACTTGCGCGCCATCCGTGCGGCGAGCACGGCAATCACCGGCGCGCCCACGACTACGCCCAGCGCATAGCTGGCGATGGCGTTACCGGCCTGCGGCTCAGTGATCGCTAATGAGCGTGAGACGTCGGGCAGCAAGCCCATCATGATGAACTCGCCGGTGCCGATGCCAAAACCTCCCAGCGCCAGTGCCAGCAACGCCCAGCGGGCAAAGCCGGCAGCGTCGGTTTGACGATTATTTTTTAACAACATATTTTCCCAATGGATTGAACAGATAACAGAACCGCAGAGCCGGATAACGGGCACCCCGTCGCCCGGTAAGCGCGGGCAGACTATAGAAAGGAAGAACCGCCTTAGCAACCCGATAATGTGACACAGCGCACGCTTACCCCGGTCGTGAACCGCTGTTGCAGCCGCCGCTGCTCTCCAGCCAGCGGTAAAAATCTGGCTGACAGATGAGATCTGGTTCACACTTTTGTCAGCGGCAATGTTGCCATTGGGATTCAGATCAGGGAAATGCCGTGACGTGAACAGTACTCAACAACTCAGACATGACATGCGATTAGCACTCTGCTGTGTGCCCGCTATCCTGATAATTTTTGGCATTGGCCTCGCGACCCAGCATCTCCGGGAAGCCAGCGTGATGGCCAGCGGTGCACTGCCGCTGGCGTTTGGTGCCAGTAAAACCTGGGAGGGATCGTCAGCAAAATTACTGCTGGCGACCCTGCTCAGCCTCGGGCTGTGTGCATTTTTCGGTGCGCTGACCGGCAGCCTGCTGCTGTTTATCAGCGGTTCAATGCTGTTCGCCGCTGGCTATGCGGTAATCAGCGGCATTAATGGCACCGCCGGCTGGGTGGTACAACAGTCGGCCATCGCCTGGATGATATCCGGTTATTTTCCGGGCGACATCAGTCACGCCGCCAGCCGCGCCGGGCTGGTAATGCTCGGCGGTACGGTGCAGCTGATGCTGATTTGCCTGCTGGTGCGCAGCGGGGACTTCCGGCTGCAATCGCTGACCCGCTTTACCTGGCGCAGCGCTGTCCGGCGGCTGAAACACGCCTCGCGGCCCAAAATACATCTGCGCTGGTCGGTGGTGTTTGCCATCATCGCTATGGGCACGGCGCTGCTGACGGTTCATCATTTTTCGCTGCAGAACGGCTACTGGACCGGCATGACCCTGCTGCTGTGCCTGCGCAGTCATTTTCGTGAATCACTGCTGCGGGTACCCGCCCGCACCCTTGGCACGCTATCGGGTTGCCTGGCGGCAGGCATTCTCAGCCACAATGTGCATCAGCCTGCGCTGCTGGCGGCGGCATTTATCCTGTCAGCGTACATCGCCTTCACGCTCTCTTACCGGCTGGCGAACGGCTCCTATTTTGTCTTTACCTTCTTCGTCACGCTGATGGTCGTGCTGATGATTTCGCTCACCGGTCTGGTGCAGGGTAACGTGGCGGAGGATCGTCTGCTGGCAACCGCCATCGGCAGCGGCTTCGCGCTGGCCGCGATCCTGCTGACCCGTCTGGCGGCAGCCATGCAGGCGAAGCTGAGCGGAAAGGCGGATTTCGAGACGCTTTACTGAAAGTAACCCGCCGTCAGTCAGCGGCGGGTTACAGCTGGTGGCGGATTAACGCGGGAACAATGAGGGTGCCCACAGGCTGGGATCGACCTCAGCAAACCGGGCGCGAATGAAATGCGGTTTGAGTTTAAACGGCACGGTACAGTCAAAGATGGTTTTGGTGGTGGTCCCTTTGTCGCTGATGCGCGGATCGTAAAACGGTTGCTGGGAAGGATCGAGCACATGCCCGGCCACGCCCGGCACAAACAACGTATCCAGATCGCCGACAAAGCGGGTCTGCATCGCCCACATCACGTCATCGGTATCAAACAGATCGACATCCTCATCCACCAGAATCACGTTCTTCAGTTCGCGGTAGACCGCCAGCGCAATCAGTGCCGCCTGGCGGGTCATTCCGTCATCACCGGCATTGCGTTTCGCCACCTGTAGCACCGCCAGAAACTTGCCGCCACCGGCACTGTGGGCATAGACGTTTTTGACCAGGCCGGGCAGCGCATCTTCACATTGCAGATAGATACTGGCCTCAGTGGGGATACCGGCAAGGCTGACATGCTCTTCGCCCGGCCCGACCAGGGTCTGCAATATCGGCTGGCGGCGGGTGGTAATAGCTTTGACCTTAATCACTGGCAGCGACGGATTGGCCTCGCCGGTGTAGCCCGGAAACTCCGGCATCGCTTTGCCGCTGTGGGTGTGCTGATCTTCCGCCACCCGCACGCCTGGCAGGATCTCGCCTTCTATCACTATCTCGGCCCGGGCGATGGCGCGCTGGTTTATCGTCAAACAGTCGACCAGCTCTACCGGCCGGCCGCGCAGTCCTCCGGCAACGCACAGTTCATTGAAGCCAAACGGCGTAGTGGGCGCTTCGAACTCCGCGCCGATAGTGATAGCCGGGTCCAGTCCCATATTGATTGATACCGGCAGCGCCTTGCCTGCCGCTTCAGCTTTTTGCCGGAAGGCGTCGATGTGGCGGCCAGGCGCAAAGAAAATCGACAGCTGATCCTTACCCTGAACACATAAGCGATGAATAGTGACGTCGGTGTTATCACGGTCGTCCGGATCGCTGCCCAGCACCAGCCCGAGGCAGAAGTAAGGGCCGGCATCTTCAGTGGTATTGGTTGGTGCGGGCAGAATCTTACGCAGATCAAAGTCCGGATCGTCGGCGCGATAGACCACCTGCTGACATGGCGCATCCTTCTGCTCTGTCTGCACCGGCGGAGTGACGTTACGTCGCGCCTGCGCCATCTGAATCCCCAGCTCGCGTGCCGGCGCACCCAGCAGCGCGCTGACCCGTTCGCGGCTGGCCATCAGCCCCACCAGCACCCGCGCATCCGGAAAGCCTTTGATGTTATTAAAGGTCATCGCCGGGCCGATGCGGGTCGGCCGCATCACTGTCCCGCCGGCACCGATATAGCGGTAGACGCCCGCCAGTTCGGCAATCGGGTCGACTTCGCGATCGGTCTCAATATAGTGACCCGGTAACGTTTGCAGCAACGCGATCGCCGAGCGCAAATCGTTAACCGGCGGCACCTGCCAGCCCTGAGGATGCGGATCGCCAGGTTTAACTTCGTGATAGGTGGTCGGGCGTTTTTGCGGCATGATTCACTCCTTATCGGGATTCAACCCAGCTTTTCAGATGCTGTAACACCTCACCCCAGCGGGTATTGCAGAACGGCAGATGCGGATCGCGATCGGACCAGCCACCATGACTGAGCGCCACAATGGTTTGATCGGGTCCGAAATCGGCCAGCGTGATACGCAGAGTTTTTCCCGCCGGGCTATCCGGCTCGTCAACCGAGACCTGCACCAGTTCCTCGTCCGGTACCAGTTTTTCGGTTCGCCAGCTGATATGGGCGTGCGGATTAGGTCGCAGAGTCAGAATTTCGCCCGCGGCAATCGTTCCTTCAACCACACCCAGATGCCAGCTGGCGAGTTGGGTGATATCGGTTAAGGCGGCATAGACCCGGCTGCGTGCAGCGGTGATTTTGATGGCGTGATGAAGCGTGATCATATGAACTCCCCGAACAGCGTGTAAAAGCAGTCGCAGAAAGTATATGTGTCAATCAGCAGCACGGTTTGTCCTGGTTAGTCCTCTCCCGCTTCGCACCGCCTGTCAGCGATGTCAGCCCCGACGCCACGCAGGCTGGCAGGCCGGGTAAGGTTTGAGTCAGTAAATGTAACCATTCACTGCACCAGGCTTTCCCCGCGCCGCTTATAGCTCGCCGGTATTGACCCGGCGGCCAATATCCCGCAGCTGCGAATATTTCTCCAGCAGCTGCGGACCGTCATCCAGGCTCATGGCAAACATCCACATATAGGTCATCACCGAATAGAGGTGCCCGGCCTGAATATTGCCGCGACCGGACATGGCGAAAATGGTCACGCCAAACAGCAGCGCCGCGACGCTGCCTATCGCCAGATAACCCAACGCTTCCCGATCGGATAAGCGAATACGCAGGCTGGCCAGCACCTGATAGTGACGTCCCAGCGCCGAAGGGCTGGCATCACCAACCAGCTGCACCTCTTTTTCCAGCCGGTTATTCAGCCGACCAAATAACGCGTCGTTTTTACGGGTGAAGCCGGGCAGGAAGCAGGCGAAAAACAGCAGGATCGCCAGGCAGCCCGCGCCGGTCCAGAACTCAATCACCAGCAGCATCACCGCCGCCCCGCTCATTGACGCCAGCGAGGTGATCAATACCGGCAAATGCTTCTCAAAAAAGTCGACAAATTCGCGTGACAGCGCGACGCGTGCCGCAATAGTCGAGGCGTTATGTTGCTCGTGTCGCTGCGCCACAATCACCGGCACCGCCAGTTCGGCGTAAATACGGGCGAAGGTGCGGGTATCAACGCTGCGCCGTGCGGCGCCGATCGCCCACATGATAAACACCATCACCGCATACAGCAGCGCATGCCACGCCTGCCCGGTCACAATGGCATTGATAGCAAAGCCAGCCAGCAGCGGATACAGCAGGTACATCACATTTTCAGCCACCACCAGCAGCAGCGTGAGCATGAGTTTTCGGCTGTGTCGGCGTCCGAGCTTTTTTAATGTCAGAATAGCGCTGCGTGCGGCAGGTACCGGCACGAGGTTTTTGGCGGAATACATAGAATATTTTCTGATAAGATGAGTCTTGAGCGGTTGCTCAAAATCGAAAGGCAGTGTATTTGAGCAACCGCTCAAAGTCAACGAGAGAGCGATGATGAAACAGTCGGCGGAAGCGCTAAGAATTAAAATCCTTGAGGGTGCAGTCGCACTATTTATTGAGAAAGGCATCGGGAAAGTGACCACCCGGGAATTAACCGAATCCGTGGGGATTTCACGCAGCCACATCTATCACTATTTCAGCAACTGGCAAACGCTGTGTCTGGCGGCGCTTGAACGCTTCATGCATAACGAGTTTGCGCACTTTTCCGCGATGCTGGCGGCCGTCCCGCCGCCGCAGCGCCTCGGGCTGTTGTTTGAAAGCTATCTGCCCAACTCGCCCGATGCGGTCTGGCAGCTTTACGCTTCGTTCTGGCAACTGGCGAGTCATAATCCGGCTTATGCGGCGCTGGCGGAAGAGATGACGGCAAAATGGCAGGGGCTGATGGAGAGTCTCATCGCTGCTGAGGTCGAAAACGGCACGCTGCGCGTAACCGATGTGGCACGCACCGCACGACAGCTGAGTGCCATGCTCAATGGCTATGCCGATCTGCTGACCATCAATCCTTCCGCAGCCAAAGCCGGTGAAGCACTGGACGATTTGAATCATTTTGTCGGACAAATGCGCGGATAACGTCCTTTTAACCGTTGCGGTTAACGCCAGCAAAGTGGGTCATTTTTAATTAATTGTTAATAAAAGGTTTAATATTTTAACGAATTGACTGGCTGACTGCGATTATTTAAACCGCCCGACAAAGCGACAATAATGCCGGCTTTTCTTTTTTTAGCGGCGCTTTTTCGAATAGCGTTTTCCCGCCGAAACAGCTGTTTACACAACTGGTTATCCCTTACTGCCAGCCCATGAAACCGGGTAAATCCGTGTTTTTACGTGCTTTATTAAAAGCCCCTGAACAGATCCCGGCTGATAAAAACGCTCATAAAGCAACCAAGCCGTTGATAAACAAAGCAAATAATCCGTAAACCGGCGATAAAATTAATCATTGAGTCGGACCTTAAAAACCAATATATTGGCCGCGTTTTATCTACAGCCATTACTTTTTTTATTCATTTATTCAACTGCGACGTTACACCCGTCCCGGTTGTAGGAGAGATATGATGACGGATAAAGTCCGTATTGATAGTTTGAATGCGCAGACCTTAAACGGAAACAATGAAACCTATTTAGCCCGTCAGGCTGAATTTGAATCAAACGTTCGAAGTTACCCACGCAAATTGCCGTTCGCGATTGCGAAAGCACAAGGTGTCTGGATCACTGACGTCGAGAATAATCAATATCTTGATTGTCTTGCCGGTGCCGGAACGCTGGCATTGGGCCATAACCATCCAGACGTTCTGCAGAGTATTCAAAATGTCATTACCAGCGGCTTGCCGTTACATACGCTCGATTTGACTACCCCGTTAAAAGATGAGTTCTCTGAGTACCTGCTCTCCTTACTGCCGGGCCAGGGCAAAGAATATTGCCTGCAGTTCACCGGTCCGTCTGGCGCGGATGCGGTTGAAGCGGCTCTGAAACTGGCGAAAAAGCATACCGGTCGTTCCGGTATCATCAGCTTCTCGGGGGGTTATCACGGTATGACCCACGGCGCGCTGTCGGTGACCGGCAACCTGTCACCGAAAGAAGCCGTCGACGGTATGATGCCGGAAGTGCAGTTCATGCCGTATCCGCATCTTTATCGCTGCCCACTGGGCCTTGGCGGTGAAGCGGGCGTTAAAGCGCTGACCTACTACTTCGAAAACCTGATCAACGACGTTGAGAGCGGCGTGCGCAAACCAGCAGCGGTGATCCTCGAAGCGGTTCAGGGTGAAGGCGGCGTTAACCCGGCGCCGGCGGAGTGGCTGCAGCGCATCCGTAAAGTGACCCAGGAACATGGCATTCTGCTGATCCTCGATGAAGTGCAGGCTGGTTTTGCCCGTACCGGTAAGTTCTTCGCCTTTGAACACGCCGGCATTGAGCCGGACATCATCGTAATGTCCAAAGCGGTCGGCGGCGGTCTGCCACTGGCGGTGCTCGGCATTAAGAAACAGTTCGATGCATGGTCTCCGGGTCATCACACCGGCACGTTCCGCGGCAACCAGCTGGCGATGGCAACCGGTCTCACCACCCTGAAGCTGCTGAAAGATAATAACATTGCTGACAAAGTGGCGGCGCAGGGCGAGTGGCTGAAAGGCAAACTGGGCGAACTGCAACAGCGTTATCCGGTGATCGGTAACGTGCGCGGCCTGGGCCTGATGATCGGCATCGAGATGGTGAAACCGGACGAAGCCGCCGATCACATGGGCAGCTTCCCGGCCGATGGTGAACTCTCGGCGCTGGTACAGAAGAAATGTTTCGAAAACGGCCTGATTCTGGAGCGTGGCGGTCGTCACGGTAGCGTGCTGCGTCTGCTGCCGTCCCTGCTGATCACCAATGCAGAACTGGACGTGTTTATGGATAAATTTGAAAACGCCCTGCTGTCAGCTGGCGTGAAACCAGTTTGAGTGGAGTGAATGCAATGTCCCGGTTAAACCCGATTCTGGCGGCCTCAGCACAGAGCACCGAGGCCTACCAGCAGGCGATTGCCCAGAGTAGCGCGGCGGTCGTTAAGTGGCTGGAACAACCTGAGATGTATCAGGCAAAACCGTCGCTGAGCTGCGTGAACGTATTACGCTGGACTTCAATCCTCAGGGCCTGGGTAACCAGGCCGCGATTGAGCGCGCCATCGAGTACTTCCTGAAAGACAGCCTGTCAGTGCATCACCCACAATGTGTGGCGCACCTGCACTGCCCAAGCCTGGTGATCAGCCAGGCGGCAGAAGTGTTGATCAACGCCACCAACCAGAGCATGGATTCGTGGGATCAGGCACCTTCCGCCACCATCATTGAGATGAAGCTGATCGAGTGGCTGCGTACTCAGGTGGGTTACCAGCCTGGCGACGCTGGCGTGTTCACCAGCGGCGGCACCCAGAGCAACCTGATGGGCCTGATGCTGGCGCGTGATGCCTGGTTTGCCCGTCAGGGACATTCGGTACAGCAGGATGGCCTGACCGGCGATCTGAAAAAGATCAAAGTCTTCTGCTCTGAAAACGCGCACTTCTCGGTACAGAAGAATATGGCGCTGCTCGGCCTTGGCTATCAGTCGGTGACGTTGGTTAAAACCGATCGCTTCGCCCGCATGGATCTGGACGATTTACGTCACAAGCTGGCCCAGGCTCAGGCCAACGGCGAGCAGGTGCTGGCGATTGTTGCGACCGCAGGCACCACCGATGCCGGTGCGATCGATCCGCTGCGCGAGATCGCCACGCTGGCGGCAGAACAGCAGATCTGGGTACACGTCGATGCGGCCTGGGGCGGTGCGTTGCTGCTGTCCGAACAGTATCGCGACTATCTGGATGGGATTGAGCTGGTGGACTCCATCACGCTCGACTTCCACAAGCAGTTCTTCCAGACCATCAGCTGTGGCGCTTTCCTGCTGAAAGAGGCGCGTCACTATGAGCTGATGCGTTATCAGGCGGCCTACCTGAATTCAGAGTTTGATGAAGCGCAGGGCGTGCCGAATCTGGTGTCGAAGTCGCTGCAGACCACCCGTCGTTTTGATGCACTGAAACTGTGGATGGGTCTTGAAGCGCTGGGTCAGAAACAGTATGCCGCGATCATCGATCACGGCGTGACGCTGGCGCAACAGGTTGCTCAGTACATTGAGCAGCAGGCCGCGCTGGAGCTGGTGATGCAGCCGCAGCTGGCGAGCGTGCTGTTCCGCTATCGCCCGGCCCATCTGGCGCACCTCAGCGACGCGGAAATCGCGCTGCTGAATCAGCGTATCGGTGATGCCCTGCTGGAGTCTGGCCGCGCCAACGTCGGCGTTACCGAATTCAACGGCGTCACCTGTCTGAAAATGACGCTGCTGAATCCGACCGTCACGCTGGAAGATATTCAGATCCTGCTGACCCTGGTGGAAACCACTGCACAGCAGCTGGTGTAAGTTACCGGTTGTTAAAAAGGCTCCCACGGGAGCCTTTTTTATGCCGGCAACAGCCGGTTTAGCGCGATGGCGGCTCATCCAGCAGCCGCAGATGGTCATCTTTGTTGAGGGTCATCAGCGCCACAATGCTGATCACCGCGGTGATCATCACGTACCAGGCGGGAATATCCAGATTACCGGTCTGCCTGATTAAGCCGGTGATAATCAGCCCGGCACAGCCGGAGAAGACCGCGTTAGAGAGCGAATAGGCCAGCCCCAGACCGGTATACCGCACGCGGGTAGGAAACATCTCCGCCAGCATCGCCGGTCCCGGTCCGGCCAGCAGTCCGACTATCCCGCCAGCAATAAACACCACCAGCGCCTTCAGTCCCAGACCGCTGCTCGCCGCCTGCAGTACGTTGAGCAGCGGCAGCGCCAGCAACAGCAGCAGTACCGCCGCCGTCACCATCACCGCGCGGCGGCCAATTTTATCGCTCAGTATGCCAGCCGGAATGATGGTCGCGGCAAAGCCGAGGTTCGAGATCACCGCAATCAGCAGCGCCTGATTAAAACCGGTATGCAGCGAAGCCTGCAGGTAGGTCGGCATAATCACCAGATAGGTATAGCCGGCGGCCGACCACACCATCAGCCGACAGATACCAAGCAGAATAGTTTTCAGCGTCGCGCCGAGGCTGGCCTTAACTATCCCGGCCGCCGGTTCTGCCTGTTGCCGGATAAACGCCGGGGTCTCCTCCATCTGCACCCGCAGCCAGAGCGCCAGCGCACCTAAAGGCAGCGCGAGGAAAAAGGGAATACGCCAGCCCCACGCCAGCATCTGCTCCGGGGTTAACAGCAGTGACAGCAGCGCCACAATGCCTGCGCCCGCCAGCAGTCCCAGCGCCACGGTAAACGACTGCCAGGCCCCGAACAGCCCACGCTTACCGCGCGGCGCAAATTCGGTCATCAACGAGACCGCCCCGCCATATTCGCCGCCCGCGAACAGCCCCTGCAGAATACGCAGCACGGTAATGATCAGCGGAGCCAGCACGCCCAGGGTAGCGTAGGTCGGTACCAGCCCGATGGCGGTGGTCGCCAGCGTCATCATAATCAGCACAAAAATCAGCGTCGGCTTACGCCCGATGCGGTCGCCCATCCGGCCAAAGATAATCGCGCCGAGCGGACGGAAAAAGAAGGCGATGGCGAACGAGGCATAGGTCAGTAAGATTCCGGTCAGCGCCGACTCCCCCTCAAGCCGAAAAAAATTCTGCGCAATCAGGGTGGCGAGAAAGCCGTAAACGGCAAACTCATACCATTCAATAAAATTCCCCACCGAACCGGCCAGCAAGGCACGTTTACGGCTGGCGGAACTGAGCAGCTTATCAGCGGCGTCGGACATGGCAGGTGATCCTTTTTGTCGTGGCATCAATCGCTTATGATTAGCACAATCGCTGATAAATTGCCCGGGCATCTGTGGTCGGCGTTAACTCAGCCACAAAACGCCGCGCCAGAGTACGGTTAGCCGGCTTTTTCGTCCGGGGGACTTGCACTCCGGCGCGACGATCGTCAGGATGTGCGCAATTAACTGAACCGGGCGGATAAACCATGAACGCACACACTTCAAAAGATCCTCTGCACGGCGTGACGCTCGAGATGCAGGTAAACCACTTAGTGGCACAGTATGGCTGGTCTGAGCTGAGTAAGCGCATCAACATTAACTGCTTTAAAAGCGATCCCAGCGTAAAATCGAGCCTGAAGTTTTTGCGCCGTACGCCGTGGGCGCGGGCAGAAGTCGAAGCACTCTACCTGGCGTCTTTGCAGCAGAAAACGCAGGCGGCACCTGCGCCCGAAGAGGACCCCTGGGCGGGCTGGCGAGGCAATAAGCCGGAGTAATCGCGATTGCCAGAGGAATAAAAAAAGCCCGCGTCGGGTAACCGGCGCGGGCTTTTTGACGATCAGGCAATGATTACAGCGCCATATCGTGTTGCGGTGATGCGGCCGATTTTTCAGCCGGCGCAGCCGGTGCTGCTGGCGCATTGTCATCCATATGGATCACCGGCGGCGTGGTCAGTTGCAGCGTTGACGCGGTGTCATTCCACACCTGCTGCAGCAACGGAACGTTGTCATTCAGTTTCTGGCCGTAACCCGGGATCATTTTATGAATCTTCGCCTGCCACTCGGCTGACTTAAACTCTTCCGGGAACAGTTTCTGCATCACGTTCAGTGCGATTGGGGCCGCAGTTGAGGCACCCGGTGAGGCACCCAGCAGTGCAGCAACGGTTTTCTGCTGATCGGTCACAATTTCGGTGCCCAGTTTCAGCACGCCGCCCTTCTCTTCATCTTTTTTGATGATCTGTACGCGCTGACCGGCCTGAATCAGTTTCCAGTCCTCTTTCTTCGCATCCGGATAGTACTCTTTCAGCGCAGCAAAGCGGTCATCGTCAGTCAGCATCACCTGACCCACCAGGTATTTCACCAGGTCGAAGTTATCCATCCCAACGTGGGTCATCGGGATCACGTTGTGAGTGGTGGTGGTGCTCAGCAGATCAAACAGGGAACCATTTTTCAGGAATTTGGTTGAGAAGGTGGCGAACGGTCCAAACAACACCACGCGCTTGCCATCCAGGTAACGGGTATCCAGATGCGGAACCGACATCGGTGGCGCACCGACAGAAGCCTGACCGTACACTTTGGCCAGATGACGATCGGCAATCGCGCTGTTCTCTGTCACCAGGAACGAGCCGCCCACCGGGAAGCCAGCATAGTTTTCAGCTTCAGGAATACCGGTTTTCTGCAGTAACTTCAGCGCGCCGCCGCCAGCACCGATAAAGACATATTTCGCATCAACCGCACGCTCAGTGCCGTTTTTAGCGTCTTTAATGGTGACGTGCCACGAGTTGTCGCCGTTACGTTTAAAGTCCGTCACTTCGGATGAGGTTTCCAGTCTGAAGTTATCATTTTTCTTCAGGCTGCCGATCAGCTGGCGGGTAATTTCACCGTAGTTAACGTCGGTGCCGACCGGCGTCCAGGTCGCGGCCACTTTCTGCTGCGGATCACGTCCTTCCATCACCAGTGGCGCCCACTGCGCGATCTGCTGATGATCGGTAGAGAACTTCATGCCCTGGAACAGCGCGGTTTTCTGCAGCGCCGCGTAGCGTTTGGTCAGGAAGTCGACGTTGTCGCCCCAGACAAAGCTCATGTGCGGTGTCGAGTTAATGAAGCTGCGGGGATCGTGCAACACGCCTTCTTTAACCTGTGCGGTCCAGAACTGGCGAGACACCATAAAGGCTTCGTTGATTTCCAGCGCTTTGGTGACGTCAATCGAGCCATCTTTACGCTCAGGCGTATAGTTCAGCTCCATGTTGGCAGAGTGACCGGTACCGGCGTTGTTCCAGCCGTTAGAGGATTCCAGCGCCACGCCGTCCAGTTTTTCCACCATGATCTGTTTCCAGCCTGGCTGTAACTCTTCCAGCATGGTGCCCATTGAGGCGCTCATGATGCCGCCGCCAATTAACAGTACGTCGGTTTTCTCTGGTGAAGTTTCAGCATGAAGCGCTGAAGAAACAAGCAATGCCGCGAGGGAAAGTGCAGGGATAACTTTTGTTGATTTAATCATTTCGCAATCTACAGTTAACTTAATCGTACTGGTTAAAAAAAGTCCTCAAAGTTTAAAATAATGTTATTTATGAGTTAATGCGAAAATAGTTATAAAATTAAAAATAGCCATTTAGCCTTAATTTAATTACAAAAGGCATACGAAATTTACTAACTATTTTAACCTCACATTAAAGGTGCACTTTGAATTATTCAATCCCCTAAGGCAAATAATCTGACCGTTTTTTCCTGCTGCATACGCGGCTAAACCTGTACGCGTGCAGCGTCTTAGCGTATGTTTCCTGGCGAACCACTCACCCGCGCTGAACACCGATGAAAAGCCAATCACAAAAAAGATATGCCGTGAATAAACGCCCGATGAAACTCAGCACGCTGACCACACTGATGATGACGGCGGTGATCTTTACCGTCCTGCTGTGCGTCCATCTGCTCTATTTCATCCAGATAGATAATTTTGCCCAGTCGCATCTTAAAGATAAAGCGATGGCGGTGGCACGCACCGTGGCCGACAGTCCCGAGCTTCAGCGTGGACTGCGCCGTCCTGACGGTCGCGACCTGATACAGCCCGTCGCCGAGGCGGCACGCAAACGCAACGATCTGCTGTTTGTGGTGGTCACCGATATGAACGGCATCCGTTTTTCGCATCCTAATCCCGATGCGATCGGCAAACATTTCATTGGCGACGATCTCAATCCGGCGCTGGCTGGCCGGGAAAATGTTGCGGTCAATCACGGTGTGCTGGTCGAAGCATTACGGGTGTTCACTCCGGTTTATGACGACAGGCATCAGCAGATTGGCGTGGTGGCGATCGGGATTTCACTCAATGACGTGGCGGCGCAGATCGCTAAAAGCCGCTGGAACATCGTCTGGACCGGCTTATTTGGCGGTATTGTCGGTTTGCTGGGTATCTATATTCTGGTCAGACGGCTGAAGACCATTTTGCTCGGGCTGGAACCGCATGAAATTTCCAGCCTGTTTGAGCAACGCCAGGCGATCCTTAATTCGATTAAGGAAGGGGTGATCGCGGTGGACGAGCACTCCCGCGTCAGCCTGATAAACCATGCCGCGCAACAGTTGCTGCACGAGACTACCCGCAAAATGCCACTGAGTGGCGATAGCCTGCCGGAAGAGAGCGTACTGCACAGCCACCAGCAGGATGCGCTGCACCAGGGCAAAGCCTGGCACGATCAGGAACTCACCATCGGCGGGCGTATTCTGATCAGTAATACCGTGCCGGTGCGCAGCCGCGAGCGGATTATTGGCGCGGTGACCACCTTCAGGGACAAAACCGAGATTAGCCAGCTAATGCAGCGCCTGGACGGCATGGTAAACTATGTCGATGCGTTGCGTGAACGCTCCCATGAGTTCATGAATAAGCTGCATGTCATTCTGGGTCTGCTGCACATGAAAAACTATGCGCAGATGGAAGAGTACATTCTTAAGACGGCGAACAACTACCAGACTGAGATTGGTTCGCTGTTACAGAAGATCAAATCGCCGGTCATTGCGGGCTTTCTGTTAAGCAAAATCAACCGGGCGAATGATGAAGGGCATCAGCTGATTATTGATGAAGCCAGTTTCCTGCCCGACTGCGGCAGCGAACAACAGAGCGCCGTGCTGATCACCGTGCTGGGTAATTTAATTGAAAACGCCCTTGAAGCGCTGGACCCGGAAACCGAAGGGGAAATCCACCTGATGCTGCATTATCAGAATGGCTGGCTGGCCTGTGAAGTCAGTGATGATGGCCCCGGCATTGATGGGTCGCAGCTCGCCGCCATCTTCGAACGAGGCGTCTCGTCGAAAGGAGACGATCGCGGCGTGGGACTGTTCCTGGTTAAACAGCAGACAGAAAGCCTGGGCGGTAATGTCAGCGTCGAGTCGGAGCCGGGTGTGTTCACCCAATTTTTAGTGCAACTCCCGTGGGAGAGAGGAAGAAAAGTCGAATGATCAATGTCTTAGTTGTCGATGATGATGCTATGGTCGCCGAGCTGAATCGCTGTTATATCGGTCAGATCCCCGGTTTTACCTGCTGCGGCACCGCCTCGACATTACAGCAGGCCAAAGAGCAGTTACTCCAGTCGGATTCGCAGGTCGATCTGGTGCTGCTGGACATCTATATGCAACAGGAGAACGGTCTCGACCTGCTGCCCGAACTGCGCAGTGCCGGACGCCCGGTCGACGTGATCATCATCTCTTCCGCCGCCGATGCGGCCACCATCAAAACGTCGCTTAATTACGGTGTGGTGGACTACCTGATTAAACCGTTCCAGTTTGCCCGCTTCGAGGAAGCGCTGACCGGCTGGCGGCAGAAAAAAGCGCTGATGGATAATCATCAGTTTTATCAGCAGTCGGATGTTGATCAGCTATTGCACGGCAATCCACCGGGCGCCAGTGAGCAGAAACGGCTGCCTAAAGGCCTGACGCCACAGACGTTGCGCACCTTATGCCTGTGGATTGATGCCCATCCGGGCACCGAGTTTTCCACCGATGAACTGGCAACAGAAGTGAATATCTCGCGCGTTTCCTGCCGGAAATACCTGATCTGGCTGGCGCAGATTAATATCCTGTTCACCAGCATTCACTACGGCGTTACCGGCCGGCCGGTCTATCGCTATCGTCTGCAGCCGGAATATCACACCCTGCTGAAGCAATATTGTCAGTAAGCCAGCCGGTAATCCGCGTCCAGCAGACTGAAAGAAAAGTGACGTTGTGACGAGCAGATGACCTGCTTGTCGCGGGTCACAAAAATCGCTTCAATAGCGGGCGAATCGGCGAGGCAGGCGATACCCTTCTCCACGCCCATGCCATACAGCAGCGTGGTGTAGATATCGCCGTCAATCGAACGGTCGGAGATCACCGTCACGCTCAGCAGTTCGTTATCGAGCGGATAGCCGCTGCGGTCATCCAGAATATGGTGATAGCAGACGCCGTTCAGTTCGAAATAGCGCTCATAGATACCGGAAGTCACCACCGACTTATCTGCTACGTGAATCACCCCAATCAGCGCATCCGCCGTGCCGAACGGTTTTTTCAAGCCAATCGCCCAGCCGGGTGACGCCTCTTCTTCGGGTGAGCCGACCGTCTGAACGTTACCGCCCAGATTAATCAGCGCGCTGTTCACTCCCTGCTGACGCAGAAACGCCTGCACCCGATCGGCGATATAGCCTTTGGCGATCGCCCCGAGATCAATTTCCATCCCGGCTTTCGCCAGCATCACGCTGTTCGACGCCGGGTCGAGAATCACATCATGCGGATTGGTCAGTGCCAGACAGGCCTGTAACTTCTCTGCCGGCGGCACGCTGTGTCCCTGAAAGCCAATTTTCCAGCACTTCACCAGCGGACCGATGGTCAGATTAAAACGGCTGTCGGGCAACAGGCTGACGGCGTGAGCGCAGGCAATCAGATCGAATACCGGCTGACTCACCACCACCGGATGCTGGCCCGCCGCCTGATTGATCGCCATCACTTCAGAACCGGAACGGTTAACGGTGAACAGGTTCTCCTGCTGTTTAATCAGACGGAAGACCTGGCCGGCAAGGGTTTCATTGTGTTCGAACAGTTTGAGCAGAATGGGCGAACCCATCAGAACCGCGGAGTAAGCATAGACACGCGCATCAGTTAACATAGGCGACTCTGCTTTAAGCAAGGAAACCGGCATCCGCTGAGCGCGGATGCCGGAGAGAGCGATTACCGTTTCGCGTAAGCTGCCGCGTTACCGCCCGCCAGAATACCAAAGATGATGATATCAGCGACGGCGTTACCGCCGATGCGGTTAGCGCCGTGGATGCCTCCGACCACTTCACCGCAGGCCCAGGCACCGTTAATCACCTGCTGCTGGCTATCCAGCACCGCAGTGGTGGTGTCGATTGTTACACCGCCCATGGTGTGATGGACGCCCGGCGCAACACGGATGGCGTAGAACGGACCTTCGCTCAGCGGATGACGCAGCGCGGTCTGACGGCCAAAGTCTTCATCATTCTGCTGAATGACAAAGCCGTTGTAGCGGGCCAGTGTCGCTTCCAGCGTCCGGTGTTCCATGTTGAGTTTCACCGCCAGTTCACCGACCGTCGGCGCGCTGACCACAAAGCCTTTAGCGATATATTCATCGGCCGCTTTGTTATTCATCCGCACCTGCTCGTCAAACACAATCCAGGCACTCTTCTCAGGCAGAGCAATGATTTGCGCCGAGACTTTGTCACGGGTTTCCATTTCGTTGTAGAAACGTTCACCCGCCTGACTGACCAGGATAGCACCGCCACCGCGGATTGATTCAGACACCAGATACGAGGTGGTCTGTTCAACCGTTGGGTGAATCTGGATTTCGCCCATATCGACCGTGCCGGCACCAATTTTGGTCAGCATGGCGATACCGCTACCGGTGGCCCCTTTGTGGTTGGTGGTGACGAAGCCATCCAGTTCAGGACGGTATTTCACCACCAGCTCGCGGTTAGCACTGAAGCCGCCGGTCGCCACGATCACGCTTTTCGCATTCAGGATCCGGCTGTCATTGTACTCATCGACCACTTTCACGCCGGTCACCGCGCCGTTCTCGTAGAGGATTTCAGCGACAGAGGTTTCCAGCAGCACTTCAATATTACGGGCGTTGATATTTTTCACCAGCCCGCTGATCAGGAATCCGCCAACGGCTGAACGATCCGCCGGACGGTGAGTACGATCGATGCTCATACCGCCGGTGATGGTGATGTCGTTCAGTTCGATGCCGTGGTCGGCCAGCCAGTCAATCGCTTCCGGCGCCAGGTCCACGAACTCACGCAGCAACACCGGGTTGTTTTTGAATTTGCCGCCTTTCAGCGTCTCTTCATAGAACAGCTCTTTGCTGTCCTCGATGCCTTTCAGTTTCTGGAAGCGGGTTTCCGCCGCGTTCATGCCGACTGACGCCTTGATGGTGTTACCGCCGATGGTCGGCATCTTCTCGATAATCACCACGCGCGCGCCTTCATCGTGCGCCTGAATCGCTGCCGCCAGGCCCGCACCGCCGCTGCCTACCACCACCACATCATAGTTCTGCGGTGCGTTAGGGTTGCCGCCCTCTTCAATCACATGTTCTTTGCTGGAGGTGGTCAGGGCGCGCGAAACCGCTTTCTTCAGTGCTTCACTCTGGGTGGTCGCACCGGTGATCGCATCCACGTGCGGGCTGTTTGCCACCAGAATACGGTTACGCAGGCTCTCAAAGGTGGTGGTGAAGTCGACGTCCAGCGTGTCATCCGGCACCAGTGAGATGTCGGTGATACGGTCGGTATCCAGCGTGACGTTGATTTTCAGCTTCAGTGCTTCAGCTTCAACTTTCTCCTGATAGACACCCGCTTTGTATTTGCGGCCCGATTCGCTCATGTCGCGGATCATCGCGTCAACCAGCGAGAAGCGCCACAGCGGTTCCGGGATTTTCAGCTCTTCACGTTTGTTACTGTCGATATAGAGATCGAGATGCTCGTTGTTGATGATGCGGTCGGCCCAGTTCGGGTAGGCAATACAGGCTTTACCTATTGCCACCAGATCGTAGCCTTTTTCCAGCGCCATCTCAGCATCCGATTTATTCACCACGCCACCGACGCCAATCACCGGCACTTTGGCCAGCACCGGCGAGCGCATCGCGATGTATTTTTCGATCAGCGGAGTAGGATCCTGGGTATCCACAATCGACGGACGCAGCAGCTGGCCAACCGAGAAGTGGACGTAATCCAGTCCGCGTGCCGCCAGTTTCTCCAGCAGATAGAGCGTATCGTCAAAGCGGATGCCGGGTACTTCAATCTCTTCCGGCGAGAAGCGATAGCCGATGATGAATGAGTTATGCGCAAAGCGCTCCGCCATCTTATGGGTGATTTCCAGCACTTCCAGTGGGAAACGGGCGCGGTTGTCGCGGCTGCCGCCCCATTTGTCGTCGCGCTGGTTAGAGTTCGGTGAGTAGAACTGCTGGATCAGGTAGGTGTTGGCGCCGTGAATCTCTACCCCATCAAAACCGGCCTTAATCGCACGGTTCACCGCGTCACCAAATTTGGTGATCATGGTATCGACTTCTTCAGCCGTCAGCGCCTGTGGTTTGGTTGCGCCTTCACGCGGTGCAGCGATTGCGCTCGGGGCGACCGGCGTTTTGCCGCCGATCAGCTCCGGTTCGACCATGCGGCCACCGTGATAAATCTGCAGAATCGCGGTCGATCCCTCTGATTTTATCGCGTCAGCAATGCGTTTCAGGCCAGGAATTTTGTTGTCGCTGTCGATGGCAATCGCGCCCGGGAAAGCCGGACCACGGTTGTCGATAAAGCAACATTCGACGATGACGGTACCAAGGCTGCCCGCGCGGCACGATAATATTCCACCAGCTCGCTGGTCACCGTGCCGTCATAAAAACCGGTACAGGTGGTCATAGGTGCCATCACTAATCGATTTTTAAGCACCGCACCGTTAGGCAGCGTCAGGGGAGTGAGAATCGGGGTGAGAGTATTCATGCGATAAACTCCAAGATTTAAAAGTCTGGAAATTTTTAGCGGACGCAAAGTATCGCTTAATTAAGTGGTCCGATGTCATGGCCTAAATATACCATTTTCTTTGCTTATATAAGCGATAAATTTACTTTTTAAACTTTTAAACCATTTAGAGTTTTTATTTGCCGAAAACGGTAAGTGAAGTTATATTAATTGTTAACCAAGGGTTACCAAAAATCAACCCTTCGTTTACATTAAAAACAACATCTTGCATATCAACAAGTTATGTCATAGACTAGCCAGCTCATAGCTTTCCCGCCTGCCGATCTGGATCACAGAAAGGGTGCTGCGCCCGGTAGCGGGATATAAATTAAAAATAAATGTTAAAAATCAGGAATAACCATTTAATTTTATTGATCTGGATCAAAAATCTATATTTTCAGAAATCGCATCATATTCACATCGGATTATAACGCTGCTGTTTTTAGCAGCGATGAGTCAAAAAACATTCAGGCATCACGGTTTATTCACGTCATAAAGAATAATAAAGAAAGCAGTCAGTGAAGTACCGGGGCGCAAATCGCATTCTTCTCAACTTGCAGACAAATACTATGAAACCACTCTCAGCTGTGAATGAACCTCCAAAAGCAGCCCCTGCTGCGGCTGGAAAAAAGAAAGCTATCATGCTGGCCTTACCGGTGTTGGTCGCAGTGCTCCTGCTGCTGGTGCCGGTACCCGCCGGACTCGAACCTTACGCGTGGCACTTCTTCGCTATCTTTGTTGGCGTGATTGTCGGGCTGATTTTTGAGCCATTACCGGGCGCGGTCATCGGTCTGACTGGCGTGGTGGTCATCGCCCTGTTCAGTCAGTTCCTGTTGTTCAGTCCGGCGGAGCTGGCGAACCCGAAATTCAAACTCGCCAGTGAGTCATTTAAGTGGGCGGTAAGCGGCTTCGGCAACTCTACCGTCTGGCTGATTTTCGGTGCCTTTATGTTCGCCGCCGGGTACGACAAGACCCAGTTTGGACGTCGACTGGCGCTGATTCTGGTGAAATATCTCGGTCGCCGCAGCCTGACGCTCGGCTACGCCATCACCTTTGCCGACCTGTTGCTGGCACCGTTTACGCCATCAAACACCGCGCGCAGTGGCGGGACTATCTACCCAATCATTGCTAACCTGCCGCCGCTTTACGGCTCTAAACCTAACGACCCAAGCGCCCGTAAGATCGGTTCTTACCTGATGTGGGTTGCCATCACCGCCGCCTGTATCACCAGCTCAATGTTTCTCTCTGCGCTGGCCCCGAACCTGCTGGCACTGGCGCTGGTGAAAAGCGTGATCGGTTTCGATATCTCATGGGGCATGTGGTTCCTCGCCTTCCTGCCGCTGGGTGTGTTACTGATTCTGACCATGCCGCTGCTGGCGTACTGGTTCTACCCGCCTGAAGTGAAAGTGAATGACGAAGTGCCGAAATGGGCCATCGCTGAACTGGCAAAACTGGGCAAACTGACCCGCAACGAAATCCTGCTGCTGGTGTTTGTGGTCTGCGCCCTGCTGATGTGGATTTTCGCTACCGCCTGGATTGAACCGGCTATGGCGGCGCTGCTGGTCATTATTCTGATGCTGTGGACCGGGGTACTGAACTGGAATGACATCACCAGCAACAAAGCGGCCTGGAATACCTTTGCCTGGTTCGCCACCCTGGTGGCACTGGCTGATGGCCTGGCCCGGGTCGGCTTTATCGCCTGGTTAGGTAAAGAAGGCGGTATGCTGTTGCAGGGATACGATCCGCAGGTTTCCGCAGTGGTGCTGTTAATCGCCTTCTTCCTGCTGCACTACCTGTTCGCCAGTACCACCGCGCATACTACCGCGCTGTTACCGGCAATGCTGACCATCGCGGCATCAATTCCAGGCATCAACATGCCGGTCTTCTGCCTGATGCTGTGTACCTCACTGGGTGTGATGGGCATCATTACCCCCTACGGTACCGGACCCAGCCCGATTTATTACGGCAGCGGTTATCTACCAACCAAAGACTACTGGCGTCTGGGTACCATCTTCGGCGCCATCTTCCTGGTGTCGATGATGCTGATTGCCTATCCGTGGATGGTGTGGATGTTCTGACGGATACAACATGCAGATCAACGCGTTATAAGATACCATTCCACGTCTTACCCGCCGCCCTCCCGGCGGCGGGTAAATATAATAAACGATTAATTCGCCTATGATGCTGACCCTCGCGGCCTGAAAGCGACGGCTCAGCTGGTCATTAAGTGAGAAAAAATGTCGAACAAACCTTTCTTCTATCAGAACCCCTTTCCTCTGACCCACGAGGATACCGAATACTATCTGCTGAGCCGTGAGCACGTTTCCGTCGCCGAATTTGAAGGCCAGGAAGTGCTGAAAGTTGCGCCGCAGGCCCTGACATTACTGGCGCAGCAGGCGTTTCATGACGCCTCGTTTATGCTGCGTCCGGCGCATCAGCAGCAGGTCGCCTCGATTCTTGACGATCCGGAAGCCAGCGATAACGACAAATATGTCGCTCTGCAGTTTTTAAGAAACTCCGAAATCGCTGCCAAAGGCGTATTGCCGACCTGTCAGGATACCGGCACCGCCATCATCATGGGTAAAAAAGGCCAGCGCGTCTGGACCGGTGGTGGCGACGAAGCTGCGCTGTCACAGGGGATCTATAATACCTACATCGAAGATAACCTGCGCTATTCGCAAAATGCGGCGCTGGATATGTATAAAGAGGTCAACACCGGTACCAACCTGCCGGCGCAGATTGATCTCTATAGCGTGGATGGCGACGAATATAAGTTCCTTTGCATCGCCAAAGGCGGCGGCTCAGCCAACAAAACCTATCTCTATCAGGAAACCAAAGCGCTGCTGAGCCCAGGCAAGCTGAAAAATTATCTGGTCGATAAGATGCGCACGCTCGGCACCGCTGCCTGCCCGCCGTACCACATCGCGTTTGTGATTGGTGGTACCTCGGCAGAAAGCACCCTGAAAACCGTTAAGCTGGCCTCCACACATTATTACGATGGCCTGCCAACCGAAGGGAATGAGCACGGCCAGGCGTTCCGTGATACCCAGCTGGAGCAGGAACTGCTGGAAGCCGCGCAGCAACTCGGCCTTGGCGCGCAGTTTGGCGGCAAATATTTTGCCCATGATATCCGGGTGATCCGCCTGCCACGCCACGGCGCTTCCTGTCCGATTGGCATGGGCGTTTCCTGCTCGGCAGACCGCAACATCAAAGCCAAAATCAACCGCGAAGGCATCTGGATTGAAAAACTGGAAGCCAATCCGGGTCGTCTGATTCCTGAAGCGCTGCGTCAGCAGGGTGAAGGCGAAGTACTGCATGTCGATCTCAACCGTCCGATGGAGCAGATTCTGGCACAGCTGTCGGCCTACCCGGTCTCCACGCGTTTGTCGCTGAGCGGCACCATCATCGTGGCGCGTGATATTGCGCACGCCAAGCTGAAAGAGCGCATCGATAACGGCGAAGGCCTGCCGCAGTACATTAAAGATCATCCGGTCTATTACGCTGGCCCGGCCAAAACGCCTGAAGGTTACGCTTCTGGCTCACTCGGCCCAACCACCGCTGGCCGCATGGATTCCTATGTTGATCTGCTGCAGGCACACGGCGGCAGCAAGATTATGCTGGCCAAAGGAAACCGTAGTCAGCAGGTTACCGATGCCTGTCAAAAACATGGCGGTTTCTACCTGGGCAGCATCGGGGGTCCGGCTGCGGTACTGGCGCAACAGAGCATCAAGCGTCTGGAATGCGTGGAGTATGCTGAACTGGGTATGGAAGCGATCTGGAAAATTGAGGTGGAGAACTTCCCTGCCTTTATCCTGGTCGATGACAAAGGCAACGATTTCTTCCAGCACATCGAGCGACAACACTGCGCGAAATGCGTTAAGTAATGAAAAAGCCCGACGATTGAACTGCACCCCAAAAGTTGGACACCCGACTGATTAAGGTGCAGTTCAGTGAGCAGTCCTAAGTTTCCCCTTGAATTACGGCTCGCCGTTGTCACGCATTATCTCAACAGCAGGGATGGTTATCGTGAGACGGCTAACCGTTTTGGCGTGGGCCGCACGGCGGTTCGCCGCTGGGTTTCCGCATGGCAGCAGCACAGCATTGACGGGCTGACATGGAAAACGGGTGACTACACTCCTGAGTTCCGGCTGAAGGTTGTCCGCGCCGTCATCAATGATAAACTCTCGCTTCGCGATGCCACCGCTCAGTTTAACCTTCCCAATGAGAGCACCGTTTACCAGTGGGTCAAACGCTTTCAGGCGTCCGGAGCCGGGGCGCTCTCAGGCCTGAAACGCGGAAGACCGAAAAAGCCGGAACCCATGCATAAAGACATCACCTCCCCGCCAGCACCATGCGATAACTCCCCTGACGCTCAGGCCGAACTGCGCTACCTTCGCGCCGAAATCGCCTTGCTTAAAAGAGCCGAAGGGCTGGACAGCGGTAAGTTTCAGCACCGAAAAGCCCTTATCATTCAGGAACTGCGCCGGGAGCACGGCCTGAATGACCTTCTGAGGGCGGCTGGCATGGCGCGAAGCACGTTCTACCATAACCTCTGCGCTCTCAGGAAAACTGATAAGCACCAGACTCTATAAGAACGAATCCTTGAAATTTATCTCCACCATAACGGCCGGTACGGTTATCGCCGGATAACGCTGACGCTCCGGCACGGCGGTTGCTCCATTAATCACAAGACAGTTCAGCGCCTGATGGGCGAGCTTTCGCTCCGCGCCGTTATCCACGTCAGAAAATACCGCTCATGGAAAGGTCAGGTGGGTAAAATCGCCCCTAACCGCCTGCAACGTGACTTCACGGCCAGCAGCGCCAACGAGAAATGGGTGAGTGACGTGACGGAGTTCGCGGTTAACGGTGAAAAGCTTTACCTCTCCCCGGTGATTGACGCCTTCAACAGCGAGGTTATCGCATACAGCCTGTCGGAAAGGCCCGTGATGGCGCTGGTTGATACGATGCTTGATAAAGCATTTATGCGGCTGACGCCGGGAGATGCGCCCGTACTGCACACTGACCAGGGCTGGCAGTATCAGATGACGGCTTATCAGGACAGGCTCAGGGCGGCAGGTGTTGTGCAGAGCATGTCGAGAAAGGGCAACTGCCTCGATAACGCGATGGCAGAAAGCTTTTTCGGCACGCTCAAATCTGAATGCTTCTGTCTGGAGGAATTCAGCAGCGTTCCTGCGCTGAGAGAGGCCATTGACGCCTATATCCACTACTACAACCATGAGCGAATCAGCCTGCGGCTGAACGGACTCAGCCCTGATGAATTCAGGTTACTGCGGCTGAACGGACTCAGCCCTGTTGAATTCAGGTTACTGCACCTGAAAGCTGCATGACCAGGGAGCGTATTTCATATGACTGTTTCTGCCCCGTAGCAGTAGAAGGCAAC